>JBJMWF010000341.1:0-6556 GCA_045810265.1 Vitreoscilla sp. | reverse complement strand
CGGCGAATTCACGGCGCGCGCGTTCCTCAACGACAAGCTGGACCTGGCCCAGGCGGAAGCCGTCGCCGACCTGATCGATGCCAGCACCGAGGCCGCCGCGCGTTCCGCCGGCCGCTCGCTCGCCGGCGCCTTTTCAAAGGAGATCGACGGCCTCGCGCAGCGCATCGTGCACCTGCGCATGCTGGTCGAGGCGACGCTGGACTTCCCCGAAGAGGAGATCGATTTCCTCGAACGCGCCGGCGCCCGCCGGCAACTGGCCGACATCCGGGCCCAGCTCGAAGCCGTGATGGCGCGCGCGCGCCAGGGCGCGCTGCTGCGCGAGGGCCTGCGCGTGGTGCTCGCAGGTGCGCCCAACGTCGGCAAGAGCTCGCTGCTGAATGCGCTGGCCGGCGCCGAGCTGGCCATCGTCACGCCGATCGCCGGCACGACCCGCGACCGCATCACCGAGACGATCCAGATCCACGGCGTGCCGGTGCACGTGATCGATACCGCCGGCCTGCGCGACGCCAGCGACGAGGTCGAGAAGCTGGGCATCGCGCGCAGCTGGCAGGCGATCAGCGAGGCCGACGCCGTGCTGTTCCTGCACGACCTGAGCCGGGCCGACGATGCGCAGGCCCGCGCCGACGACGCCGCCATCGCCGACGAGCTCGCCCGCGCGCACGCCGCCGAGCCGCTGCACGTGTTCAACAAGCGCGACCTCGCGCCGGATCGGCCGCTGCCCGACGGCGCGCTCGCGCTGTCTGCCCAGACTGGTGCCGGCCTGGACGCACTGCGTGACGCCCTGCTCGAACGTGCCGGTGCCACGCATGTGCCCGAAGGCGTGTTCATCGCGCGCACGCGTCACGTGCAGGCGCTCGCGCGCACGGACGACCACCTGCAGCTCGCCCAGTCGCACGCGGATCAGCGGGACGCCGCGCTCGACCTGTTCGCCGAGGAACTGCGCCTCGCGCACGGCGCGCTCGGCGAGATCACCGGGCAGTTCACCGCCGATGACCTGCTGGGCGAGATCTTCGGGCGCTTTTGCATCGGCAAATGAAAACGCACTCCGCCATGGGGTCGCGGAGTGCGCTCTGCACTTGACGCGGAGCGTCGCAACGCGCTCCGCGATGTTGCGGCACTCGCGTGCCGCGAGGACGATCAGACGCGGCGGCGGCGGGCGGCCAGGAAGCCCACCAGCGCGAAGCCCATCATCGCCAGCGGTGCGGGCTCGGGCACCGAGCTCGCGAAGACGGCGTTGAGCGAGCCCGACGAGGTGATGGTTTCGCCCACGACCACCGGGAAGCCTTCGAACTGGCCCGATTGCAGGCTCAGGTTGTAGAACGGGTTCGGCGAGACGAAGAAGCTCGAACCGGCCGGCGTCAGCGCGAAGGACGTCTCCTGGCCGAAGGCGCCGCACAGATTGGGCGCCGAGCAGCTCACGGTGCCGTTGCCGGTCAGGGTGCTGCCGGTGGCCAGCGTCGTGACGACGTCGCCGTTGGCGTCGATGGTGTAGGCGCCGCCCACCGTGGTCGGGGCGGTGAATGTCGCATTGCCGCCGGCGTCGTAGCTGACGTTCAGCAGGCCGCCCGGGTCGAGCGAAAACGTGGTCGTGCCGCCGCTGGTGCTGTAGGTGCCCGTGCCCGTCAGGGTGGCCAGCAACCCGTAGTTCGAGCCCAGGCCGGTCTGCGCGGCCGAGTAGCTCTTCGACGCCGCTGCGTCGGTGTCGTCGTAGTTGAAGCCCTGCGCCGTGAAGTTCAGGCTCACGGTGAAGGTCGACGCGGAGGTGAAGGTCAGTTGCTCGTGATACTGGCCGCTGATGTCGTTCGCAACGAACGTCCCCAGGCTGCCGCCGCCGCCGAGCGCGGAGGTGTCGACCGTGAAGTCAGGATAGACGGGCGCGGCCGCTGCGGCCCCCGCGACAACCATGGCGCACGCGGCGGCCACAGCGTGAATCAACGTGACGGATTTCATCGCGATGTCTCCTTAGTGTTTCGGAAAAATGAAGCGATGAACATTGGCAAATTTCGTGCGCACAAGCGTTTGTATGCAAGCGCCGCCGCGTCACTGGCGCAGGGGGCCGGCGCAAGCGCCAGCCTCCCCATTTTCGGGTAGCCGTCTTGACGGCATGTTCTTCCATCCGGATCGCCCGTACGGGCAAGAAAGCGCTCGGACGCGACAGTCCCGACGTGACGGCTTCAAAGATCTGGAAGCGGTGTCGGTGAGCGCTTCCTCCGGACTGGTCGCGCCTCAGCATCACATCGAAGCAGCGGCGCCGTCGACCGCCGTCGCACGGCATGCGCGGCGAGAACTAGCCGGCAGCCACGGGAGCGGCGTCGATCGGCCGGCGCAGGCCCGGCAGCAGCTCGAATTCCTTGGCAGGCATCGGCCTTCCGAAGAGATAGCCTTGCAGCTCGTCGCAGCCCAGCTCGTGCAGCAATTTAGCCTGCCCCGACGTTTCGATGCCCTCGGCGACCAGCCGCAAATGCATCGATCGACCGAGCGTGACGATGGTGCGCGCGATGGCCACGGCATTCGGATCGGTCTCGAGATCGCGCACGAACGCACGGTCGATCTTCATCACGTCGATAGGAAGCGTTCGAAGCAGCGCCATCGACGAGTAGCCGGTGCCGAAATCGTCCATCGCGATGGTGACGCCCATGGCGCGCAGCTCGGCGAGCTGGCTGCCCGCCAGCGCCACTTCCCCGCACAAGAGGCTCTCGGTGACCTCCAGCTCCAGCAACGACGGCGCGACGGCGTGCCGCAGCAGCGCCTCGCGGACGCGTGCCACCAGCGCGCCGCTTTCGAACTGCCGGGCTGAGACATTGACCGAGATCCGCTTGAGCCGAATCCCGGCCTGCCGCCACAGCGCCAGCTGGCGCAGGGTCTCGTCCAGCACATGCAGGCCCAGCGCGTCGATCAAGCCTGAGCTTTCGGCCAGCGCGATGAATTCGTCCGGCAACGCGATGCCCAGCCCCGGCCGGTGCCAGCGCACCAGCGCCTCGGCCGATTCGATGATGCGAGCGTCGGCCGAGATGCGCGGCTGGAAATGGACGACCAGCTGGCGCTGATCCAACGCCGTCCTGAGGGCGGCCAGCAGGTCGTGTCGACGGCGCAGCTCGACATCGAGCGCCGGGTCGAACAGCGTGAAGCGCCCGCGGCCCGTGTTCTTCGACTCGTACAACGCGATGTCGGCGCAGCGAAGCAGTTCCAGCATGTCGGTGGCGTGCGCCGGGCACAGTGCGATGCCGACGCTGGCACCGCAGCTGTGGTCGGCTTCCGGCAGCGTGAAGGGCTGCGCCATGGCGGCCACGATGCCGGCGCCGGTTGCGCGGGCACGCGTCTCCGACCCCGGCCCGCTGATCACCACGACGAATTCGTCGCCGCCCTTGCGTGCCACGCAGACCCCGTCGCCGGCGAGCAGCCGCAGGCGATCGGCCGCCTGTCGAAGTACCTCGTCGCCGGTGGCGTGACCATGGCGGTCGTTGACATCCTTGAAGCGATCCAGGTCGACGAAGAGCACCGCCAGCTCGCTCCGGGCGCCGTCTGCGGGCAGCAGCCGCTGAAGTTCCTGGTGCAGGCCGAACCGATTGGTCAGGCCAGTGAGGTCGTCGTGGACCGCACGGAAATAGAGCTGGGCCTCACGCTGCTGGAGCCTGGCGGCCATGTCGTTGAAGGCGTCGGCCAGCTCGCCCAGCTCGTCGTCGCGCCGGATGTCGACGCGCGCCGATGCGTCACCCTTGGTGAGACGGCGCGTGCCTTCGGTGAGCCGTTCCAGCGGCGCCAACGCCCGCCGGATCCGGCTCTGGCCAGCCAGGCCCACCGTGAGCAAGGTTCCCGCCGCGACGGCGAGCAGCCAGGCCAGCACGGGTTGCTGGTGCCAGTCGACGCGCGCGCCGGGCGTGGCCTGGACGAACGTCCACTCCAGCGCCGCGTCGTTCGAGCCCAGGAACAGCCTGGCGGAATGCGTCTGCGTGCTCGCCGACCGCGCGAACGCGCCGTCCGCGTCGGCGCCGGTGGCTTGCGACAAGAGGCGCCCGGCCGAATCGCGCACCGTCCACACCCCATCCTCGGCGCCGTTGCGCAGCGGCTCCCAGAGGTAGTCGGCGGCGAGCCGGCCGATGCAGGGTTGCCCGCTGCTCGATGCGGTCGCCACCAGCACGCGCGGAGGATCGCCCGTCGTCATGGCCAGCTGCTCCGGAAGGATCGGCTTGCCAGGCCGCGCCTGCAGCCAGGCATCGTGCAAGCTGGCGTCTGAGCGATCGTCCTGTGGGGTCGCCGCGGCAGACTGCGCGCACCAGACCCGGTCGAACACCGGTGCCGGGGAGACGCGGGCGTCGCGGCCGGCGTCCGCCAGTGACTGCAACAGCACCTCACCCAACCTGATGCGATCCAGCACCTGGCGGCTGGTGGCTCGGACCGCTGCCGTGCGCTTGTCGGCGTCCATCTTCTGCGCCAGTCCGTCCATCACCGAGATGACCAGCCAATCGGACAACGCCACGGGCAGCATGGCTCCGGCGACGAACAGCAGGCACAGGCGCCACGCTAGGCGCCGACGCAGCCACGACCAGGAAAGATGTGGCACGTTGTCTCGCGTTCAGAAGGTCGACGCCAGGCCGACGAAGGCACCGTTGCTGGCGCGCAGGACGTCGTCCAGACTGTCCTTCTGGGTGATCTGGTGCTTCGACACGCCGTCCGCTCCCATGCTGTAGATGTCGAAATCGGTATTGAGCGGATTGAGCGCGTGATCCTTGCGCGCGCCGCCCTTTCCGTTGGCATCGATGTTGTAGTACACGTAAGGGCGTCCCCAGGGATCGAGTCTTCCCGCCATGCCGATGTCCGCGAGGCCGGCGGGATAGGCGTGGTTGTCGTTCCAGTAATTGCTTGCAACCGACGCGATCGCCGTGATGTCGTTGACGGCCTGCAGGACGCGAGCCTTGTCCCTGTAGCCCTTATAGAACGGCAACGCGACCGTCGCCAGGATCCCGATCAGCAGGATGACCAGCAGCACCTCGATCAGGGTGAACCCCCCGGACACGCAAGGGCGGCGCTTGTTGCTGTTCGACACGTCGTGTTGGCCTCCGTCTTCCAGTATCGGACGGCAAACCATTGGCATCAATGCGGACTGCGCTTGTTGCCAGTGCAGTGTGACTTCTTCCCTGCGCCGTGCTCGACCGTTTTGCCACGGCCGAGCTGGGCGTCGCCACGGACAACGCTCACAGGCTCTTTGACAGCGCTGCCTTGATCGCCCGCAGTGGACCAGCGTTGTCCCAGTCGTCGGCCGAACGCTCGCAGGGCCTCTCCTCCGGCTACCGAAGTGAGCGCATGCCGCCGCCGCTGACCGCTCCACGAGCGTCTCGCAAGCCGCATCCGTTCCGCGGACACGACAGACGGCGTGTGGGCACCGACGGACGTCGCGCTTTGCCTTGCCCCGACCCGGACGGCACGTGACAATTGGTGTCAAATGCCTGATGACAGGCACGATGGCTCGCCACGACCCAACACAGGGGCCGGGCGCCATCGGGCGAGGATTAGAGAATGAATGTTGCAAACCTGGTTCAGTCCATCCACACGCTGAATGCGTACGACGCATTCCGGCCGCGCTTTTCGCCGGAGAACTGGCGCGTGGTGGGCTCGTACCTGATCCGCCGCGAGATGAAGGGCGGCGACGTCCTGATTTACCAGGGCGATTCGGACCGCACGATGTACTTCCTGGAGTCGGGCACGCTGCAGGTCTACGTGCGCGGCACCGCCACGTCGGCCGCCAAGATCGCGCTGTTGCGCGCCGGCGCCATCGTTGGCGAGCCCGCCCTGTTCGGCGAGACGATGCGCATGGCGCAGGTCGATGCGATCGCACCGAGCGTGGTCTGGGCGCTGAGCCGCCCGCGGCTGGACGAGATGCTGGCCAGCCAGCCCGAGTTGGCCTACGAGATCCTGCGCGCCTCGGGCGCCGTGATGGCCGAGCGCATGCGCGGCACGCTGGAGCGCGGCACCCCGGTGGCCTGACGGGCCGTCGGCGCGAGCTTCCTCGACGGCGCCCGACAAGGACGCGCTCCCTCGGCCGTCTAAAGGCTGGCGAATCGTTTCCGGGCGGTCTTCGATGCGAGAAGACCCACTCCCAGCGCGATCACGGCGCCGACGGCCAGTGGCGCCAGGGGCAAGGACGACGGCCGCCGGTGGCCGCCGTCGATGTCGGTGCCGGCCGAGGGTTCGAACAGGTTGCCGTTGCCCGTGTCGGCCGGCCCGGCGCGCGACAACGCCTTCTCCATCGCCCAGCGTCCGATGCGGCCCGTGAGCTGTGGCGCCAGCGCGTGCGCGCAGCGCGCCGGCGCGCCGACGGCGGCGCCCACCATCACGGTCGCACGCGGCGCATCGATCAGCGACACGACCGCCCGCGCGACCTCGCGCGGGTCGAGCATCGGCGACGGCGGCTTGATGCGCCGGCCCACCCGGTTGGCGCCGTGATCCACGCCCGGGGTGTCGACGAAGGTCGGATAGACGGCGCAGACGTGCACGTCCGGCAAGGCCGACATCTCGGCGCGGATGGTCTCGGTCAAGCCGCGCAATCCGAACTTGCTGG
>JBJMWF010000340.1:0-6958 GCA_045810265.1 Vitreoscilla sp. | reverse complement strand
GCGCCATTCCCTGGGCCCTCGCCACGCCGTGGCTGATGGGCGCCGTGTTGCTGCTGGCCGCCTACCTGGCCTGGTTCACGGTGGACCTGCTGCAGAACCGCCTGCACGAGTCCAGCCTGAAGTTCGACGCCACCGTCCACCGCTTCGAACGTTTCTGGACACTGCACGACGCCGCGATGGAAGCCGCACTGGCCGTCAAGTGGGACCTGGCCGCGGGTGAGCCACGTCCGGCGGCCGCCAGCCTGCAGGCCGATGCGCTGCGCTTTGCCCAGAGCTCCAACGCCCTGCAGGCCGAGATCGGTCAGCCGGGCCCCTTGATGCTGTCGCAAGGCCCGGCGTGGACACAGGCGGTGGCGCGGCTGTCCGAAGACTTGCAGCCGGCCAGCGCGGCGGGCGATCGCTCGTCCGCGCCGGCGCATGCGCAGGCCGTGATCGACGCGCTGGCTCGCATCGGGCAGGAGGCACGCCAGCATCAGTCGATGTCCGCCGTCTTCCTCGACGAGGTGGAAGGCGTGCGGCGCCAGGTGCTGATCGCGTTCTCGGTGATCGTCGCCATGCTGGTGCTGGTGGTCGCTCTGGCCACGCAGTGGGTGCTGGTGGCGCGTCGCGAGCGTGCCAGCCGCAGCCGCGCCGAGCACCTGGCAGAGGTGGCCGAGGCCGAGCGCGCGCGCGCCGAAACGGCGGATCGCGAGAAGGGCCGCTTCCTCGGCATGCTCAGCCACGAGCTGCTGACGCCGCTGCAGTCCATCTGGAGCACGATCGACGTGATCGAATCGCGCGGACGGGTCGACGCCACCGACGCCTCCTTCCGGCGGCTGAAGGAGGCCACGCGCTCGCTGCGCGGACGCATCAGCGACCTGCTCGACTTCGCCAAGATGTCCTCGGGACGCCTGGAGACGCGCATTCGCGGCTTCCAGCTGGACAAACTGGTCGACACGGCGCTGCGCGACGTCGAGGAGGCACTGGCCGAGCGCAACCTCGATGTGCACTGGGAGGCTGGCCCCGAGCTGAACCAGCGCATCTATTCCGATCCGGCCCGGCTGCGCCAGGTGCTCGACAACCTGCTCACCAACGCGATCAAGTACACCGAGCGCGGCGGCATCTCCATCGCCGCCCGGTTGCTGACCCGCGAAGGCGTGATGCGCATCGAGATCTCCGACACCGGCGTCGGCATCGATCCGGCGGCGATGGCGCGGCTGTACGAGCCGTTCTACCGCTCGCCGCAGACCGCGGCGATGGCCGAGGGCAGCGGCCTCGGCTTGGCCGTGGTGCGCAGCCTGGTCGACCTGATGGGCGGCAGCATCCGCTTCGATTCGCAGGTGGGCCAGGGCACGGTCGTCACCGTCGAAGTGCCGATCACCGAGAGCACCGACGGGCTGGTGGTCGACGCGCCGGTGCGCGTCGATACCCGCCATCCGGTGCTGGTCGTCGACGATTCGCGCGACGCGCGGCGCGCCATCGCCGACGTGATCCGCTCGCTGGGCATCGAGGTGGTGGAGGCGGCCGACGGCATGGCCGGGCTGGCCGCCGCGGCCGAGGGCAGCTTCCAGGCCATCTTCCTGGACCTGCAGATGCCCGACCTCACCGGTCTGCAGGTGGCGCAGCGCTTGCGCCAGCCGGGCAATCGGCACCAGAAGACGTTTCTCGCGCTGGTGTCGGCCTACAACGACCTGGACGACGCCACGCTGGACAGCCTGTTCGACGCCCGCATCGACAAGCCGGCGACCCGCAAGGACCTGATGGCGGCGCTGAGCCTGGCCGCGCAGGCGCGTGCCTCGCCCTGAGTGCATCGGACGGGTCGGGTGCACAAGACCCGCGTGGCACGGCCGCGGTCGGCCGGCGCTCAAGCCAGCGGCTCGGGTCGCTGACAGCGGGGTCGGTGGCTCAGCTAGCTCAGGCCAGCGACGGGTCCGACGCCGAAGCGCCGTTGTGCCACAGCTTGGCCAGGCTCAGCTGCAGCACGCGCGCATCGCTGCTGGCGCGGTGGCGCCGCAATTGCAGGTTGCGAGCGACGATCTCGCGAGTGTCGTCGAAGCGCTCGGCTGCATTCTCGCTCATCAGCTCGCGCAAATGACGCAGTTTGAAGCTGGGGCTGATGCCGGCTGATTCGAACAGGCGGGCGAGCCAGGCGTAGTCGTGCGCCCAGTTGTCGCAATAGACGGTGCGTCCGGCCAGGCGGTGGTTGAGCTCGGCGGCGACCTCCCCGGCGCTGCGGCCGTGCCGCTGCAGCAGCGACCGCGAGATGCCGTGGATGCGCTCGGCGTCGCCGTCCCAGTGAGTCCAGGTTTCGTCCGGCATGATCAGCGTGCAGTAGGCCGTGCCGTCCGGCAGGACGAAGCCGATCTCGATTGGATAGCTGCCGCGGCCGAAGCCGGAGGCTTCGATGTCGAGCACGCACGGCAGGCTCGCGTGTGCGGAGTCGCTGTCGAGGGCGGGATCGCAGTCGGCGGTGGGTGCCATGAACGGCTGGAGGCGCACGAGCGCTTCAGGGGCGATGCTCCGACGATACCGGATCCTCGAGGTTTGTCCCCTCTGTGACAACCCTGCTCGGGGCTGGCACTATGGTGCGCGCCCGTGCCGCGAAGTAGGCTGGCGGTTCGAATGCCGCAGGATCGCTGCGGTGCAGCAACGGATGCGTCGTGCGCCCGCCCACGCTCCAAAGGATCTCGATGTCCGTCCCAGAAGACTCGTCCCGCATGTCTCCGATCGATCCCGCGCTGGTGGACACCAACGCCGGCGAAGTCCCCCCCGACCGCCCGCATTTCGCGTCGTGGCCGAAGCGCCTCGCACGCACCGTCACGTTGCCGGACACCTCGCTTTGGTACAACGTGGAAGTGGCCGCGCGCCGCTATCCCGGCAAGGCGGCTACCATTTACTTCGGCCGCACCAAGAGCTACGCCGCGCTGCGCGCCGAGGCCGAGGCGATCGCCGGCTGGCTGCAGGCCCAGGGCGTCAGGCGCGGCGACCGCGTGGCGCTGTTCATGCAGAACTGCCCCCAATACCTCGTCGCGTATCACGGCATCCTGCGCGCCGACGCGGTGGTCGTGCCGGTCAACGCGATGAACAAGGCCGAGGAGTTCGGCCACTACATCGTCGATCCCGGCACCAAGGTGGTGATCTGCAGTGCCGAGCTGGCCGGCATCGTGGCGAGCGCCAATGCGGCGCTGCCACCGTCGCAGCGCGTCGCCCGCGTGCTCGCGACGCGCTATGCCGACGAATTGCCTGACGCCTTCGACGACGACGTGGCCCCGCCGCCGGCGATGCGCGACTGGCTGCTCGCCGACCCGCCGCTGCCCGCGGGCACCGCGCGCTGGCGCGACGCGCTGGCCGAAGGCCATGTGCCCGGCCCCACGGTCAACGGCCCCGACGACCTGGCGCTGCTGCCCTATACCTCCGGCACCACCGGCTTGCCCAAGGGCTGCATGCACACGCACCGCACGCTGATGGCCAATGTCATCGGCGGCGCCGAATGGGGTTCGGGCAGCGCCGAGAGCGTGGTGCTGGGCGTGGTGCCGATGTTCCACATCACCGGCATGCTGTACGGCGTGATCTCGCCGATGTTCGGCGGCGCCACGGTGGTGGTGATGCCGCGCTGGGACCGCGAGCTCGCCGGCCGCCTGATCTCGCGCCACAAGGTCTCGCACTGGACCTGCATCCCGACGATGATCATCGACCTGTTCGCCAGCCCCAACTACCGCCAGTTCGACTTGAGCAGCCTGCGCTGGCTGTCGGGCGGCGGCGCGGCAATGCCGCAAGCGGTGGCACAGCGCCTGCAGGACGAGTTCGGCCTGCGCTTCTGCGAGGGCTATGGCCTGACCGAGACCGCGGCACCCAGCCATGCCAACCCGGGCGAGCGGCCCAAGCTGCAGTGCCTGGGCATCCCGTTCTTCGGCGTCGACTCCCGCATCGTCGATCCCGTCACGCTCAAGGAACTGCCCCCGGGCGACATCGGCGAGATCGTGACGCGCGGGCCGATGGTGTTCCGCGGCTATTGGAAGAACCCCGAGGCGACCGCGGCCGCATTCGTCCAGATCGACGGCCGCCGCTATTTCCGCACCGGCGATCTCGGGCACATGGACGCCGACGGCTATTTCTTCATCACCGACCGCCTCAAGCGCATGATCAACGCGAGCGGCTTCAAGGTGTGGCCGTCGGAGGTCGAGTTGCTGCTTTACAAGCATCCGGCGGTGCAGGAAGCCTGCGTCATCTCGGCCCAGGACGCCTACCGCGGCGAGACGGTCAAGGCCATCGTCGTGTTGCGCGCCGAGGCCAAGGGCAAGGTGCAGGAGCGCGACATCGTCACCTGGGCGCATGAGAACATGGCGGCCTACAAGGCGCCGCGCCTGGTCGAATTCGTCGACGTGCTGCCCAAGTCCGGCGCCGGCAAGGTCATGTGGCGGTTGCTGCAGGACAAGGAAAACGCCGCGAGAAGCAACTAACCCCTCAGCCGAAAGACGCCGTCATGAGCAACACCTTTGTATGGGTCGACATCCCCGTCGTGAACCTTGATCGCGCGATCACGTTCTACAGCGCCGTCGTCGGCCAGCCGGTCAGCAAGGTCGGCGGGCCCGGCTTCAGTTTCGGGCTGTTCAAGCACGGGGGCAACGACGTCGGCGGCTGCCTGATCGACGCCGAGGAGGAGGGCCTGGAGCCCTCGATGACGGGCCCGCTGGTCTACCTCGACGCCAGCGGCCGCCTGGACGCGGCCGTCGCGGCGGCGGAGCAGGGTGGCGGCAAGGTGCTCATGGCCAAGCACTCGATCGCGCCGAATGGCTTTCGGGCGATCATCGTGGACAGCGAAGGCAATCGCGTCGCGTTGCACTCGATGACGGCCTGAGCGTCGGCTGCGTGGCTCGCTCGCGACGCGCGCGGCGTGCGTGACGCGCGTCAGCGCTTGCGCGCACGTACCGTCGCGCTCGCGATCGTCCAGACGCGTTGGGCCACCGGCGACAGCGCGCGGTCCTGCCGGCGCACCAGCATCACGGTGCGCTCCAGCCGCGGCAGCAACGGCCGCACCGCCAGCCCGGGCAGGCCGGCGGGCGGCACGGCCAGGCGCGGCATCACCGTCAGGCCGATGCCCGCCTCGACCATCTGGAACACCGTCGTGGGATGGGCGAGCTCCTGTTCGATCCTGCAGACCGCGCCGTGCCGGGCCAGCCCGTCGTCAACATAGCGGCGGCTGCCGGACGAGGTCTCGAGCAGCACCAGCGGCTCGCCGTCCAGCGCCTTCCAGCGCACGCTCGCAGTCCTTGCGAGGCGATGGCGCGCCGGGGTCACGAGCACGAAGGGGTCGTGCAGGATGACCTCGCAGTGCAGGTCGGCCACGTCCGGCGGCTCGACGACCACGCCGAAGTCCACCTCGCCACCACGCACGCTCTCCAGCACGGCCTGCTGGATGCGGTCCAGCAGCAGGAAGCGCACGCGCGGCGCCTCGCGCGCACAGGCCGCGATGCAGGCCGGCATCAAGTAGGCCGACAGCGTCGGGCTGCTGGCCACGCGCACCTTGCCGCCGTCCGCGTCGGCCAGGGCGGCGACATCGGACAGCGTGGCGTCGAGCTCGTCGAGCGCGCGATCGAGCCGGGCGGCGAGCGAGCGCCCGGCCTCCGTCAGCTCGACTTCACGGGTGGTGCGATCGAGCAGCCGCAGCCCCAGCACGCGCTCCAGTTCCGCGATGGCGCGGCTGATCGCCGGCTGCGTCAAACCGATCGCCTCGCCCGTGCGGCTGAAGTTGCGCGTCTGGGCGACCGACTGGAAGACGCGTAGCTGGCGCAGAGTGAAATTCATGACTGGGAATCATAAGTCCATGGAACAAATCGATTTCTCTTTTGAAGCGCGGCGCGGTCAAATGGAGGCCATGAAACGCCCTGCCTTCCTGCCCGACGACTTCACGCTGCTGCTGGTGGCCACCGTCGTGCTGGCCACGCTGTTGCCCGCGCAAGGCGTCGTCGCGCGCTTGTTCGACGATTTCACCGCCTTCGCGATCGGGCTGCTGTTCTTCCTGCATGGCGCCAAGCTCTCGCGCGACGCCATTCGCGCCGGCATCTCGCACTGGCGGCTGCACCTGCTGGTGTTCGCGTGCACCTTCGTGATGTTCCCGCTGCTCGGGCTGGCCCTGAAGCCGCTGCTGCAGCCCTTGGTCACGCGCGAGCTCTACACCGGCGTGATGTTCCTGTGCGTGCTGCCGGCCACCGTGCAGTCGGCGATCGCGTTCACCTCGATCGCGCGCGGCAACATTCCGGCCGCGGTATGCAGCGCGTCGGCTTCCACGCTGCTGGGCGTGTTCGTCACGCCGGTGCTGGTGGGCCTGGTCGTGTTGCCTCAAGGCGCCGGCTCGACCAACGCGCTGGATTCCATCGGCCGCATCCTGCTGCAGCTGATGCTGCCGTTCGCCGCCGGCCACCTGCTGCGGCCGTGGATCAGCGGCTTCCTGCAGCGCCGCCGGCAGCTGCTGGGCATCGTCGACCGCGGCTCCATCCTGCTCGTCGTCTACACGGCCTTCAGCGCGGCGGTCATCGAGGGCTTGTGGAAGCAGGTTCCGCTGCAGGCGCTCGCCGGGCTGCTCGTGCTATGTGCCGTGTTGCTGGGCTGCGCGCTGTTCCTGACCGGCTGGATGGCACGCCGCCTGGGCTTTGACAAGGCCGACGAGATCACCATCGTGTTCTGCGGCTCCAAGAAGAGCCTGGCCAGCGGCATCCCGATGGCCAAGGTGCTGTTTCCGGCGCAGGCGGTCGGTGCCATCGTGTTGCCGCTGATGCTGTTCCACCAGATGCAGCTGATGGTCTGCGCGGTGATGGCCACGCGCTACGCGCGGCGGGTCGATGCGCATCCGCAGCCCGCCAGGGAGGCACTCACGGAGACGACTGGCTGACCGCGCTGCGGTGCAGGCCGCGTTTCGTTGACTCGACAGGGTGCTGTCTTGGGCATGCATTTCGGAATCGTCGCGGTGCAGGCGGAGCTG
>JBJMWF010000339.1:0-14862 GCA_045810265.1 Vitreoscilla sp. | reverse complement strand
GGTTGTTCCTGGCCACCGATGCGGGCTTCGGCCTGGTGCACACGCAGGACATGGAGGCCGCCGCCGACGCCGTCGACGCCGGCCTGTGGGCGCCGCAGTCGCTGGCCTTCGCCGCGATGCCCGCGCGCTTCGGCTTCTGCCTCAGCCCCGCCGCGCTGTGGGACGGCCGTCCGCCGCGCGACGTCGCCGGTGCCTAGCGCCTGCCAATGAAAAAGCCGCCCGCGGGCGGCTTTCGCAACGGCGCAGCGACGCTCAGACGGAGGCCGCAGGCGCCGCCGTCGAAGCTGCCTGGGCCGGCGCAGCGGCACCGGAGGCCGCGCCCGAAGCCGCCGGCGCAGCGGGGGCCGCAGGCTCGGCAAGCTTGCCGCCACCGTGGTTGGCCATGTAGACCACCGCGCGGCCCACTTCGTAGTCGGTGAAGTCGCCGCCGCCCTGCGCGGGCATGTTGCCCTTGCCATGCAGCGCGGAGGTGAGCAGCACCTCGTAGCCCTTGGCCACGCGCGGGCCCCAGGCCGCGACGTCGCCGAACTTGGGCGCGCCCAGCAGGCCCGCGGTGTGGCAGGTGGTGCACTGGGCTTCGAAGACCTGCTGGCCGCTCTTGGGAACAACGACGGCCGAGGCGTCGAACACGGCGTCGCTGGCGATCGGTGCGATGCGAGCAGCCACCGCGGAGGCCGCGTACGCGTCGGAGCCGGGCGATTGCTTGCTCTCGAGCGTGACGAACTGCGTGAGCATGATGATGATGATCACGGGGACGATGATCGCGGCGGCCACCACGATGATCAGCTGCTTCGGCGTGCGGATGCCGGATTCGTGTTCTTCGTCTTCGTGATATCGCTCTTCGCTCATGGATTCCTCGGGGCACGGGCTGCAGGAAGGACCTTCGTCCGTGGCATGCACCGCTTGCGCGCACGCTCGGCCGTCAGGCAAAAGCCGCGCGATTATAGGTTCGAGTCCCTGGTGAAACGGCGCGCTGCACCGCCTCGTCGCCCAGGGACAAACCCCCTCTTGCAATGAAAAACGCCCGGTTGTTCAAGACCGGGCGCTGCATTCGTGACCACGCGCGTGGCCGCGCTCAGGCCGCCTGTGGATCCGGCGTCGCCGGCGGAGCGACACGCGCCGCGACCAGCGCCGTCACTTCCTTGCGATAGCGATTGAGCTCCTGCACCGACACGAAGCTGCGCTCGAGCAGCAGGCTCATGTTGTGCAGGATGCGCTCGACGACCTTGTTCTCCCACACCGCGTCGAACTGGATCTGCTTGTCCAGCCAGCCTTCCAGCCATTGCGGATCGGGCACGCGGCTCTGGATGGTGTCGCGCGGGAACAGGTTGGCGTTGACGTGCAGGTTGGTCGGATGCAGCGCCTGCGCCGTGCGGCGCGCGCTGGCCATCAGCACGCCTACCTTGGTGAAGGCGGCCTTGGCCTCGTTGCCGAAGCGCGCGAGCGCCTTCTTCATGTAGCGCAGGTAGGCGCCGCCGTGGCGCGCCTCGTCGCGCGCCAGCGTCTCGTAGATATGCTTGATCACGGGCTCGGTGTGCCACTGCGCGGCGCGGCGATACCAGTGATTCAGGCGGATCTCGCCGCAGAAGTGCAGCATCAGCGTCTCGAGCGCGGGCGCCGGATCGAACTCGAAGCGCACGGCGTGCAGCTCCTCCTCGGTCGGCACCAGCTCGGGGCGGAAGCGGCGCAGGTACTCCATCAGCACCAGCGAGTGCTTCTGCTCTTCGAAGAACCAGACGCTCATGAAGGCGCAGAAGTCGCTGTCGTCGCGGTTGTCGCGCAGGAACATCTCGGTGGCGGGCAATGCGGACCACTCGGTGATCGCGTTCATCTTGATCGTGGTGGCCTGCTCGTCGGTCAGTTGCGTGGGATCGAAGGAATCCCACGGGATGTCCTTGTCCATGTCCCAACGGACGGCTTCGAGTTGTTTGAACAGTTCGGGATACAGCATGCTGGCGTCAGCCTCCTGGCCCCATTTTAGACGGTGCCAGACCTGGTTAGTGCGACAAAACGCGGAGGATACCGAACGAGTCTCGGGCGACCGCTGGAACAACCCTTCAAAAATGCGGCCGATCGGCTGGCTGGCCGGCATCCAGCCTCCACTGACCGACGGCCCCGGCAATCTCCGCGAGCTGGTTCATCACCCGGACTCCGGCAATCCGCAAGCCTCGCAAGGCGGGCGAACCGCCCCCTGCCCAGATCTGGACGCCTGCCGGCAACGTCGCACGCAGTTGCGCCAGCGCCGGCACTGCCTGGGCGGAGCCCAGGCTGGCAGAGAAACTCAGGGCGACGACGTCGATGCGATGGGCCTGGGCGGCGGCGACGATGTCGGCCAGCGGCGTCTGGGTGCCCAGCGACAGGCAGCGGCAGGCCTGCAGCGTCATCAGCGCCTCGACCATCAGCAGGCCCAGGCCGTGGGCCTCGCCTGGCACCGTCGTCAGCAGCAAGCGAGGCGCATGCGCTTCCAGGCCTGCCTGGAAAGGCCCCAGCGCGCTGCGAAGCACCGATTGCACGGCCTCGCTGTAAAGGTGTTCCTCATAGACGGCGATGCTGCCGTCGACCCAGCCCTGGCCGACGGCCACCGTCAGCGGCGCGATGCCATCGATGACGAACGAAGCCAGCCCCATGCGCGCGAGGCCCAGCGTGAGCCAGTGACGCAGCCCGGCCGCCCCGCCCGCCCGCAATGCGGCGATGCCCTGCGCGACTTCGAGCGCGGGCGACCCGGCGTGCGGCGCGTCGGGCGCGTGCGGGGACGCGGCCAGACCTGCCAGCAGCGCATCCAGCTCCGCGGTGGGCAATGACAGCAACCGACCGGGGCGCCGCCCAGCCAGCAGCGCGCGCCGGATCAGCACCAGCCGGTCGACCAACCCGCGCGGGTAGCCGCGCGTGCCGGCGGCATCGCGCTGCGGCACCGGAAAGCCGTAGCGGCGCTCCCAGGCGCGCAGGGTGTCCTTGCCCAGGCCCGTCTCGCGCTCGACCGCGGCAATCGACAGCAACGGCTCATCCGTGAGACGCTGGGCCTGCTCGACAGGTGAATCCGAAGGGGGAGGGGCAGACGTAACCATGACATGCAGAGCGCGATATTCAAGTCCGTCCGGACAGACCGCGCAGGAGGAGGATCGACTTTGTCCCATTGGAGCGCAGAAACGGTCATTTGTCCTGGACAACTTGCCGAGTCACCGGCAAAGTGCTCGGCAATGGTCGGACTATTGTTGACATTTGTCCAAGACACATCGATGTCTTGCCCGCGGCATGGCGCAGGCCGCCAGTGGCGCACCCCCCCTCGAACCGAGGTGTTTGCGGCTGTCGCGCAGGGAACTTCGAGCGCAGAATCCGGTCTCGACAAACGTGCGGAGGCCGCGGCGCCGCCGTACTGCCGCGCACGGCGCGGCATTTCTGCCGGTTTACTCGCTGCGCAGCTTCGGCGGTCTTCCGTCGAAACGTCCCGAGCGCTTCTCCTCCTCCCTCCCTCCCTTGTTCGCTCAGGGGCGCTGCGCAGCGACATTTATCCCTCGGCGGCCACGCCGCATCGCGTGGGCGCGCCAGCCATTGCCCGCCGGGCCGCTCCGAAGATCCGTCGCAGCGCAGCCGCCAGGCGGGGGGCCGCCCAGTGAGCCGCCCGCGCATCGCGGTCATCGGCTCCGGCATCGCCGGCCTGGGCGCCGCCCATCGGCTCGCCCCGCACTGCGAGGTCACCGTCTTCGAGGCCGATGCCCGCCTGGGCGGCCACGCCAACACCGTCGACGTCACGCTGCCCGGCCCGCGCGGCGACGTCACCCACGGCGTGGACACCGGCTTTCTCGTCTTCAACGAACGCACGTATCCGCGCCTGATCGCCTTGTTCGCCGAGTTGGGCGTGGAGGTGGCCAAGTCGGAGATGACGTTCTCGGTGCAGGCGCCGCGCGCCGACGGCAGCCGGCTCGAATGGAGCGGCACCAACCTGAACACCGTGTTCGCCGATCGCGGCAACCTGCTGCGTCCGCGCTTCCATGGCATGTTGATCGACCTGATGCGCTTCAACCGCCTGGCGACCGCGCTGGCCAAGCGCGGCGTCGACGCCGAACTGGCGCAGCCGCTGGAAGAGTTCCTGGCCGAGCACCGCTTCGCCGGCGCGTTCGTCGACGACTACCTGCTGCCCATGATCGGCTGCATCTGGTCGTGTTCCACCGTGCAGATGCTGCGCTTTCCGGTCGGCACGCTGATCCGCTTCTGCCACAACCACGGCTTGCTGCAGGTGCGCGAGCGCCCGCAATGGTTCACCGTGGCCGGCGGCTCGCGCGAGTACGTCGCCCGGCTGGCGCGCCGCGTCGGCGAGGTGAGGCTGTCGACGCCGGTGCTGGGCATCGCGCGCGACCTGTCTCGTGACGCCGGCTTCGGCGCGCCGCATGGCGGGCGGGTATCGGTGCGCACGCACGCAGGCATCGAATGGTTCGACGAGGTGGTGCTGGCCGCGCATGCGCCGCAGGCGCTCGCGATGCTGGCCGACGCCAGCGCCGACGAACGCCGCACGCTGGGCGCGATCGGCTACCAGGACAACCAGGCCGTGCTGCACACCGACGAGCGCCTGCTGCCCCGCCGCCGAGCGGCCTGGGCGGCCTGGAACTACGAGCGCGACGTCACCACCGGCGTCAACGGCCACAACGTCTGCCTGCACTACCTGCTCAACCAGCTGCAGCCGCTGCCCTGGAAGCAGCCGGTGATCGTGTCGCTCAATCCGCTGCACGAGCCGCGTCCCGGCACGGTGTTGCGACGCATCGCCTACGCCCATCCGGTGTTCGACAACGCCGCGATCGCCGCGCAAGGGCGGCTGGCCGAACTGCAGGGCCGTTCGCATGTGTGGTTCTGCGGCGCCTGGACCGGCTACGGCTTCCATGAAGACGGCTTGAGGTCAGGCCAGCAGGTGGCCGACGAGATCCTGGCGCGCCAGGCCCCGCCGCGCCTGGTCGGCACCGACGTGCGCACGCTGCGCGAGGCCGCGTGATGCCTGCCCGCGCGCGCATCGGCTTCGGCGAGGTGCGCCATCGGCGCCTGTCGCCGGTGCCGCACGCGTTCGCCTATCCGACCTGCTTCCTGCTGTTGCCGATGCGCTCGTTGCGGCGCCAGGCCGATCCGGTGCTGGCGCGCAACCGGCCCGCGCTGTTCGGCTTTCGCGATGCCGATCATGGCGACGGCCGTGCCGACAGCCTGCAATGGCTGGACGAACTGCTGGCCGCCGAAGGCATCGTCGACGCCGACGGCGAGGTCTGGCTGCACTGCATTCCGCGCATGTTCGGCGTCGCGTTCAAGCCGGTCAGCTTCTGGTACGCGCACCGCGCCGATGCGGCGCTGGCAGCGATCGTCGTCGAGGTCAACAACACCTTCGGCGAGCGCCATTGCTACCTGCTTGCGGGCGACGGCGTCGGCTTCGGCCGCACGCTGTCCGCCACCAAGGTGTTCCACGTGTCGCCGTTCTGCCAGACGCGTGGCGAGTACGCGTTCCGCTTCATGCGCACCGACCTCGCGGCGCGCGACCAGTGCGGCCGCACCGCCGTGCGCGTGGAGCTGCACGTCGACGGCGCGCCGCTGCTGCTGACCAGCGTCAGCGGCCGCATCGAGCCGCTGACGCGCCCGGCGGTGCGCTTCGCGCTGTGGACGCTGCCGGCGATGACCGCCGTCATCGTCGCCCGCATCCACTGGCACGCGCTCAGGCTGTGGCTCAAGAGGCTGGCGATCATCGCCAAGCCGGCGCCGCCATCGACCCCGGTCACGCGCAGCACCGAGCGCCTGGACGACTCGCCGCCCGCCGGCCCGACCAGGCTTTCGCCGACCCCCAACGATCCGGCCTCCGCCCGGAATCCCGCATGAATACCCGCACGCTTCCGCCGTCCACCACTGCCGGCGCCCGCGAGCGCTCGGCACGCATGCCGGCCACCGCCCGCGCCGCGCTGGCGCTGCTGCAACGGCTGCGCGCCGGCACGCTCGTCGTGCACACGCCCGACGGCGCCACGCACCAGGCCAGCGGCGCCACCCGCCCCGAGCTGCAGGCGACGCTGAGCATCCACGACTGGTCGGTCTTTTCCGCCACACTGCGCAGCGGCGACATCGGCTTCGCCGAGGGCTTCATGGCCGGCGACTGGACGACGCCGCACCTGCCCGACCTGCTGCGGTTGCTGCTGGCCAATCGCGAGGTCATGGACAAGGCGATCTACGGCTCCTGGTGGGGCGCGCTGCTGCATCGCGTCCAGCACGCGCTCAACCGCAACACGCGGCGCGGCAGCCGGCGCAACATCGGCGCCCACTACGACCTGGGCAACGCGTTCTATGCGCTGTGGCTGGACGAGACGATGAACTACTCGAGCGCGTGGTTCGACGGCGACCGCTCCGGGCCGCTCGCTCCGGCGCAAGCCGCCAAGCTGCGCCGCGCCATCACCGCCACCGGCGTGCGGCCGGGCGAGCGCCTGCTGGAGATCGGCTGCGGCTGGGGCGCGGTGGCGGAGAGCGCGGCGCGCGAGGGCATCGATGTCGTCGGCGTGACGCTGTCCAGCGAGCAGCTGGCGTGGGCCCGGTCGCGGCTGGTGCACGCCGGCCTGGCGCAGCGCGCCGACCTGCGGCTGCAGGATTACCGCGACGTGCCCGACGGCCCGTTCGACGCGATCGTCTCCATCGAGATGTTCGAGGCCGTCGGCCGTGAATACTGGGACGCCTATTTCCAGACGCTGCAGCGCCAGCTCAAGCCCGGCGGCAAGGCCTGCGTGCAGGTGATCGTGATCCGCGACGACCTGTTCGAGCGCTACGCCAGCTCGCCCGACTTCATCCAGCGCCACGTGTTCCCGGGCGGGATGCTGCCGAGCGCCCGACTGTTCGTGCAGCACGCCCAGGCGGCCGGCCTGCGCGTGACCGATCGCTTCGCGTTCGGCCTCGACTACGCCGAGACGCTGCGCCGCTGGCGCCATGCGTTCCTGGCGCGGCTGGACGACGTGCGCCGCCAGGGCTTCGACGAGCGCTTCGTGCGTCTGTGGGATTTCTATCTCGCGTACTGCGAGGCGGCTTTCGACGCGGGCAACACCGACGTCATCCAGTTCACGCTGCAGCGCGATTGAGCAGGCTCCGGGAGGCTCCGGAGCAGAGGGGGCGATGCACGGCCGGGCACCGGGCCATCCCTTTCAGAGCGTGAATATAGCCCGGTTTTTCGAGCTTGAGGAGTCTGGTCAAACCTGGGGTCGGGGAGCATAGTGGGCTCGTGCCGAACGGATCAGTCGACCGATCCAGCCGGCACGGTCGACCCGGTTCCCCTGCCGGGCCATGTCTCGCAACTCTCGCTTGAAAGGAGGCACTGATGAATCTGACGATCAGCGGCCATCATCTGGAAGTGACACCGGCCTTGCGCGAATACGTCCTGACCAAGCTGGACAGGATCACGCGCCATTTCGACGCCGTCGTCGATGTGAACGTGTTGCTCACCGTGGAAAACCTCAAGGAAAAGGAACGTCGACAAAAAGCCGAAGTCACTCTCCACGTCAAGGGGAAAGACATCTTCGTCGAACAGGCGCATGAAGACCTCTATGCCGCCGTCGACCAGCTGATGGACAAGCTCGATCGCCAGGTGGTTCGCCACAAGGATCGCCTGCAGGATCACCACCATGCGACCGGCAAACGCCAGGTCGCCCCGGAAATGCCGCTGCCGACCTGATCGCACGGACATCCTGAAACATCCACGCAAAGCGGCCGACCGGCCGCTTTGTTCGTTTGGGCTATCCTTCACAGGGGTCTTTCGGGCGGCGCTCAAGACTGCGGATTGCCTGCCGAATCACCCTGTATGGGCCTGGAAATCGTGAAATTGTTGCTGCGTCGCAGCAATAGCGACGCGACAGCGCAGCCAGCGCGTCGGCAGCGTGTGCACACGGTTTTGCGGTTCCTATAATCATCTGTTCGATTCCCGGCACGTCCGGGTGATTTTCCAGCCCGGGGACCACCGGGCGCCGCACGGAAACCTCGGCTCACCCGCCGGGCACGCTCATGAACCGTCTCGCTGCCATCCTTCCTCTTGCCAACGTCCAGGTGGGCGTGGACGCCACCAGCAAGAAGCGCGTGTTCGAACAGGCCGGGGTGCTGTTCGAGAACCAGCACGCGATCGCTCGCGCGACGGTCACCGACAACCTGTTCGCCCGCGAACGGCTGGGCTCGACCGGCCTGGGCCACGGCGTCGCGGTGCCGCACGGCCGCGTCAAGGGCCTGAAGAATCCGCTCGCCGCCGTGCTGCGCGTGCAGCAGCCCATCCCGTTCGACGCCCCGGACGACGAGCCGGTGGGTCTGCTGATCTTCCTGCTGGTGCCGGAAGCCGCCACCCAGCGCCACCTCGAAATCCTGTCCGAGATCGCCGAGATGCTGTCGGATCGCGAGCTGCGCGAGCGCCTCAAGGGTGACGTCGACGCGGCCACGCTGCACCGGCTGATCTCCGACTGGGAACCCCTCAAGTCGGTCGCCTGACCCGATGAAACCCCGGGTCATCAGTGCCGAGGCGTTGTTCGAGGAACACCAGCCGGCGCTGAAGTGGGAGTGGGTCGCGGGCCACGCCCATCCGGAGCGACGCTTCGACGAGGCCGCGGTGCGCGAGGCACGCTCGGCGGCCGACCTGATCGGCTACCTGAACTACATCCATCCGTACCGGGTGCAGCTGGTCGGCCATCGCGAGGTCGCCTATCTGGAGAACTCCGACAAGGAAGTCCAGCAACGCCGCATCCAGCGCATCGTGACGCTGGAGCCGCCAGTCATCATCGTGGCGGACGGCCAGCGTCCGCCCGACCAGCTCGTCGCGCTGTGCGACCGCGCCGAGATCCCGCTGTTCGTCACGTCGGCCTCGGCCGGACACGTCATCGACCTGGTGCGCTCGTACCTGAGCCAGCTGTTCGCCGACCGCACCACGCGCCACGGCGTGTTCATGGACATCCTGGGCGTGGGCGTGCTGCTCACCGGCGAGTCCGGCCTGGGCAAGAGCGAGCTCGGCCTGGAGCTGATTTCGCGCGGCAACGGCCTGGTGGCCGACGACGCGGTCGATCTGTATCGCGTCTCGCAATCGACCCTGGAAGGCCGCTGCCCCGACCTGCTGATGAACCTGCTGGAGGTGCGCGGCATCGGCCTGCTCGACATCAAGGCCATCTTCGGCGAGACCGCGGTGCGCCGCAAGATGCGGCTCAAGCTGATCGTCCACCTGGTGCGCAAGGAGACGATGGAGCGCGAGTTCGAGCGCCTGCCCTACGAACCGCTGTACGACGACATCCTGGGCATTCCCGTGCGCAAGGTGGTGATCGCCGTCGACGCCGGCCGCAACCTGGCCGTGCTCGTGGAGGCCGCGGTGCGCAACACCATCCTGCAGCTGCGCGGCATCGACACCTACCAGGAATTCGTCAAGCGCCACCAGGACGCGATGGCCAGAGGAACCGAGTGAGGGCTTCGCGCTCCGGCGGCGGTCGTCAGCCTTGCGAGTGCCGCAGGTTGGCCTTGGGCGCCGGCCGATGCTCGCAGTTCTCGCGCTTGCACACGGCGTAGAGCGACAGCGCGTGCTCTTGCAGGGCGAAACCGCGCGACGCGGCGACCTCGCGCTGGCGCGCCTCGATCTCGGGGTCGAAGAACTCCTCGACGCGGCCACAGGTCAGGCACAGCAGGTGGTCGTGGTGCGTACCTTCGTTGAGCTCGAACACCGACTTGCCGGACTCGAAATGGCTGCGTGCGAGAATCCCGGCTTGCTCGAACTGCATCAGCACCCGATAGACGGTGGCGAGCGCGATGTCCGACCCATCGTTGAGCAAGGTCTTGTAGACGTCTTCCGCCGTCAGGTGGCGATCGACGGACTGCTGGAAGACCTCGAGGATCTTGATGCGCGGCAAAGTGGCCTTCAGGCCGCTGCTCTTGAGTTCTTCAGCGTGAGTCATGTTAAGGACTTCAAAGGCCTGCTTCGCAAGGCGCGGGCAGACTAGAATCGGTCATCATATCCAGCCTTTGCCCTGTTTGGGCAGCGGTTTCGAGCCCCGTCGATGCGCACCTTGGTTTTGTTCCGTCTCCCTTTTCTGTCCGGCCTCCTGGCCATGCTCGCCCTTGGCGGGTGCACGACGGTCAACTCCCTGACCTCCGGTCTGAACGAGCCGGTGTCGCTGAAGGGATTCATCGCCTTCATCGCCCCGTACAAGCCCGACGTCGTCCAGGGCAACGTCGTCACCACCGAGCAGATCACGCAGGTCAAGCCGGGCATGACGCGGCTGCAGGTCAAGGAGATCCTGGGCTCGCCGCTAATCACCGATCCGTTCCACGCCGATCGCTGGGACTACGTCTTCACGCTGCGGCGCCAGGGCTTCGATGACCAGCAGCGCTCGTTCGTCGTGCTGTTCGAGAAGGACCAGGTGCTCAAGATCGACGCACCGGTGCTGCCGTCCGAGGACGAATTCGTCGCCGCGATCAGCCGCAAGAAGCTGCCGACCACCACGCCCAAGCTCGAGCTGACCGACGCCGAGCGCGCGGCATTGCCGGCGCCGGTGGCCGTCGCCGCACCGGCCGCCTCGGCCGCCGTGCTGGCAGGGGCCACGCGCAGCTATCCGCCGCTGGAATCCACCACGCCGTGAGCGCGTCCGCCACAGGCTCGCCGGAGGGAACGATGCAGGCGGCGCCTGCCGCGCCGCTGCGCATCGCGATCGCCGGCGCCTCGGGGCGCATGGGGCGCATGCTGATCGAAGCCGTGCTCGACGCGCCCGACTGCGCGCTGGCGGGCGCGCTCGATGTCGCCAGCAGTCCCCAGATAGGCCAGGACGCCGGCGCCTTCCTTGGCCGCGCCACCGGCATCGCGATCACCGGCGACCTCGACGCGGTGCTCGCCGCCAGCCAGGTGCTGATCGACTTCACGCGGCCCGAAGGCACGCTGCTCCACCTGGCCGCCTGCGCGGCGCGCGGCGTGGCGCTGGTCATCGGCACCACCGGCTTCAGCGCCGAGCAGAAGGCCGCGATCGGCGCGGCGGCGCAGCGCACGCCGGTCTTCATGTCGCCCAACATGAGCGTGGGCGTCAACGTGGTGATGCGGCTGCTCGAGCAGGCCGCCAAGGCCTTCTCGCATGGCTACGACATCGAGATCATCGAGGCGCACCACCGCAACAAGATCGACGCGCCGAGCGGCACCGCGCTGCAGATGGGCGAGGTCGTCGCCAAGGCCCTGGGGCGCAATCTGGCCGATAACGCGGTGTTCGGACGCGAAGGCGTCACCGGCGCACGCGATCCCAGTACGATCGGCTTCGCGACGGTGCGCGGCGGCGACATCATCGGAGATCACACGGTCATGTTCGCCGGCATCGGCGAACGCATCGAGATCACCCACAAGAGCTCCAGCCGCGCCACGTACGCGCAGGGAAGCCTGCGAGCCGCGCGCTTCCTGGCGCACAGCGGCCCGGGCCTGTACGACATGAACGACGTCCTGGGAATGATCTGATGGAAGGTCTGGCCGGTTTCTGGAATCAAAGCGATTTCATCAGCCGCACCGTGGGGCTGCTGTTGCTCGGGATGTCCGTCAGCAGCTGGGTGATCATTCTTTGGAAGGGCTGGCTGCTGCGCCGCGCCAGTGGCGACATCCAGCGGGGGGTCGCCGCCTTCTGGAGCGCCGGCAGCGTCGCTGAAGGCCGCAACCGCCTGGTCGCCACCGACCGCGAGGCAGTACTGTTGCCGCTGCTCGACGCGGCACTGCTGCAACCGGCCCCCGGCACGCTCGAGACCCAGCCGGCGCTCGCCTCCCAGCTCACGCGCCGCCTGCGCGATGCGCTGCACGCCGGACTGGCGCAACTGCAGTATGGCCAGGTGCTGCTGGCATCGACGGGCGCCACCGCGCCCTTCATCGGCCTGTTCGGCACCGTGTGGGGCATCTTCCATGCGCTTGGCAGCATGGCCGAGGGCAACGGTGTGAGCATCGACAAGATCGCCGGCCCGGTCGGCGAGGCGCTGATCTTCACTGCCGCCGGCCTGGCGGTGGCGATTCCCGCGGTGCTGGCGTACAACGTGTTCGGCAAGCGCGTGGCCGGCTGCGAGGCGGAGCTGGAAGGCTTCGCCCACGACCTGCGCGAAATGCAGCTGGACTCCGCAACGCGCTGAAGGGCAGCCATGGCATTCGGCCGGTTGGAACGCAGCCCCACCTCGCAACCGATGAGCGACATCAACATGACGCCGCTGATCGACGTGATGCTGGTGCTGCTGGTGATCTTCATGATCGCCGCACCCTTGATGACCTCCAGTCTGAAGATGGAGTTGCCCAAGGTGGCGGCCGCCAGGAACAACGAAGGCGGCGCCGCGCTCTCACTGGGCATCACGCCCGACGGCCGGTTCCATGTCGGCGACGCCGTCGTCAGCCGCGACGAGCTCGTGCACGCGCTCAGGCAGGGCGCGGCGCGCCAGCCGCAGCCCGACGTGCTGTTGAGTGCGGACAAGAGCGTGCCGTACGGCCGCGTCGCCGAGGTGATCGGGCTGGTGCAGGACGCCGGCCTGACGCACATGGCCTTCACCGCCCAGCCCTAGCCCAGCGTACCGGTTGCCGGTCGACTGCCTGCTACTGGCGCCAGGCTGTCCATGCCTGCTGCTGCGCGCTCGTCGAATAGATGCGGCCGTCCCATTTCAGCAGCGCGTGAAAGGCCGGGCGTTCATCAACGCGGCCGTCATCGCGCGCTGCCGTGCCGGTGACGGCCAGGTCGCGGTAGCCGCGGGTCGAGCTCGGCGCCAGGGCAAGGGTGGCCGTGAAGTTCTCGGTGATCGTCAGGTCCGGCGCGCTGCTGTCGGTGCAGGCCGACCGGCCACGCTGGATCAACGCCCACTCCGACATCGGCAGGTCCTGCAGCACCGGGCGGATGAAATGGCCCTGGTTCACGAACAGACTGCGGCGCGCGCCGGAGCCCACGCCGGCGCAGCCGCGCGGCAGGCCGCTGGTGATGTCCAGGCCGAAGGCGCGCACGCCGGGAGCCAGGTCGTAGGCCGTGGTGTCGAGCCACAGGCTGCCCGAGACGATCTTGACGGCCGGGTCGCCATCGAGGTTGGCCTTGAAATTGGAGCCGACCTCGCCGCTGGTGGCATCGACCACGGCGATCACCAGCAGCAGCTCGTCGTCATGGCCGGATCGATACGCCGCCGCGACGAGCCGGCCGTGGTATGCCGGCGCGGCGCGGCAGGCCGAGGCGGCCACCATGGCGCTGGCGTCGGGCGGCTGTCCGAGCGCGGGTTCCGTGAAGTTGGCGACGTGCACGAAGCGGCCGACGACGGCCAGCGTATGCGGGTCGCAAAGCTGCTCGACCTGGACGCCGACGTCGCGCTCGTGATCGCTGGCGGCCTGGCAGGCGCCGGCGGCCAGCGCCAGCGCCGCGATGCAGGCCGCGCGCATGGCCAAGTGTCCCAACTGCTTCATGTTCTCCACTCCGGTGAGGCGCGATCATCGCGTGCGGGGCGCAGCTCGTCCATGGGAGCGCGGTAACGATTCGTGATGCGCGCGGCCCGGCACAGGGCGGCCGACACCTGCCCCTCCTACAATCGGGGCATGAATGAAAAGTACGTTCCCTCCGAGGTCGAAGCCGCCGCCCAGGCGCACTGGCGCGCCACCGATGCCTACCGCGTGAGCGAAGACGCGGGCCGCGAGAAGTTCTACGCCTGCTCGATGCTGCCGTACCCCAGCGGCAAGCTGCACATGGGCCACGTACGCAACTACACGATCAATGACATGCTCGCGCGCCAGCTGCGCATGAAGGGCATGAACGTGCTGATGCCCATGGGCTGGGACGCCTTCGGCCTGCCGGCCGAGAACGCGGCCATCAAGAACAAGGTGCCGCCGGCCAAGTGGACGTACGACAACATCGCCCACATGAAGGAGCAGATGCAGGCGATGGGCCTGGCCATCGACTGGTCGCGCGAGGTCGCCACCTGCGACCCGAAGTACTACAAGTGGAACCAGTGGCTGTTCCTCAAGATGCTCGAGGCCGGCATCTGCGAGCGCCGCACGCAGATCGTCAACTGGGATCCGGTCGACATGACCGTGCTCGCCAACGAGCAGGTGATCGACGGCCACGGCTGGCGCTCCGGCGCGCCGGTCGAAAAGCGCGAGATCCCCGGCTACTACCTGAACATCACGAAGTACGCCGAGGAGCTGCTGTCGGCCGTCACCAACCCCGAGGACCCCGAGTACCTGGCCGGCTGGCCCGAGCGGGTGCGCCTGATGCAGGAGAACTGGATCGGCAAGAGCGAGGGCGTGCGCTTCGCGTTCCCGCATGCGATCCACGACGAGAGCGGCGCGCTGATCGGCGACGGCAAGCTCTACGTGTTCACCACGCGCGCCGACACGATCATGGGCGTCACCTTCTGCGCCGTCGCGCCCGAGCACCCGCTGGCCACGCACGCGGCCAAGGGCAATCCGGCGTTGGCCGCGTTCATCGAGGCGGCCAAGGCCGGCGGCACCACCGAGGCCGAGCTCGCCACCAAGGAAAAGGAAGGCCTGCCCACCGGCTTGACGGTGATCCACCCGCTGACCGGCGCGCAGGTGCCGGTGTGGGTCGGCAATTACGTGCTGATGAGCTATGGCGACGGCGCCGTGATGGGCGTGCCGGCGCACGACGAGCGCGACTTCGCGTTCGCCAGGAAGTACGGCCTCCAGATCAAGCAGGTCGTCAGCGTCCCCGGGGAGAGCTTCTCCACCGACGCCTGGCAGGAGTGGTACGGCGACAAGCAGCGCGGCGTGTGCATCGAATCGGGCGCCCTCGATGGCTTCGGCATGAAGGACGCCGTCTCGCGTGTGGCCGAACTGCTGGCCGCCGCCAACCTGGGCGAGAAGAAGACGACCTGGCGCCTGCGCGACTGGGGTGTCAGCCGCCAGCGCTACTGGGG
>JBJMWF010000338.1:0-8041 GCA_045810265.1 Vitreoscilla sp. | reverse complement strand
GTCGGGTTGGCGAGCGCGAAGATGATCGGGTTGGGGTTCATCGTCGCGACCATCGCGGGCTTGAGCACGCCGCCGGCCGAGAGACCCAGGAACACGTCGGCGCCCTGCATGACTTCGGCCAGCGTGCGCAGCGGGGTGTCCTGCGCGAACTCGGCCTTGTCGGGATCCATCAGTTCAGCGCGGCCGGTGTAGACCACGCCGGCCAGGTCCGTCACCCAGATGTTGCTGCGCGGCATGCCCAACTTCAGCAGCAGGTTCAGGCAGGCCAGCGCGGCGGCACCGGCGCCCGAGACCACCAGCTTGACCTCGGAGATCGACTTGCCGCTGACCTTCAATCCGTTCAGCATCGCCGAGCCGACGACGATGGCCGTGCCGTGCTGGTCGTCGTGGAAGACCGGGATCTTCATGCGCTTGCGCAGTTCGCGCTCCACGTAGAAGCAGTCCGGCGCCTTGATGTCCTCGAGGTTGATGCCGCCGAAGGTGGGCTCCAGCGCGGCGATGCAGTCGACCAACTTGTCGAGGTCGTTCTGCGCCACCTCGAGGTCGAACACGTCGATGCCGGCGAACTTCTTGAACAGGACGCCCTTGCCCTCCATCACCGGCTTGGACGCCAGCGGGCCGATGTTGCCCAGCCCCAGCACCGCGGTGCCGTTGGACACCACGGCCACCAGGTTGCCGCGCGCCGTGTAGCGGAACGCGTTGGCCGGGTCGGCGACGATTTCCTCGCAGGCCGCCGCCACGCCGGGCGAGTAGGCGAGCGCCAGGTCGCGCTGGTTGATCAGTTGCTTGGTCGGGGTGACCGCGATCTTGCCGGGCGTGGGGAACTCGTGGTACTCGAGCGCGGCCCGGCGCAGCTCGGCGCGCTTGTCTTCTGGGGTGGTCATCGGCGATCCTGGTGGCGTCGGCAGGCCCGTGCCGTTTCGGCATGCATGCACAGCGGGGCGGCAATTGTAGGAGTGGCTTCCGAAAAGGGAACCGGATACATGAGTGCCGCACTGGATCGGCATTGATCCATGCGGCACACGAATACTTTCCAGCGTCGAGCAGGCGGCGTCAATGACGGGTGTCCACATTGACGGCGGCCTTCCCGCGGCCTCTGGGTGACAATTGCCCGAATGGCTGTTGGTGAATTCGACCTGATCGCGAAATACTTCGCCCGCCCCGTGCGGCGTGCCGTCCTGGGCGGCGGCGACGACTGCGCGCTCCTGCAGCCGACGCCCGGCATGCAATGGGCGGTGTCGACGGACGCGCTGGTCGAGGGCCGGCACTTCCTGAGCACCGTGCCGCCCGATGCGCTGGGCCACAAGTCGCTGGCGGTGAACCTGTCGGACCTGGCGGCCTGCGGGGCCAGGCCGGTCGCCTTCACGCTGTCCTTGACCTTGCCTCGCGTCGACGAGGCCTTCCTGGCCGGCTTTGCCGAAGGCCTGTACGCGCTCGCCGACGCGCACGACATCGAGCTGGTGGGCGGCGACACCACGGCCGGCCCGCTCAACATCGGCATCACCGTGATGGGCGAGGTGCCGCCCGGCCAGGCGCTGCGGCGGGCCGGCGCGAAGGCCCGCGACGAACTCTGGGTCAGCGGCCGGCTGGGCGATGCGCGCCTGGCGCTGGAAGCCTTCCGCGGCCAGGTCGCGTTGCGCGGGGAGGCCTTCGACGAGGTGCGGCGTGCGATGGAGCGCCCGCAGCCGCGCGTGGCGCTGGGCATGGCGCTGCGCGGCATCGCCAGTGCGGCGATCGACCTCAGCGACGGGCTGGTCGGCGATCTCGGCCACGTGCTGCGCGCCAGCGCCGTCGGTGCGACGCTGCGCCTGGCCGACATCCCGCACAGTGCGCATGTCGCGGCCTGCAGCCCGGCCCGGCAGCGCACCTGCCTGCTCGGTGGCGGCGACGACTACGAACTGCTCTTTGCAGCGCCCGCGCACGCGCACGCGCAAGTGCGTGAGGCCGCTGCGCGCGCCGGCACGCCCGTGACCTGCATCGGCACGCTGGACGCCGAGCGCGGCCTGCGTGTGGTCGACGCGCGCGGCGCGCCGGTGCCGCTGACCGAGCGGGCTTTCGATCACTTCCTGCCTGCTTGAACCGTGACCGGCGAGTACCCGACCTTCACGCCGCGCCGGGCCACCTGGCGCTTCATGGGCCTGCATCCGCTGCGCCTGATCGCGCTGGGCTTCGGCAGCGGGCTGTCGCCGGTGGCGCCCGGCACCGCCGGCACGCTGGTCGGCTGGGCCCTGTACCTGCTGATCCAGCGCTACGCTGCGCCGTCGCAGCTGGCCTGGGTGGCGATCCTGGTGGCCGGCCTCCTCGTGGGCTGGTGGGCCTGCATGCACACGGCGCGTGAGATGGCGGTGGGCGATCCCAGCGCGGTCGTGTGGGACGAGATCATCGCGTTCTGGATCATCCTGTGGACGGCGATGCCGGCGGGCTGGGTCGGCCAGTTGATCCTGTTCGGCCTGTTCCGGCTGTTCGACGCGGTCAAGCGCGGGCCGGTCGGCTGGGCGGACGCAATGTTCAAGCCCAAGCGCGGCGCACTGCCGGGTTGGCCGCAGGGCTTCGGCATCATCTTCGACGACCTCGTCGCGGCCGCCTGCACGCTGGCCGTCTGGGGCCTGTTGCTGCTGGTGCTGCCGCCTCATGCAACGCACGCGCTGGGCGTTGATCACCATTACCGCATCGTCCCGACGGGCGGCTGGGGAGTCTCGAAATGACAGAGAGTGCCTCCATCACGATCGACGACGCGCTGCTCGCGCACGTGGGCACGCTCGGCGAAGCCCTGCGCGCCCGCGGTTGGCGCCTGGCCACGGCCGAGAGCTGCACCGGTGGCCTGCTGGCCGGCGCCTGCACTGCGCCGGCCGGCGCGAGCGACTGGTTCGCCGCCGGTTTCGTCACTTACGCCAACGACGCCAAGAGCGGCCTGCTGGGCGTGCCCGACACCTTGATCCGGTCGCATGGCGCCGTCAGCTCCGAAGTCGCGGACGCGATGGCGCGTGGCGCGCTGTCGCATGCTCGCGTGGAGCTGGCGCTGTCGGTGACCGGAATCGCCGGCCCTGGCGGCGGCAGTCCGGCCAAGCCGGTGGGCACCGTCTGGCTGGGCCTGGCCTGGCGGCATCCGCGCGAGACGCAGGAGGGCCTGCCCGCGGGCGGCGACGCGCCCCTGGTCGGCAGCCGCACCGAGTGCCTGCAACTGGCCGGCGACCGCGCGGCGATTCGTGCGCAGACGGTGGCGATCGCGCTGCGGCGCCTCATCGACGTCGCCCGGGCTTCATGAAGATCGCCTTCGACGCGCGCCTGGAAGGTGCCGAGCGCGACGACTGGTGGCGCGCGCTGACCGATGCGCTGCCCGACGACGACTGGATGGATTCCGCGCACGAAGGCACGCAATCGGCGCGCTGGCGCGAGGCCGACATCGCCGTCGTCGCCAACCCGCTGCCCGGCCGGCTGGCGGGCTGCGCGCAGCTCAGGCTGATCCAGTCGCTGTGGGCTGGTGTGGACCGGCTGCTGGCCGACGCGACGCTGCCCGCCGGCGTGCCGATCGCGCGCATGGTCGATCCGATGATGAACCGCGCGATGGCCGAGACGGCGGCCTGGGCGGTGCTGTCGCTGCACCGGCGCGCGTTCGACTACGCCGCGCAACAGCGCCAGACGCAGTGGCGCCCGCTGCCGCAAAGGCGCGCCGACGAGGTCGCCGTGCTGGTGCTGGGTCTGGGGCAGATGGGCCGCACGACGGCGTTGCAGCTGGCGGCCCTCGGCTATCGGGTCGCCGGGTGGAGCGCCCGGGCGCAGCAGGTGGCCGGCATCGAGACCTGCGCCGGCTGGGCGGCGCTGCCCACGGCGCTGGGCGCGGCCGACGTGGTCGTCAACCTGCTGCCGCTCACCGATGACACGCGCGGCCTGTTCGACCGCACGCGCCTTGCGCAGATGCGCCAGGGCGCGGGCCTGGTCAACCTGGCGCGCGGCGCGCACGTGGTCGAAAAGGATCTGCTCGTCGCGCTGAACTCGGGGCATCTGGCGCACGCGGTGCTCGACGTCTTCGACACCGAGCCGCTGCCCGCCACGCACGTGTTCTGGTTCCATCCGCGCGTCACGCTGTGGCCGCATGCCGCGGCGCAGACCGACCTGCGCAGTGCCGCCGCGGTCGTCGCGGCCAATGTCCAAGCCGTGCGGCGCGGCGAGCCGGCGGCGCATCTGGTCGATCGCACCCGCGGCTACTGAGGCCGCGCGTCACGACGTTTCAGCGGTGCCGCCAGACCTCGCGCCGCTGGTCGGCCGGCGGCAGCGCGCCGGGGCACTTGCCGTCGCCGTGTCCGGTGTAGCCGCCGGTGGGATAACACAGCAGGACGCCGTTCGCATCGACCAGCGGGTCGAGCTGATCACAGCAGCCGGCCAACGTGTAGTAGGCGACGCCGCCGCCATGGGCCACCTGGAACACCGCGCGCGGTGCGGCGGGGCCCGGCTGTGCGTCGTAGTCGGCCAGGCGGATACGCAGCCACACGGGCAGGCCCGCGACTTCGACGCGCGTGGACGGTGAACTGCTTGATCGATCGGAATCGTTCGGCGGTGCGATGGGGGCGGCTTCGCCCTTCTCGATGCGGCTGACGCAGCCGGCGAGCAGCGCGATGGCGACGGACAGGAGCAGAAAGCGCGGGCGCATGGGTTCTCCTCGATGCGGGAACCGCAGGGCAAGCGCCGTGCGCGTCAGGTGCGCAACACCAGTCCGGCCTGCGCGCCGTCCGGCTTGAGCGCCTGCAGCATCATCAACACGAGGCGGCGCAGCGCGTCCCACGGTTCGGCCGGCCATTGCGGATGGCGCAGGCCCTTGAGCACGCCGTCGCACTCGCTGGCGGCGCTGACCAGGCGCGCGGCCATCGGTGCGCTCAGGCGCGGCAGCGCGCGCTCGAACAGGCGTTCGCGCGCGCCCCAGATGCGCGCCTCGCGCAAGGCCATGGGCAGCGGCTTGCCCTCGGACATCGCGTCCTGGATGCGCTTGAGCGCACGGATGTCGTCCGACAGCTTGTAGTGCACGAACACCGCGGCCTCGCCTTCGGCCTGCAGGCCTTCGAGCATGCGCAGCGCGCGCGGCACCTGCACGGCCATCACGGCGTCGCACAGGCGCGAGACGTCGTGGCGGGCGACGTCGAGCACTGCGTCCTCGACCTGCGCGAACGTGATCTCGCCGGGCGGATGCAGCAGGCCCAGCTTCTGGATCTCCTGGTGCGCGGCCAGCAGGTTGCCCTCGACGCGGTCGGCCATGAAGGCCAGCGTCGCCTCGCCGGCAGCGCCTGCCTCGACGCGTTGGCCCTGCAGCGCGAAGCGCTTGGCGAGCCAGGCGGGCAGCGCGTTGCGTTCGATCACGTCGGCCGCGACGCTCACGCCCGCGCCATCGAGCGCGCCGAACCAGGCGGCCTTCTGCTGCTGCCAATCGAGCTTGGGCAGGTGCACCAGCAGGCGGCTGTCGGGGCCGGCCTCGCTGGCGAGCTGCTGCAGCGCCTCGCTGCCGTCCTTGCCAGGCTTGCCGGACGGGATGCGGATCTCGATCAGCTGCTGGTCAGCGAACAGCCCCATCGACTGCGAGGCGCCCAGCACGCCGCTCCAGTCGAAGTGCGCGCCGCTGACGACGAACACCTTGCGCTCGCTGGCCCCGGCCGCGCGCACCGCCGCACGGATGGCGTCGGCGGCCTCCTGGGCGCGCAGCGGCTCGTCGCCATGCACCACGTAGACGTCGCGCAGGCCGCGCGCCAGGTGGTCGGCCAGTTGCTCGGGGCGGACCTGCATCGCTAGCGCCCGGCCTGCGACGCCGCCCATTCGACCGCCGACACCGACGACGCCGCCGATGCCGGCGCCAGCGCCTCGGCCGCGGCGTGCGCGGCCTGCGCCTTGGCCGCCGGGCCGGTGGGCTTGCCCACCGCGGCCAGCACGCGCACCAGCTGGTAGGCCATGTCGGACTGCATGTCGCGGTACAGGGCCTTCATCTCGGTCTCCTTGGCGAGTGCGTCCTTCTCGTCGTAGGTCATGTCGCGGAAGCGCTCGATGTCGGCCAGCGGCAGCAGCTCGATGCCCGACGGGTCGAGCACGCGATAGCGCAGCTTCACGTGCAGTTCGAGTTCACGCACCTGGCCGAAGGCGGTCGACGCCTCGACCGTGGTCTTCTGGGTGTCCTCGATGGCCTCGATCACCACCTGCGAGTCGAGCACGCTGGGCACGACGTGCACCGGCGCCGGCAGCGCGCGCCGGATCTCGTCGGCCATCGTCGAGCGGTCGGCGAAGCCGGACAGCGCGATGCGCTCGTAGTTCAGCGGCTGGGCGATGCGGCGATGGAAGCCGCAGGCCGCCAGCGAGGCGGCCGCGGCGAGGGCCAGGGCGGCGAGGGCGAGGCGGCGCGGCGTCATCATCAAACGACGATGTTGACCAGGCGACCCGGGACCACGACGACCTTCTTGGCCGGCTTGCCTTCGCCGAAGCGCGCGAATTCCGGCGACGCGACCGCGGCAGCCTCGATGGCGGCCTTGTCGGCGCCGGCGGCCACGCGGATGGCACCACGCGTCTTGCCGGCGACCTGCAGCACCAGCTCGATCTCGTCCTGCACCAGCGCCGCGTCGTCGACCACCGGCCAGCCGGCGTCGAGCAACTGCTTGCCCTGCGCGGCGTAGCCCAGTTCCGTCCACAAGCCTTGGGTGATGTGCGGGCAGGCCGGATAGAGCGCGCGCAGCAGTACCGAGAAGCCCTCGCGCAGCACGGCCGCCGAGCCGGCGCTGGCGTCGACCGCGAAGCCTTCGAGCGCATTGAGCAGCTTCATCGCGCCTGAGACGACGGTGTTGTACTGCATGCGTTCGTAGTCGTAGGTGACCTGCTTGAGCAGCATGTGCACCTCGCGGCGCAGCGCCTTGGCGGGGCCCGTCAGCTCGAGCCCGGCGACGCCGTCGGCCGCGGCCTTGATGGCCTGGCCGTTCTTCGCGCCGAAGGCCCACACGCGCTTGAGGAAGCGGTGCGCGCCCTCGACACCGGAGTCGTTCCATTCCAGCGTCTGCTCGGGCGGCGAGGCGAACATCACGAACAGGCGCGCGGTGTCGGCGCCGTAGCGGTCGATCAGCGCCTGCGGGTCGACGCCGTTGTTCTTGGACTTGGACATCGTGGTCATCTCGTAGCTGACCGGCGTACCGTCCTTCAGCTTCGCGCTCAGCACGGCGCCGTGCGCGTCGCGCTCGATGTCCAGGTCATGTTCCCAGTAGTAGTTCTTGCCCGCGTCTTCCGGCTTGTGGAAGAACGCGCCCTTGAGCACCATGCCTTGCGTCAGCAGGTTCTTGAACGGCTCGCTGAACTTGATCAGCTTCAGGTCGCGCATGACCTTGGTCCAGAAGCGCGCGTACAGCAGGTGCAGGATGGCGTGCTCGATGCCGCCGATGTACTGGTCCATCGGCATCCAGTAGTCGGTGCCTTCGGCCACCATCTTTTGGTCGTTGGCCGGATCGCAGTAGCGCATGAAGTACCACGACGAATCGACGAAGGTGTCCATCGTGTCCGTCTCGCGCCGCGCCGGCTTGCCGCACTTGGGGCAACCCACGTTCAGGAAGCCCGCGTGCTTGTTCAGCGGGTTGCCCGAGCCGTCCGGGATCAGGTCTTCCGGCAGCACCACCGGCAAGTCTTTCTCGGGCACCGGCACCACGCCGCAATCGTCGCAATGGATGATCGGGATGGGCGTGCCCCAGTAGCGCTGGCGGCTGACACCCCAGTCGCGCAGGCGCCAGGTCGTCTTCTTCTCGCCCAGGTTGGCGGCGGCCAGCAGTTCGGCCACACGCGAGACGGCGTCCTTCATGCCGAAGCCATCGAGCGCGCCCGATTCGATGCACACGCCGCGCTGCTTGTCGCCGTACCACTCCTGCCAGGCGTCGGTGGAGAAGCTCTCCCCGGGGACGCTGACGACCTGCCTGATCTGGAGGCCGTACTTCCTGGCGAACGCGAAGTCGCGCTCGTCGTGCGCCGGCACGCCCATCACGGCGCCGTCGCCATAGCTCATCAGCACGTAATTGCCGACCCACACCGGCACCTG
>JBJMWF010000337.1:0-4373 GCA_045810265.1 Vitreoscilla sp. | reverse complement strand
TCACCGACGACGAGCTGCTTCCGGTGGCACGCGCCATCGACCTGCTCGGGCTCGCGCGCGTCGAGACCGGCGACCTGCACCTCACCTTGGTCGGCCGGCGCTATGTCGACGGCGACCACACCCTGCGCCAGGAACTGTTCGGCCAGCAGGTGCTGGAGAACGTGCCGCTCGCTGCCCACATCCGCCACAGCCTGGAACAGGATCCGGAGCGTGCGCTGCCCGAGCAGCCGTTCCTGCGCCTGCTGCAGCAGCACCTCGATCCGGCCGAGGCCGAACGCGTGCTCAAGACCGTCATCGAATGGGGCCGCCACGGCGAGGTCTTCGAATACGACTTCCACGCCGGCAGCATCCACCTGCCGGACGACCAGCAGGACGAAGCGGCGTCGCGCAACTCCATCCTCGAGTGAGTTGAACGAGCCCGCCACGCGACCGCGTGGCAGCCCTTCCCGCGGCCGACATCGTTCGGCCGCGCGTCTTTCCACGCATGTGGTTTCCCACGATTGCCGGCTCGCCGTCGGCCGGAAACACTGCGCGCAACATCAAGAAGAGACCAAAACAACAAGAAAGGAAGGCTCCCATCACCAGTCACTCGCGCACCGAGATCCCGACCTCCGCGGCCACGCTGCTGGCACGCGTCGAGGCTTACCCTCTTTCGGCACCAGGCCATCCGCTCGCCTTCGAGTGCCGACTGGCCGACGACAACGGCTGGCCCCTCGGTCATGCCGTCCGGGTCGTTCGCGAATACCGCCGCTTCCTCGTGCTCACCCAGGTCGCCGGTGCACCGATGTGTCCGTCGGACGACGTCGATCAGGCCTGGCACCTCCACATCACCTGCACCGCCGACTACGAGCGCTTCTGCCACGCCGTGCTGGGCCGCTTTCTGCATCACCGGCCGGCAGAGTCGGGGCCCCAAGAGCATGAGCGCCATCGCGCGATGTACGCCGATACGCTGGCCAATTACCGGCAAGCGTTCCTGACGCCGCCGCCGCCCGAGGTGTGGCCTTCGACCGAGGCCCGCTTCGCGGCACCGCCAATTCAGCGTGCACAGCTCGAACTGCCTGGCCCGTTCGCCCATGCCGTCTTCCTGGCCGTCATGGTTGGCGCCCTCGTGATCGTGCTCGCGATGGCGCTGAACCTGATGGGCACTTTCGATGCGAGCCACGAGATCAGTGGCCCGCACTTCCTGCTCGGTGCGGTGCCACTGACGATCACGCTGCTCATCCTGGCCGTGCTGTCCACCTCCCCCTTCGCGCACGCCGACCGGCGCGATACGCTCGACACCTACGAAGCCGCCTGGCTGGCCGGCGGCACGCCGCGCGTGACTGCGACCGCGATCGGCATGCTGGTGGAGCGCGGAGCACTCGTGCTGAAGCGCACCGACCTTGGCCCGAACGGCCGCCGGGAAACGGTAAACCGGCTCGTCGTGTCACCGCAAGTGCCGGACGGACTGCACCCGGTGGAACTGGCCTGTCTGGCAGGCGCGAGGCGCGGCGCGCTGGAGTTCGATCGTGCCGAGCAGGCCCTGGCCGATGTTGGTCTTCGCATCGGCGAGCGCTTGCGCAACGCCCGACTGGCGAGCGACGCCGGCAGCGTCTCCGCAGCGCGCGGCGCGATGATGCTGCTCACGGCGACTTGGCTGGTGGTCGCGCTCGAACGCATCCTGCATGCGCTGACGACCACGCGCCCGATGGGCTTGTTGGTCCTGCTCACGCTGGCCACAGCCGCCACGCTGCTGCGACTGATCCTGCGCGGACGCGCCACGTGGCGCGGGCGCAGGGCGATCGAGGCGCTTGCGTGGATCCTCGAGCGGCGCCGGGTGCGCCGTGGCAAGCCAACGAGCGAGCCGATCTCGGCGGCCCTGCTGCCCATGGCGCTGGCACTGCTGGGCCCAGGCGCAGTGCTGGCGCAGCCGCTGTTCGCTGGCCTGGACGACGCCATCGGACCGGGTGGCATGAGCCGGGCAGCCGGATCCAACGGCTCCTCTGGCGGGGACGGCGGAGGGGGCTGCGGCGGTGGCGGTGGCTGTGGCGGAGGGTGCGGCGGATGAGCGCATCGACGACCTTGGCCATCACACCCGGGCGCCCCACTGCTGCCGGCATGGAATACGACCGCGTCGCGCTTGATCCAGAAAAGGCTACCAGATGACCGATGCATCGCCCGTCGCCCCGGGGCGCCACCCCCGCCCTCGAACTGCTCGCGCGTATCGAAGGCCACGGCTTCAACGCTCCCGACGACCCGCTCGGCTTCGAGATGCGGCTCGCCGACGACAACGGCTGGACGCTGGGCTACGCGATGGCGGTGACCGAGGAGTACCGCCGATTCCTGGTGCTGACCCAGGTCGCGGGGCAGCCGGTGAGTCCGTCGCATGACGTCGACCAGGCCTGGCACCTGCACCTGACGCGGACGGCGCACTACGAGGCCTTCTGCGGCGCGGTGCTGGGCCGCTTCCTGCACCACGAGCCGGCGCGGGCGGGCGAGGGCGGGCGTCATCGCGACATGTATCGCCAGACGCTGGCAGCCTACCGGCTTGCGTTCGGCGTCGACGCGCCGGCCCCCACCTGGCCGCTGCCGGGTCGGCCGGTCCAGGCGCAGCCGGCGTCCGAACTTCGCTGGACCGTGCCGCCGACCCTTCGCCGGGGACATCGCCTGGCGATCGCGACCGTGTTGTGCGCCATCGTGCTCGGACTCCTGCTGCGAAAGACAGGCTTGCTGGATCCGCTGCAGGAGGTCGGCCCCGGCGCGTTCCTGCTCTTGGCGTTGCTGGCCACCAGCGTCCTGGGCTGGCTCGGACTGCGCGCGGGCGTGCCGCCGGCGCGTTCGACGCTGCGCGATCGGCTCGAGCCTTTCGAGGCCGCCTGGTTCAGCGGCGGTGCCGAACGCATGACGATGACGGCGATCGTCTCGCTCACCGAGCGCGCCGTGCTGCGGCCGCCAGGTCGCGCCACGGCGGGCGCGCCGCGTCCGCCGATCCCGGTCGATCGCAGCGTCGCGCCGCGTTGCGAACATCCGGCCGAGGTGCGGTGCCTGGGCGTTGCCACCGACGAAGGCATCCGCTTCACGGCCGCGTGCCGGGCAATGCGGCCGCTGGCGGAACAGTTCGAACAGCGCCTGATCGCCGCGGGCATCGCCAGCGACGTCGCTGCGCTGCCACTGCGGCGAGCCCGCGCGCTGGCCGGCCTGGCGCTGCTGCTGGTGATCGAGTTCGAGCGCATCTTCCACGCGTTCGGCACGCCGCACCGCATCGGCTTTCTGGTGGTGCTGGCGCTGGCCGGCGTCGTCCTCACGTTCCTGCTGGCGCAGCGCCTCAGGCGCGCGAATCCGCGTTCCGAGCGGGCCTTGCGACCGCTGCGCCTGGCTGCGGGATCGCACGCCAAGGCACCGCGTGTCGGGCAGGCGCTGGCCTTCGGCGTCGCACTGATCGGCGCCACCACGTTGGCAGAAGATCTTCGCTTCGACGGGTTGGGCCAGCAGGTCAACGCGGACGCCCTGGGCCTGGCCGCCGCGGCGCGGCGACGCAGCGGCGAAGGCGGCGAAGGCGGTGGTGGCTGCTCCTCGTGCAGTTCGTGTACCGGTGATGGCGGCTCCGCGGGCTCGAGCTGCAGCAGCGGCGGCAGCAGTTGTGGCAGTTCCTGCGGTGGCGGCTGCGGCGGCGGTGGCGATTGACACGTCTGGTCACAGCCTGCGGCCCGCTTCTTGCCCGCATGCCAACCCGCGGCCGGCCGCGGCACGAGCGGCCAGCCGTCACCCGCCCCTTCTAGAATCGCCTCTTTTCGTGCGCCGTCGGCCACGGTCTCCTGGAGTCCACCCATGCCCGTCAACCTCACCGCCCCCAAGCCCGCCGACCTCCATCCCGTCCCCGGCGTGCGCGTGGGCGTCGCGATGGCCGGCGTGCGCAAGGCCAATCGCAAGGACCTGGTCGCATTCGTGCTGGACGCCGGCACGCAGGTGGCCGGCGTGTTCACGCAGAACCGCTTCTGCGCCGCGCCGGTGCAGGTCTGCCGCGAGCACCTGGCCGGCAGCGATGGCAAGGACGGCATCCGGGCGCTGATCATCAACACCGGCAACGCCAACGCAGGCACCGGCGTGGACGGGCTGGCGCGCGCGCGGCGCACCTGCGAGGCCGCGGCGGGCCTGCTGGGGCTGGCGCCGCGCCAGGTGCTGCCGTTCTCGACCGGCGTGATCATGGAGCCGCTGCCGGTCGAGCGCATCGAGGCCGGGTTGCCGGCCGTGTTCGGCGGCCTGGACGCTGCCAACTGGGCGCAGGCGGCCGAAGGCATCATGACCACCGACACCTTGCCCAAGGCCGCGTCGACGCAGGTCACCATCGGCGGCAAGACGGTGACCATCACCGGCATCAGCAAGGGCGCCGGCAT
>JBJMWF010000336.1:0-5949 GCA_045810265.1 Vitreoscilla sp. | reverse complement strand
GCGGCTCGGCGGGCGAACTCCGCCCAAGTCAATGCTTCGCCGTTGGTCAGGTGCCACACGCCGGTCTCGCCGTCGATCAGCAGGTCCAGGCTGGCCTGCACCAGGTCGGGCAGGTAGGTGGGCGCGACGATCTCGTCCTCGGCCGCCGTCCATTCGCGGCCCTGGCGCAGCTGCGCGAGGCCGCGCGCCACGAAGTTGTCGTGATCCCAGGGTCCGAAGGGTGCCGACGTGAGGACGACGAGCGCGTCGGCGGCATCCTCCGCTTCGACCTCATGCGTCGACACGACCAGCTTGCGCAGCCCCGGCACCTGCTGGCCCAGGGCGAGCCGCCGGCGCGGATCGCGCTCCACCGTGTCGATCACGGCCCACGCGGCGTGCCGGTGGACGGCGTCGACCAGGTCGGCCTCATCCTCCAGCAACTCGTAGGGCAAGCCGCGCATGTGGCACAGGCGGCCGAACGCGCGTGCCAGCGCTCCGGTGCCCAGGATCAGCAAGGGGGCGCCGCGCGCGGCCAGGGCCGTGATCTCGCCGTGCGGCGTCACGCTCAGTCGCAGGTCGCGCTGCCACCAGCCGGGCGATGCGAGCACCGGGTGGAAGTCGTGCGTGCGCGCCGGGTCGCTTTCGGCCAGCGCCGCGGCGAGGCGGCCCAGCGCGGTCAGGCGTGGCGGTTCGCTGCGCACGTCCCACGGCCCCGGCTCGTAGTGGCCGGCGTCGCGCGTGAGCAGGCTGCTCCAGTCCATCGTGCCGAAGGCGGCCCAGACGGTGACGGCGCGCACGTCGACGCCTTCCTCGCGCGCCTGCACCGCGGCGAGCCAGGCCTGGTGCAACCAGCGCATCTGCTCCTCGCGCGTGCAGCCGATGTGCACCTCGGTGATGGCCAGCGGCAGGCCGTAGCGCGCATGCGCCTCGCGCAGCCGGCCCGCGAAGCCGTCGATCAACTGGCCATGCGCGCGCACGGTCTCGATGTCGACATAGGTCTGGCGCCCGTTGCCGCCATGCAGGTGCGGCGGATGAAGCTCCAGGCGCTCGTCGAGAAAACGCTCGCTGGTGGCGTAGGCGTTGATGCCGATGATCTGCGGCGGACACGGTTCCGCCAGCATCTGGCGCAGGTCGGCCTCGACGCCGCAGCCGCACAGCCAGTCCCACATCGGATGCGTTTCGTCGACGCGGCCGGCGAGCAGGTCGAAGGTGAGCCAGCGGCGCTCGTTGTCGAAGGCCGCCTGGTGGGCCAGGCCCGGCGTGCAGCGCGTGTGGCCCAGGTCGTCGGTCTGGACCAGTTCCGCCTCGGGATTGACCTCGCGGATCGCCCGCATGGCGAGCGCCGTGGCGCGGACCTGATTGAGCAGGGCGCGTGCGAAGCTGCAGTCGTCCTTGGCGTGTGGATACCACACCCCGTACAGGGCCGAGAAGCGCGCCGTCGTCAGCGGCTCGTTGACCGGCGTCCACGAGCGCTGCTCCGGATAGCGTTGCGCCACGCGTCTCGCATAGTCGGCAAAGAGAACCGGGAAATGCGGATCCAGCAAGTTCGTGATCGGCGGCCCACTGCCGTGGTGCAGCAGTCCGACGATGGCTTGCATGCCCAGCTCGCGCACTCGCTCCAGCGCGCGATCGGGCCAGCTGAAATCGAGCTCGCCGGTGCCTGCCGGATCGAGATGCTCCCAGAGCACGGGCAGCCGGACACGCCGAGCGCCCAGCGACGCCAGGCGATCGAGATCGTCGAGGCGATCACGGAAGCCGGTCAGCACCGCCTGGTCGCGCCAGCGGTCGCCGACCCGGCTGATCGTGCATTCGGCGCCGACCCACAGTTCGGGCGGCGTCAGCTGGGTACTCACTTGGCCGAAACCAGCTCGGAAGTGTCGACCACGCCCAGCGTCTCGGCCGCCAGCCGCTGCTGATGGCGGGCCGCGAGGCGCTTGAACAGCGTCAGCGACTGCGCGACGACCTGGTCCATGTTGTAGTATTTGTAGGTCGCCAGCCGTCCGACGAAGCTGACGTCCTGCAGCTTCTCGGCCTCGGACTCGTAGAGCCGGTACATCGCGGTGTTCTCCGCGCGCGGCACCGGATAGTACGGGTCGCCCTCGCTGCGCGGGTACTCATAGACCACCGACGTCGCGTGATGCTGCTGCCCGGTGATGTGCTTGAACTCGCTGATGCGCGTGTATGCGAAGTCGTTCGGATAGTTGACGGTGCCCACCGCCTGGAACTGCGCCTGCAGCAGCGTCTCGTGGCGGAACTCGAGGCTGCGATAGGGCAGCTTGCCATGCCGGTAGTCGAAGAACGCGTCGATCGGTCCGGTATAGACCATGTGCCGCCAAGGCATCAGTTCGGCCACCTCGCGGTAGTCGGTATTGAGCATCACCTTGATGTTCGGATGGGCCAGCATGCGTTCGAACATCCGCGTGTAGCCATGCAAGGGCATCGCCTGGTAGGTGTCCGTGAAGTAGCGGTCGTCGCGGTTGGTGCGCGTGGGCACGCGCGCGGTCACGCTGGCGTCGAGCTCGGAGGGATCGAGTCCCCACTGCTTGCGCGTGTAGCCGCGGAAGAACTTGTTGTACAGCTCGCGGCCCACTTTCGAGACGACGACGTCCTCCGAAGTCTTGATCGCCGCCGGCTTCTCGGCCAGCGAGGCGAAGAAGTCCTCGAGCTGGAAGCTGGTCAGGTTCAGGCCGTACAGCTGGTTGACGGTGTCCAGGTTGATCGGCATCGGTACGGTCTGGCCATCGACGCTGGCCAGCACGCGATGCTGGTAGGGTCGCCACTGCGTGAACTGCGAGAGATAGTCGAAGACGTCCGCTGAATTGGTATGGAAGATGTGCGGACCGTAGGGGTGGATCAGCACGCCGGCATCGTCGTAGCGGTCGTAGGCGTTGCCGCCGATGTGCGGTCGCTTGTCGACGACCAGAACGCGTTGGCCCAGCTGGGTGGCCAGGCGTTCGGCGATCACGCTGCCGGCGAAACCGGCACCGACGACCAAGGTATCGAATCCGGCACCGCCGGCGACAGCCGCGGCGCGGGCGGCCCGCTGCAGTTCAGGATCCTGTGGCTTCATTGAGTGCTCCTCTGGGTGAGGACCTCAATCAGCAACAAACGTTCCTAACTGTCACATTCATCGGAAAGCGTCAGCGTTGATCGATCGTCGGGCCTGACAGCCAGAAGCCTTGGGCGTCGAGGCATTCCTGGCACCGTCGGCCTGCGCCTGGACTGATCCCGCGTTCAGTCGGACATTGCCGCAAGAGGCGCCACGCCAGCGCTCCAGTAGCCGCGCAGCCCCTCGATCAGGAAGGAGATGGCCCGCACGCGCGACAGCGTCGCCGACGCCGGGTCGTCCGGCTCCTGCGTCTCCTCGGCGCTGACGATCGCCGCATACAGCGCGCCGCTGGCCATGAACCAGCCGCCTCGCAGCGCCTGCGCGTCCAGCGATGGCCGCTCGCGCGCGAACGCCTGCACGACGAGAACCTCCGAGCAATTGAGATGGCGCCGCAGCTCCGCGTCGACCTCCTCGTCGGCCGAGAGCTTGAGCATCAGCATCAGGTACTGGCGGCCGTCGCGCGTCGCGTAGAGGTCGAACTCGTAGTTGGCCCAGACGGCGATGAACTGGTTCAGGTCGAACGCCGAAACCGGCGTCAGCAGTTCGCGCAGCCCGGCGAGCCGCTGCTGGCAGTGCTCGTGCTGACCCTTGATCACCGCCTCCAGCAGCAGGCCCTTGGCGCCGAAATGGTGGTCGAGCAGCGTCAGCGAGCAGCCGGCGTCCTTGGCGATGTCGCGCAGACTGGTGGCGCGATAGCCATGCGCCGCGAACGCGCGCGCCGCGGAGTCCAGGATTCGGACGCGGCGGGTGACCGCGCCGGTGGGGAGGTTGTCGATGATCGTCTCGGTTGGCGCACCAACCGTACACCCCGACCGCTGAGCGTCCGTACAGCAAGCCCCGTCTGCACGTCCGCTGGCCGGTCAGTGGTGCGCCGATCCCGGCTCGGCCATCTTGCGGTGTGCGTCGGCCAGCATGCTGTCGGGCACGACGTTGGTCAGCGCGGCCTGCACCTTGTTCTTCCAGCCGGCGACCACCTTGTCCTCGCCCTTCTTCATCGCCTCGTAGCCTTCCCTGGCCACGTCGGCCGGGTCGGCCTTGTCGTCGCTGCCGACCTTGGTGTCGAGCATGTCGGCGCGTTCGAAGAAGTGCGTGTCGGTCGGGCCCGGCATCAGGCAGGTGATGGTGACGCCGGAGTCCTTGAGCTCGTCGCGCAGCGCGAACGAGAAGGAGTCGATGAAGGCCTTGCTGCCGTTGTAGACGGCCTGGAAGGTGCCGGGCATGAGGCCTGCGATGGAGCCCGTGATCAGGATGCGGCCCCGGCCGCGCTGGCGCATGCCGGTCGCCAGGCGGTGCAGCAGGTCCAGCGTGCCGGTGATGTTGGTGTCGATGACATGCCTGGCTTCGCTGAACGGCTTGTCCAGGAAGCCGTGGCCCAGGCCGTGGCCGGCGTTGGCGATCAGCAGGTCGACCGGGCGTCCTCCGACGGCCTGCTCGAGCTTGTCGACGCCGAACGAAGTCGACAGGTCGGCCTCGACCGCCTGGACGTCGGCGCCGAAGGCGCGGACGACTGCGCCGCCTCGTCGAGCGGCCCTTGGTCGGCGGCAATGACCAGATCATGGCCGTCCTGCGCGGCCAGCCGCGCGAGTTCGCGGCCGATGCCGGTGGAAGCGCCGGTGACGACGGCGAGCGGACGTTGAGGGTTGGCGGATCCCATGGTGTTCTCCTGCAATGCGTTCGATGAGTGCGGGGGTCAGCCCGCGGTGAGGACCACCTTGCGGCAGTCCTCCTGCTTCTTCTCGAAGATCTCGTAGCCGCGCGCGGCCTGGCTCAAGGGCATCGTGTGGGTGATGATGGTCTCGGGATGCAGTTCGCCCTTGGCGATGTGCTCGAGCAGCTGCGGCATGTAGTTCTGCGCGTGCGTCTGGCCGCCCTTCATCGACAGGCCCTTCTCGAACACGTCGCCCAGCAGGAAGCCGTGCACCCAGCCTGCATAGACGCCGGGCATGGACACCGCGCCGCCGCGGCGCGTGGCCGCGATCGCCTGGCGTATCGAGGCGCCGCTGGAGCCCTCGAGCTTGACGGCCGTCATCGCGGTCTCGACGACGCTGCCCTTGGCTTCGAAGCCGACCGCATCGATCGAGCCGTCGACGCCGCGGCCGTCCATCCGGTCGATGATCAGGCCGGCGGGATCGTCGACCTGGTCGAAGTTGATCGGCTCGACGCCGTAGGCCTGCTGCGCGAAGTCGAGCCGGTACTGGTGGTGGTCGACCATGAAGATGCGCTCGGCGCCGAGCAGCCTGGCGGAGGCCGCGGCCATCAGCCCGACCGGCCCGGCACCGAAGATGGCGACGCTCGAGCCCTTGCCGATGGCGGCATTGACCGCGGCCATGTAGCCGGTGGGCAGGATGTCCGACAGGAACAACACCTGCTTGTCCGCCAGGCCGGAGTCCGGGATGACCAGCGGGCCAACGTTGGCCTTGGGCACGCGCACGTACTCCGCCTGCCCGCCCGGGATGCCGCCGTACAGGTGCGAGTAGCCGAACAGCGCGGCGCCCGGTCGCGTGTCCTTCTTGTTGATGATGGCGCCGCGGCCGGTGTTGGTGGTCTCGCAGGCGGCGAACAGCTTCCTGTTGCAGTAGAAGCACTGGCCGCACGAGATCGTGAACGGGATGACGACGCGGTCGCCCTTGTTCACGCGGGTGACGGCGGCGCCGACCTCTTCAACCACGCCCATGAACTCGTGGCCGAGGATGTCGCCGCTCTCCATCATCGGGATCTTGCCGCGATAGATGTGCAGGTCGGAGCCGCAGATGGCAGTGGCGGTCACGCGCAGGATGATGTCGTCGGCGTCGACCAGCTTCGGGTCGGGGACGGTGTCGACGCGCACGTCCTTCGAGCCATGGTAGGTGAGAGCTTTCATC
>JBJMWF010000335.1:0-5525 GCA_045810265.1 Vitreoscilla sp. | reverse complement strand
GAGCTTCACGCCGGCGTCCTCGATCGGCAGGAAGTCGTACGGGCCGGCGAGCCCGACCCAGCCGGCCAGTTCGTCGGGGGAATGACCGGTGGCGCGCAGCCAACGCGGATCGAGCGCCACCATCGCCGCGTTGTAGGCGCCGGCGCTGTGGCCGTACAGGAACACGCGGCGAGGGTCGGCGCCGAACTCGCGCGCATGCTCCAGGCCATGGGCGACCGCGAGCGCGCAATCGCGCAGGAAGTCTGGATAGCGCACGTCGGGGTACAGCCGGTAGTCGACCACCATCACCGTGAAGCCGCGTGCCGCCAGCGCCTCGCCGGCAAAGCGGTAGTCGCGCCGGCTGCCCGTGCTCCACGAACCACCGTAGATGAAGACGACCAGCGGTGAACCGGTGGCCTTGTCGGCCTCGTCGATGGACGTTCCCGGCACGTAGAGATCGAAGCGCTGCCTGGCCAGCGGGCCGTACGCGATGTCCGAAGGACCCTGGTGGCCGCGCAGCGTCGCCACCGCGTTGAGCAGCCCGGCACCGGCCGTCGCGCAGCCGACCCATCCCAGCAGCGCCGCGCCGGTAGCCCATCGCAGCAGGCGGCGGCGCGGTTCGGGGACGGCGGGGCGGACGGTTTCGGTCATGGCGGCGGCGGAGTCGCCGCGGGGGTCACGGCTCGTGAGAAGACTACGCGCCGCGGCCCGGGATGGATTCAGGCGCCGCGCGGCGCGCGCTCACTTGGCCGGCGGCATTTCCATCGGCTTGACGTCGCCGCAATCGCTGGAGATGAACTTGCCGCTCATGTCGTTCTGGATGTGCATGGTCATCTTCGGGTTGCTGATGTCGGCCGTGGTGCTGACGGTGAAGGCGGTATCGCTCAACTCCGTGTATTCGCCGTGCCCCGTGATGCCGCCGCGCTCGGACTGGCAGGAGAAATCGAACTTCGTGACCTTGCCCGACGTGCTGATGTTCGCCCGCGAGCAATGGCCCCGCTCCTCGGGCCGGAACCCGCGCGCGATCTGCTCCTTGGTGACGCAGACCCGCATCGTGTTGGCCCCATCGCCGGTCATGCCCATGCCGCGGCCCCCCATCGCCTTCTCCATCGCGGCGCGCTGCTCGGGCGTCATCGCCGCCATGCGCTGCTTCATCTGCTCCATCGCCGCATTCATCTGCGCGTTGTCGCTCTTGAGCTTGGTCGTCTCCTCCCACAGGCCCGGGCGGATGTGCGGCTGCTGGGCCAGCGCGGCGACGGACGTCAGCGCGATGGCGCAGGAAAGGACGAGGCGATGGCGAGCGTTCATGGCGGATCCCCGGGCAGAGTTCGAGTAAGGAGTGGCGCGGATTCTCCGTCGTGCCACCCGGGGCGACCACCCCTCGAAACGGGGAGCGGCGCACTTGCGCCTCAATCGACCCGACGCGTCGTGCCGATCACCTTGGTGCCCGGCACCGGGCTGCGCTGGGCACTCGCCTGCACGCCCGGGTTGCTCATCTGCTCGTCGATCCAGCGTTGCAGGTCGTTCCACATCGCGGCCAGCTCGGCGGGCGGCACGGCGCGCGCGTTCTTCAGCTCCAGCGTCATCACCGGCACGTTCTTGACCAGGCCGCCGTAGTTGCCGAGCGAGCCCGGATAGACGCCCACAGGGTCCAGCTGCAGGCTGCCGAGGCGGCGCGGCGCGGGCGGCGGGCCGTCGAAGTCGAGCAGGCCGTACGGGGCATGCACGGACACGATCAGGTCGGGGTGGAACTGGTCGATCTGCTGCAGCAGCCAGCGTGATTCGGGCTCGGAAAGCGCCTGCGGGCCCGGGAAGCGCCGCGGATCCCGCTTCGTGTGCTTGACCCAATAGGGCTGGGCGTCGCGCGCCCAGTCGGCGGTGGGAAAGTTGCGGTTGAGGTCGACGCCGTGGGCGTTGACACGCGTGGACGGCGAGTGCAGCAGCCCGTCGGGATTGAGCAGCGGCACGAAGCGCCAGCCGACGTCGGCGATGCTCGGCTTGACGCCCTTGGCCGGACGCGGCCGGGCCGATGCCTTCACGCCCTGGGAGCGGGCTATCCAGTCGAAGGCAAGCGTCACCGACGCGAGCTCGTCGCCATGGATGCCGCCCAGCAGCAGCACCTTGAACCTGGGTGCGCCGCTGGCGGGCAACACGTCGTCGGCCCACAGCGGCACCCCGCGCACCGAGCGGCCTGCGCCCGCCACCAGGCCGGACGCACGGCAGGCGGACGAGTCGATGCCCGGCACGGTGGGCACCAGGCGCGCGCACCATTGCGCGAGGTCGGTGGTGGTGGTGGCCGGCGCCGACGGCGCCGAGGCGGCGGTCATGGCCCTGGCTGCCGAAGCCGCGGCAGCCGGCCTGGCCGAGGCGACCGCCTTGCGGTGCACGTTGGCCAGCGCCGGTACCAGGCCCAGCCAGAGCAGGCCGGCAGCCGCCAGGCACGCGCCAAGCCGGCGTGCAGGAGAGGCGGCCACCTCGGGACGGGAGCGGCCGCGGAATGCATTGATCACGTTGTTCTTCACCTTTCGACCCGACAGTGTAGGCAACGCGGATGACCTCGCGGCGGCGTCACGCACTGCCGTCACGCGTTTCATCCACAATGAACCCATGATCGAACCGCTGCTCGTCCCCCGTGAATCCTTCGACGATCCCGACGCCGCCGTCGAGCGCGTGCGCGAGATCTACCAGTCCGGCGTCGACCACCTGCGCAAGCACCTGCACGACTTCGTCGGCGGCCATGCCCCCGCTTCGCACGTGCGCGCCTGCTACCCGAGCGTGCGCGTGCACACCGACACGGTCGCGCGCGCCGACTCGGTCTCGAGCTACGGCTTCGTGGCCGGCCCCGGCACCTTCGAGACGACGCTGACGCGGCCCGAGCTGTTCGCCGAGTACTACCGCGAGCAGTTCCGCCTGCTGCGCCAGCACCACGGCGTCAAGATCGAGGTCGGTGTCAGCCGCGAGCCGATGCCGCTGCACTTCAGCTTTGCCGAGCACGACCACGTCGAGGGTACGTTGACCGCGGCGCAACGCCTGCAGCTGCGCGACCTGTTCGACCTGCCCAACCTGGCCGCGATGGACGACGGCATTGCCAACGGCACCTACGAGGCCGGCCCCAACGATCCGCTGCCATTGGCGCTGTTCACCGCACCGCGGGTCGACTACTCGCTGCACCGCCTGCGCCACTACACCGGCACCGCGCCCGACCACTTCCAGAACTTCGTGCTGTTCACGAACTACCAGTTCTACATCGACGAGTTCATCGCGCTCGGGCACCGCGAGATGGCCAGGGCCGACTCGGTCTACGACGCCTTCGTCGAACCCGGCAACGCCGTCACGATGCGCGCGGGCACGACGCACTCGGTCGGCCCGATCGGCAGCGCGCCGCCACGCCTGCCGCAGATGCCCGCCTACCACCTGCGCCGGCCGGACAACAGCGGCATCACGATGGTCAACATCGGCGTGGGCCCGTCCAACGCCAAGAACATCAGCGACCACATCGCCGTGCTGCGGCCGCACGCCTGGATCATGCTGGGCCACTGCGCCGGCCTGCGCACCACGCAGCAGCTGGGCGACTACGTGCTGGCACACGGCTACGTGCGCGAGGATCACGTGCTCGACGAAGAGCTGCCGCTGTGGGTGCCGATCCCCCCGCTGGCCGAGGTGCAGGTGGCGCTCGAGCAGGCCGTCGCCGACATCACGCAGCTGGCCGGCTTCGACTTGAAGCGCGTGATGCGCACCGGCACCGTCGCCTCGACCGACAACCGCAACTGGGAGCTGCTGCCGCACCCGGGCCCGGAGCGCCGCTTCAGCCAGAGCCGCGCCATCGCGCTCGACATGGAGTCCGCCACCATCGCCGCCAACGGCTTCCGCTTTCGCGTGCCCTACGGCACCTTGCTGTGCGTGTCCGACAAGCCGCTGCACGGCGAGATCAAGCTGCCGGGCATGGCCAACCATTTCTATCGCGAGCGCGTCGAGCAGCACCTGCGCATCGGCATCCGCGCGCTGGAGCTGCTGCGCGGCTCGGGCGACAAGCTGCACAGCCGAAAGCTGCGCGGCTTCGCGGAAGTCGCCTTCCAATAGGGAAAATTCTGCTGCTTGCGCCCGCTACCGTAGCGGCGTAGGCTGGCGGTTCCTGCCATCCGGCCGTGTCGCGGTTCGGGTCGCCGCGGTGCCGCCTGGCGTCTCGGCCCGTGGAGACACGCGCCATGACGATCTTCGAATCCACCGATATTGCGGCGATCCGCAACGTGGCACTGGTGGGCGCCTCGGCCACCGGCAAGACCACCCTCACCGAGGCCTTGCTGCTGCGCACCGGCGCCATCAAGACAGCCGGCTGCGTCGAACGCGGCTCGACCGTGAGCGACCACGACCCGCTCGAGAAGCGCGTCCAGCATTCGCTCAACACCGCCGTCGTCAACTGCGTGCACGACGGCGTCCGCATCCAGTTGCTCGACACGCCCGGCGCGCTCGAATTCGTCGGGCAATCGCTGCCGGCGCTCGAGGCCGTCGAGACGGCGGCCATCGTCATCAGCGCCACCTCCGGCGTGGATTCGACCGCCCAGCGCATGATGGCCCACGCCGCCGATCGCAAGCTCGACCGCCTCATCATCGTCAACCGCATCGACGTGCCCGGTGCCGACTGCGCCGCCGTGCTGGCGCAGATCCGCGACGTGTTCGGCCGCGAATGCCTGCCGCTGAACCTGCCCGCCGGTGGCGGCGCCCGCGTCGTCGACTGCTTCTTCAACCGCGAGGGCCAGACCGATTTCTCGTCACCCGAGGCGGCGCACCAGGCGCTCGTCGAGCAGGTCGTCGAGGTCGACGCCGACTTCGTCGACCGCTACCTGAACCAGGGCGATGTCGAGGCCACCGAGCTGCATGCGCCGCTCGAACAGGCCTTGCGCGAGGGTCACCTGATCCCGGTGTGCTTCGTCTCCGCCAAGTCCGGCGCGGGCGTGCCGGAGTTGCTCGACGTCTTCGCCAAACTGTTGCCCAATCCGACCGAAGGCAACCCACCCGACTTCCTCGATGGCGCCGGCGCGGACGCCAGGCTCGTGCACGCCTCGCCCGATCCCGCGAAGCACGTGCTGGCCCACGTGTTCAAGGTCACCGTCGATCCGTACGTCGGCAAGATGGGCGTGCTGCGCGTGCACCAGGGCACGATCACGCGCGACACCCAACTGTTCGTCGGCGATGCGCGCAAGTGCTTCAAGGTCGGCCACCTGTTTCGCCTGCAGGGCGGCGAGCACGTGGAGATCGCGCGTGCGCTGCCCGGCGACATCTGTGCCATCGCCAAGGTCGACGCGCTGCACTTCGACGCCGTACTGCACGACGCCCCCGAGGACAGCCACATCCACCTGAAGCCGCTCGCGTTCCCGGTGCCGGTGCACGGCATCGCGATCCAGCCCAAGCGCCATGGCGACGAGCAGCGGCTGTGGGACCTCGTGCAGCGCTCGGTCGACGAGGATCCGTGCCTTCGCATCGAACAGGTCGCGGCCACGCGCGAGACCGTCGTCAACGGCCTGGGCGAGCTGCACCTGCGCATGCTG
>JBJMWF010000334.1:0-15180 GCA_045810265.1 Vitreoscilla sp. | reverse complement strand
GTCGCCGGTCAGGACCATCGCGTAGGCCTGTTCGGCCTTCGGGTACTGGCGCAGCGTGAACAGCAGTTCGCCGCGGCGGAACTGGGCCTCGTCGCGGTAGCGCGTCTGCGGATACCTGGCGACCAGCGAATCGAGCGTCGCCAGGGCCTGCTCCAGCTGGCCGCCCTGTTCCTGGGCCCGCGCGAGCTGGTAGATCACGCGGTCGTTCTGCGGGTCGTCCGGATAGGTCTTGAGGTAGTCGCGGTACTGCGCGATGGCCGCGGTGTAGTCGGGCGTGCCGCTCGGCGTGGGCGTGACGGCGTTGGCGTTGTCGGCGCTGGTCATCGACAGGTCGCCCAGCCGGCGCAGCGCTTCGGCGCGCTGGGTGGCGTCGGGCGTGACCGCGAGGAAGTCGCGGTACGCGGCGATCGCCTTGTCCTCGTTGGCCGGGATGCCCGGATCCGGCTCGATGACGATCTCGCGCTTGAGCAGCGACTGGATCGTGGGCGCGTTGTCGGGCGTGGTGCCGGGCTTCTGTCCGAAATGGAACATCGAGCAGGCGCCCAGCGAACTGGTGAGCAGCAGCACCGCCAGCGTGCGCGGCCGCGGTGCGACGAGGCGCCGGTCAGGGCTTGTCCGCATGGTCGCCCTCCTTCGGCTCGGTCGCCCGGTCGTACAGCTGGGCGACCGCGAAGCGCGCTTGCGCGGTGTAGGCGGCCAGGCGCTCTTTCTGCGCCGTCAATCCGGTGATGGCGATCGCCTGCAGCGCGGCGTGCTGCTCGGTCGACAACGCGGCCACGCGCGGCGCCAGCACGTTCAGGCGCGCGTCGAGTTCGGCGATGCGGCGGGCGAAGTCCTCGAAATGCGCGGGCTCCTCGCGCTGCGCCTTGGCCAGCTGCTCGTCGTGCGCGCGGGCATCGAGCAGCGCCGCTTCGGTCTGCTGCTGGCCTTTCTTCGCGTCCCAGGCGCGGCCCGGGTATTCGTGCGCCAGCTGCCAGGCCAGCGCGCCGGCGACGCGGCGCAGGCGGTCGTGCGCCTCGGCCAGGCTGGGGTCGGTGTCGGGCGGCAGGCTGGCCAGCGTGTCGGTGACGCGCTTGAGGCGTTGCTGCAGCTCTCGCTCGCCGGCATCGGCGAAGGCGGCGCCGTCCTGCGCCTCCTCGGCCTGCTTGAGGGCGGCGGCGTTGTCGTCGCTGCGTTGCTGAAGCTGGGCGATGTTCTGGCCGCTGGCCAGGCCCTGCTCGCGGATCCTGGGCAGGCGTTCGGCGAAGGCCTGGCGGCGCGTGGCCAGCATGTCGCCGAAAACGCCCAGGTTGTCGTGCCACTCGGCCAGGTTGCGGCCGAGGAACTGCAGGTCGCGGTAGTTCTTGAACGCTTCCTGGAACTCGTTGCCTGCGATCACGGGCGTGAGCAGGCGCGCGTGCGGCATCAGCGGCAGGTCGCGGAAGGTCTGGAACCAGCCCATTTCGTCGCCCGGATTGCGGCTCATCAGGCCCTGGACGAGCTTGCCGTCTCGAACCGCGGCAATGGTGGCGTCGATGTTGGCATCCTCGGTCTGGAAGTTGGCGATCGCGGTCTCGTAGCGCTGCAAGGCCTGGGCGTCGGCATGCAGCTCGGCGTAGGCGTAGGGCACGGCCAGTTGCGCCTCGAGCACGGACGGGTCGCTCGGGTCGCGGCCGGCCAGCTCGACCCAGGGCACCAGCGCCGACTTGGGCTGGCTCAGTGCGTCGGCGGCCCAGCCGAAGCCCAGCAGCGCCGCGTTGGCCTGGATGCCCTCGAGCCGCACGCGCTGCAGGTACTTGCGCGCGTCCAGCGCCTGCTCGTCCTTCAGCGCAGCGAAGCCGAGCGCCACGTTGGCCTTGTCGCGCAGCGCGCGGCCTTCCTCGTCGGGCATGGGCTGCTGGCCCAGCGCATCGAGGATGGCCGTGCCTTTGGCAATCTGCCCGCCGCGGATGAGCGCGACGCCCAGGTTGTAGCGCGCGAACAGATCGCCGCCCTTGGCGCCGGCGATCGGCGCCAGGATCTGGCCGGCGCCGGCGTTGTCCCCGATGGCCATCAGCACATTGGCCTGCAGCAGGCGGCGGTCGCCTTCCAGCGGCTCAGGCAGGCGGTGCTCGATGCGGCCGAGCGCCTGGGAGGCCTCGGGCATCAGCCCGCGCTGGTAGCGGATCTTGGCCAGGAAATACCAGGCGCGATCGCGCACCGACGGCGCTGCGCCGCGCGCGAGCAGCGCCTCGAACACCTCGGCCGCCTGCCTGTGCAGGCCGTACGACAGCAACAGCCCGCCGCGCAGGATCTCCGCCTCGTCGGCATGATGCTGCATGCGCTCGAAGTGCTGCGAGACCTCCAGGCGCGTGATCGCGTCGAAGTAGCGCCCCTGGTAGAACTCGAACAGCACGTCGCCGTAATGCGGATCCAGCACCGGATGCAGCGGTGGATCGGCCGGCACCTTGGCGGGATCGTCGGCCGCGCGCGCGCCCGCCGTCGCCAGCGCGCTGGCGAGCAACGCGGCGAGCACGCCCAGCCGAGGAAGAAAGCGCATCGTCGTCACTGCCAGACTTTGACGTCGAATTCCGGCTGCAGCTTCTGCTGCACGTCCTTGATCTGCAGCTCGATGTACTTGGGCTCGGTGCTCTTGTCGAACTTGATGGTGGTCGCGCGCTTGTAGTCGCGGTCGTGCGGGCCCTTGCCGGTGAAGAACGCGACGATCTCGTGGCTGCCCGCCTTCAGGTCGCCCAGGTAGAGGCGCTGGACGCCGCCGCGGTGCAGCGCCTGCACTTCCAGCGGCGTGTACAGGTAGTTGGTGACGAGCTTGTCGTCGAGCTTGACCTGCACCGAGTCGAGGTCGAACAGCAGGCCCACGTCCATCGACACGAACACGGCCACCTGCGTGTTGGCCGGGAACAGCAGCTCCTCCTCCAGCACCAGCAGGTCGCGGTTCAGGCGGATCACGTCGGCCTTGGTCTGCTGCACGCGGTCGTCGAGGTTGCCGGTGGGCGCCGGCTCGCTGGCAGCGGCGTCCGGTGCGGCGGCGCTGGCGGAGGCGGCGGGCGCCGAAGCCGCGCCGATCGCGGGCATCGCCGCGCTCACGTCGGCGGGCAGCGGCGCGGAAGCCGCCGCGGCGGGCGCATCGGCGGCGAAGACGGGCGAGAACGTCGCCGCGGCGCACAGTCCGAGGGCGATCAACGCCGCGCGAGTCAGTTTCAGCATGCTGATCTCTCTCAATCTTTTCTAGAACGTGGCCGACAGCACGGTGTTGAACACGCTGGCGTGGAACGAGTACGGCTTGCCGCTGGTGCCGACGGTGTAGTCGGCGTAGTGGAAATCGAGGAACTGGTACGTCCCGCTCAGCTTGACGTCGTACTTGCCCGGGACGCTGCGCAAGGTGTACGAGACCGTCGCGCCAGGGCCGAAGTCGTGCATGGTGCTGAGCTCGCGATTGCGCGACACGTACAGCGTCTGCTGCGGCGCGTTGTCGCTGTAGAACAGCGCATGGTTCTGGCGGTAGTAGCGCACGTAGCTCTCGAGCAGCCAGCCCGGCGCCAGGTTGCGGTTGTAGCCCAGCTCCAGCGTGTGGCCGCGGATGCCCCAGTTGTCCCAGTAGTAGCGGTAGTCGGCCCGGAACGAGCGGCGGTTGCTGGCGCCATCGGGGGTGATGTCACCCGTGGTCGACAGCTTGAGCGCCTTGCTCTCGCGGGTGGTGGGCGCGTTCTCGTGGATGTAGCTGCCGAACACGCGCGCCAGCCGATACGGGCTCTGGAGGTAGCCGTCGTCGTTGATCGATTCGAGGTTGGCGCTGGCCGTCCAGCGCGGCGTCAGGATCTGCGTCAGGCCCAGCCGGTACTGCCAGTGATGCGCCGTGCCGACCCAGCCCGGCGTGCCGTGCTCGCCCACCTTGTCATCGGCGTGGGTGTATCCCAGCAGCACGGTGGTCATGCCGCCGAACACGTCCTGAGTCAGGTCGAAGCTGAGGGTGCTGGCCTGGTAGTCCGGCTCGACGCTGCGCGAGCCCGAGACGTGGATCAGCGAATCGCGCACGACATAGTCGAGCCCGAGCTCGCCCTGGTTGCGCACTTCCTTGAACTTGCTGGCGGTGGTGACGACGTCGATCGACGCGTTGCTGACGGCGTCGACGTACCAGCTGCCTGACAACGCCACGCGATCGAGCATGCTCTTGCGCACCAGCACCGCGGGGCCTTGCGCGATCACGCCGCCGCCGTCGTACAGGTGGTACATGGTCTCGGCGCGGTCCTCCGGCAGGTCGACCGCCTGAACGGAGCCGGCGGCGATCGCGCCGCCGACCAGCCCGGCGACCTTGGCGGCGTTCTTAATTGCAGCCACAACCGCCTCCCTGCACGCCTGTCGCGCCGCGCGAGCCTTCGCGCACCGTGTAGACGTGGTCCTGCTGGCGTCCGGGCAAGTCGTTGAGCGAGGTCTTCATCACCGGATGGGCCAGGCGCTCGCGCTCGTACGGCTTGACCCAGGGCTCGATCGGCTTGAACGCGCAGCCGCCCACGCCCGCAAGCATGAAGGCGGCGGCGATGATGGCCAGAGGGCGCAAACGGGACATCGTCATTCCTTGAGCAATCCGCGGATCTGCTGTTCGTAGTCGCCCTCCGTGCCCGCGCGGTAGCCGCGGTGCAGGAAGCGCATCTTGCCGTCGCGGTCGATCACGACGGTCGACGGCATGGTGTTCAGGTCGTACAGCTTGCTGACCTTCTTGTCGGTGTCCAGCAGCACCGGGAAGCTGACGCCCAGCTTGGCCGCCGTGGCGAGCGCGGTGTGCGGGTCGTCGTCGATGTTGACGCCCAGCAGCACGAAGCCCGACTTGTGGTACTTCTGGTACAGCGTGTCCAGGCGCGGCATCTCCTCGCGGCACGGGCCGCACCAGGTGGCCCAGAAGTTGACCAGCACGACCTGGCCGCGCAGTTCATCGAGGCGCACGTTGCGGCCGTCGGCGCCGCGCAGCGTGAAGTCGGGCGCGACGGCGTTGGCCTGCGGCGTGGCGGCGCCGGCGGCCAGGCAAGTGGCGGCAAGAGCGGCGGCAAGGAGGGAGCGGATCATGCGCATGGGAAGGTCACCTGGCGGAGCGAACGGTTGGGACGGGAATGTCGTCAGGGATATCGACGACGAAGGCCGTGCGATCAAGCCGGGTCGGGGTCAGCTTTGTCAGAAGAAGAACGCGAATCCCAGCGTCAGCTCGGGGTTCTGCGTGGTGGAGCGCTTGCCGAGCAAGTCGAGCGTGTAGATGTGGTCGCGGACGTCGGCGCGCAGCGCCACCCAGTCGGCCAGGAACAGCTTGGCGCCGACGCCGAAGTTCCAGGTCTGCATGCGTTGCGCGTCGAACGAGGTGTTGCCGATGCCGCCGATCGCGTACATCGTCGACGCTTTCGCCCAGTTCTTGCCGATGAAGATCTCGCCGGGCAGGAAGTTCCAGCCCAGAGTCAGGTCGTAGTACTTCAGATTTTCCTGTTCGGCGGTGAAGATGCCGCCCGGCAGGATCTGGCGAAATTCCTTGTCGCTCACCTTGGTGCGGCCGTAGGTGGCCTCGACGAAGAAATCCTCGGTGATGTCGTAGCCCAGGCGCACGCCGTAGACGCCGCTGGTGCCGAAGTTCTGCGACGAATAGGTGCCGCCGAACAGGCCGATCTCGAAGTCGTTGGACGGGTACTTGGGCTTGTGCACGTCGCGCCGCTCGACGCCGGGCACGATGACCTGGTCGGAGGTGTCGGCTGCGGGGGCGTCGCCCGCGCGCGCGTTGCCGTGGGCCAGCAGCGCCAGCACGCAGGCGGTGGCGAGCGTGGCGGCGGCCATGCGCGCGGCAACGGCGGGTGCGGATGGGCGCGAAGCGGTCTTGGAGCGGCTCTGGTCGGTCATGGGCGGCGCATCAGAAGAAGAAGGAGAGTCCGGCGGTGGCGGCGCGGTACTCGAGCGAGCGCTGTTCGGAGACGAACGCGGTGTAGATCGCGTAGTCGGCCCGGATCATGAAGCGGTCGGTGAGGTGGTAGCGCGCGCCGACGATGGCGTCGGCCATGCGCGCGTTGGTGCCCTGGAAATTGACCAGGCTCTGGTTGGGAATGTTGTGGAAGCGGCCGATGCCGATACCCGCGAACGGCGAGAAGCGCTGGTCGGACCAGGGCTCGGCCTGCAGGTTGACGTGCCACAGCGTGGTGCCGGAAAACACGCCCTGCACCTGGCCCAGCGTCGACTCGATGCTCAGCGTATCGGACAGCCGGTACGAGAGCCAGAACTTGATCATCGGCTCGTGGTGGAAGCGGCCGTAGCCCGCTCCGAGCTCGACGCGGCGCGCCAGGTAGTCGTTGAAGGCGACGTCGCCGAATTGCTGCTGCAGCCCGTTCTCGGCCAGCGTCGTCTGCAATTGCCCGCGCGTGACCCAGCCCACCTTGCCGGTGGCCGTGCGCACCTTGTACCAGTCGGTGTGGCGCAGCTCGATGGACACCCACTCGCCGCGCGCGGCGACGTAGAAGATCGGATAGCCCCGGCCGGGGAAGGTGTGCAGCTCGATGAAGGCGTCGGTGATCTGTACGCGCTCTGCCTTGTCGCCGCCGGGCACCGAGTCGGGCACCGGCACGGTGGGCGCCGAGACGGTGGCGAGCGGGGCGGGGACTTCCACGGTCTCGGTCGAGCCGGGGACGGGCACCGTGGCTACGAGCGGCCGTGCCTCGACAGCGGAGGCGGCATCGGCCGGTGCCGATGCCACGGCAGCGGGCAGCGGCGCCGAAGCCGCGTCCGCGGGCGCGTTGGCCGCATGCGCGCCAACGCACGCGAGCGCGCACGCCAGCAGGCCCGCGCGCACGAGGGACTTCGACCACACGGCGTGCACGCCGATGACCGTGTGCACCCCTGGCGCTCCGCGCCGCCCCGCCAGGCGGAGGCATTCGCCCTTCGGGCGGCCGTGCGGGCTCATTGCGTGTTGCACGTACCCGTCGCCGGATCCGCTGGGGTGAACATGCTGTAGCTGGAGGTGCTGAATTCGTCCTGGCCCTTGGGCACCGGGTGGCTGATCCAGTACGAGATCAGCTTGGCGTTGGGGTCGTCCTGGCTGGCGAAGATGCGGCCGCCGCCGTGCAGCACGTTGAGTACCAGGGGCTTGTCGAACAGCCGGCTCTGGATCGGGCTGCCGAACACGGTCACGCCCTGTGCCGAATAGAAGTTCTTGTACATGTCGGTGGCGCGGATCGTGGTGGCCGTCGCCGAGTCGGTCGCCGCGGCCGCCAGGTCGGTGTCGGCGACGGGCGTGGCCGCCGAGATCACGCGCAGGGCGCCGCCGGTGCCGGTGTTGCTGTCATGGCAGCCGGCGCCCGCGCAGGTGTTCGTCGAGGTGACGCCGTTCTGCGTGATCGGCAGCTCTTTCAGGAGGATCGGGAAGATGCACTTCTCGAAGTAGGGAAACGCCAGCGTCGCCCCACCGGTGGTCACCGGGTTCGTCACATTGCCCGGATTGGTCAGCGGATCGCCGCCGCCGCCGCAGCCAGCGAGCAGGGCGGCCCCGACGATCGCGCCGGGGACGGCGCCCGCGCGGGCGCCCAGAGAAGCGAACATCTTCGAGATCAGCATCTTCATGGAGTCAGGCAGCCCGCTGCAATCCAGCTGGCGATGGTCGCATAGTTCGCGCCGTTCGCGGGCAGTACCGCGGTCGTCTGGCTGGTCGCGCCGTCCGGATGGGGAATCGTCGAAGGACGGGCCAGCAGGTAGTCCAGCGGCGGATGGCAGGTGTCGGACACCATCGTCATCGTCACGCCCCAGTCGCCGTCGGGGTCGCCGGTCAGCACGAACCGGTTGTTGGTGAACGAGGTCGCACCGGTGGGCGTGTTGGTCGATCCGCGCGCCTGGTGGCAGCCCGCGCAGGTGCTCTCGAGGATGGGATAGACCGAGGCGATGAACGAGTCTTCGTCCAGCGTGGGCACCATGCGGGTACCGCTGGTCGGGTCGAACGGGTCGTTGTAGTACTTGCCGCCGGTGTCGATCCATTCGGCCACCAGGCGCTTCTCGGCGGCGTTGAGCATCTTGGAGTGGTCCGGCGCGGTGGACGGCGGGTTCGGGTGCGCAGCCTTGGCGGCATCGTCCGACATCAGGCTCTGCCCGGACAGGATCTCCATCAGCCGGCTCTTGCGCGCCAGCCCGGTCGCCTCGCCTTCACTGGCGGAGGTGTTCACGAGCGCGGCCTGGCGCTCGATCATCGGCACGCCGTCGTCGAAGCTGATGACCGGTCGGCCGGACGAGTCCAGCAGCGGATCGCCGATCATCAGGCGGTCATAGGAGACCACACGCCCGTCGCCGCCGATGGTGGCGCTCAGGTCGATATGGGCCGAGATGTTGTGGCACGAGGTGCAGGTGTTGGCGCCGCGGTTGCGCGTCCACAGCGGCTGGATGTGCGTCGGGTAGTTGATGACGCCATTGGCCGGCACCGGGGTGGCAAGGTCGTCGGCGGGGTCGGCGTTGCCGGTAAAGCGCAGGGCGACGGCCGGACGGGCGGTGACGCCGGTCTTGGTCGTGTCGGCCCAGATGTCGGTGGACACCATGTCGGGCTTGAGCATCGCGGCCGAGGAGTCGAGCCGCACGCGGGTGTCGGCCATGGTCTCGCCGGACTGGTGCGCACTGGCCATCGCGGCCAGGATGCCTGCGGGAACGGTGTTGACGGTCGCACCCGAGTTGATCGGAGCGCCGCGGCGCGGGCTGTGGCAGCCGTCGCAGGTGCGGCGTTCGCCCGGACGCACCTGGATCCAGTTGGTGTGGGTCTGCAGCGCGCGGCCTTGCGAGTCGACGACGGCCAGGGCGATCGGGGTGTCGGCCGGCACGTTCAGCTTGAAGGAGCCATCGGGTTCGATCGGCGCGTAGCCAAGCACCTGCTGCGCCTCGAAGTCGGTCTCGCCGAGCGAGCTGCGCATCTTCATCATGCTGCTGGGCGGTGCCACGGCGCGCACCGCACGGATGAAGCGGGCCGGCGCGCAGTTGTAGGCCGCGTTGGCGGGATCCTTCATGAGGTTGAGGTCGGCGACCTTGGCGCGCGTGTCGCTGACGTCGACCGGCGTCGTCTGCGGGATCAGCGGCCCGGTGCAGCCCGGGTTGGCATCGGCGGCGGTGAGCATGCCTTCGCCCATGCGGCCCAGGCCGTCGGTGTCGTAGACGCTGCGCACGTCCAGCGTGCCCATGTGCTGCGAGGCCAGCGCGGTGTCCAGCGGCGCGGCGGCGACCGTCGTGGGTTCGGTGCGCGCCTGGATGGCGACCGCGTCGACGTACATGAAGCCGGCCGGCGGCGTGGCCACCGGCAGCATCGACTGGTTGGCCGGGTCGAACATGTAGACGGCGTACGGCGGCGGCACGTTGTCCTGCACCGGGTCGGCCTGGCTCTCGGCGATCGGGCGATTCATGTCGGCCAGCAGCGCGAGTTCGGCGGCGCTGAGCGTCGAGCACGGCACGACCACGCCGTTCTTGGTCACCTCGCACGGACGGTACGAGACCAGCACGCGGTTGGTGCCGTCCCACAGCGGGTAGGGCGACGTCATGCGGCCAAACGTGGAGATGCCGCGATCGAGGTTGATCTCCTTGTCGGTCGCCTGCACCTGGCCGCCGACCGCCGCGACGGACTTCTTGGCGGGCGTGTTCTGCTCGGAGTAGTTGGCCGCGTCGATCAGCATCAGGGCGCCGCCTTCATGCGTGCGCTGCAGCGGCATCAGGTCGGACGTCAGGAAGCCGGCGTACTTGCCGCTCGGATCCATGTCGCGCGGGTGCAGGAAGCTGTTGCCGTCGCTGTGCGCGCCATAGAGCACGAACATGTCGGTTCCGTCCGGATTGACCGTGAACACCTTGAAGTGGTTGCGGCCGCCGACGTGGTCCCAGCGCGAGAACATGATCTGGCCGTTGGGTCGGATCACCGGGTTGCGGTCGTGGCTCTGGTTGAACGAGATCTGGGTGACGTTGCTGCCGTCCAGAGCCATCGTGTGCAGGTTGAACACCCGCTCGCGCTCGTATTCGTCCAGGGCGTAGTACTGGTGGCCCAGCGCCTGGTTGGGCATCGACTCGGTCTGGCGGTTCGAGCTGAACACGATGCCCTGGCCCGCAGGCAGGTAGACCGGGTGGATGTCGTCGTCGCCGGTGGACGAGGTGACGCGGCGGAAGCTGCCGCCGGTCAGCCCGCCGGTGGTCATGTCGTATTCCCAGACGTTCCAGTGGCCGGTGCAGGCCGGAACGGTGCCGATCTGCACCGCGTTGCTGGCCGGGCAGCGCATCGAGAACAGGATCTTCTTGCCGTCCCACGACACCTCGGGCGTGGCGACATCGCCCTTGCCCATGGTGAACTGCGTCGTCATGTTGTGCTCGGGCGCGCTGGGAGACGACTTCTCGCGGATCATCAGGTCGCCACCGGGGGCGGTCGGGCCGCCGTTGGTGGGATTCAGGCCGATCGTGGCCACGCGCTTGGCGTAGACGATGGGCACGTCACCCTGCACCGTGACGGTGTTGGACTCGCTCTTGGAGCCGCCTCCGCAGGCAGCCAGCGACAGGACGCCCACTCCGGCCAGGGCACTGGCACATCCGAGCAGGGTGCGCGTCGGGAACGTGATCGGCAGCTTCATGATGGGGTCTCTTTCCTTGTGTCTTCTTCTGTCGCGTCAGCCCAGGAGGCCGGCGGAGTAGTGCAGTGCGCCCTGCGCATCCACGATCACCGCGTCGACGCCCGCATGGGCCTCGACGAAGCGCAATCCTTCTTCGACGCCCAGCACGAAGACCGTCTTGGAGAAGGCCTCCGTGGTCAGGCCGTCGTCGGCGATGATGGTCACGCTGCGCACGCTGCCGGGCGAGCGGCCGGTGCGGGGGTCGAGCACGTGGTGGCAGCGAACGCCGTCGCGCTCGAAGAAGCGCTCGTAGTCGCCCGAGGTCGAGATCGAGACGTCTTCCAGCGGCAGCAGCGCCACCACGCCGCCTTCGCGGCGCGGGTCGCGGATCGCCACCGTCCAGGGGCGGTCGCCGCGCGAGCCCATCACATGGCTGTCGCCGCCGGCGGCCACCATCGCGTGGCGGATGCCCAGCCGGCGCAGGATCAGGATGGCGTTGTCGACTGCATGGCCCTTGGCGAAGCCGCCCAGGTCGATGCGCACGCCCGGACGCGCGAAGCGCACCGTGCGCGTCGCCGAGTCCAGCTGCACGTGGCGCCAGTCGATCAGCGGCAGCGCGTCGGCCAGGGCCGCCGCGTCGGGCGCCACGCCGGCGCGGTAGTCGTACAGATGGCCGGCGCTGGCAAAGGTGATGTCGAACGCCCCGCCGGACAGCTTCGAGAAGCCCAGCGCCCGAGACAGCAGTCCGAACATGCCCTCGCTGACCGCGACCGGGCCGTCGGCCGCGTGCGCATTGACGATGGACAGCTCCGACGTGGCCTTGTGCGGGCTCATGGTCGCGTCGATGCGGTGCATCTCGGCCATCACCGCGGCGATCGCCACTTCGGCGGCATTGCGGTCCGCGGCGTGCAGCTCCACTTCGATCGACGTGCCCATGATCGCTTCCTCGCGTCGATACCATGCCGCGCCGGTTCCCTGGGCGGGAATTGGCGAGGCGCTGGCAGCGGCAGGCGGGTGGAGACTGGACATGGCGGCTGTCCCGGGAACCGCGGACGGTTCGAGGGATCCCAAGGACGTTGTTGTGGAGACGGAGGCGGACCTGGAAACGAGGCTGCACAGCGGGCACGCCGATTGCACATACGATCGCTTCGGCCGCATCTTCGCAGTGAAGCGCTCGCCGGAAGCGTGAAAAAGTGCCGTATTTTTGGACGCACTGTTTCGTCGGCCGGGTAATCGGTAACGAGATGTTCTGTTAGGCGGGACCCGGCCTCAGTTGTGTGCAAACGCATCCCGAATTTGCCGCCGCCGTGCAGTCCTGCACGAATTCTTCCAGGCGCCGCGAACGTCGCCGACCATGAAAAACGGCGCCCGAAGGCGCCGCGGGAGGCGTCTGCGGCCTGTCGGATTACCGATCGCCCGACGCCGGTGCCGATGCGGACCGCGCTGCGGCCATCGCCCGCATCTCGTCCATCTGTCCACGCAGGTACTGGGCGATCGGATCGCCTTCGGGCGCCACCTTGATCGCCTGGTTCCAGGCCGTCAGCGCGGTGCGGAAGTCGCGCTGGCTCATCGCGTAGCTGCCCTTGAGTGCCAGGGCCTTGACCTGGTTGGGATTGATCGCGAGCGCGCGCTCCACCAGCGCGATGGGTTCGCCGGCGAGGCCGCCGTTGCCCGTGGCCGCCAGCAGGTCGGCCAGGTCCGCCAGGATGTCGGCGTCATCGGGCCGCAGCGCCGCGACGCGGCGATAGTCAGCGACGGCGGCGGGCCCATGGTTGAGCATCACCTGCAGCCGCGCCGCGCGCATCCAGCCGTTTGCATCATCGGGATGTTGTTCCGCACGTTGCTGCAGCAACGCCAGCTGGGCGTCGGCGGCCGGGCCCGGGCCGGGCGGCGCGTCCGGGGTCACGGGCAGCAGGCCCGGCGAGCCGATCCAGGCATAGCCGCCGCTGGCTACCACCACGATCAGCACGGCCAGCCCGATCACCAGTCCCCGCGTGGGCCGCGTGACGGCCTCCGCCGCCGTGGCGGCATCGGTGACGTGTGCGACGGCCGGGCCGCGCCAGACGAGGATCGCCAGCGTGGCCGCGACCAGCAGGACGGAAAGGAGCGCGAACAGCGTCATGCGAGGGTTCCAGGGCGGGCGAGCGGGTCGGACGCTGCTTCGGAGGGCTCTTCGTCGAGCCGGGGCTCCGGTTCGAATTCGTCGTCGGCCAGGCGCGCACGGCGCCGGATGACCACGGCCAAGGCTGCCAGTGCGATGGCCAGCAGCGCCGCGGGCGCCAGCCACAGCACGGCGGTCGCCGCGTTCAACGGCGGGCGGTAGAGGACGAAGTCGCCGTAGCGGTCGGTCATGTAGCGACGGATCTGCTCGGGCGTCTGCCCGCGCTGCAGCATCTCGCGCACTTGCTGGCGCAGGTCGACGGCCAGGTCGGCGTGCGAGTCGGCGATGGTCTGGTTCTGGCAGACCAGGCAGCGCAGCTCGCTGGTGATGTCCAGCATGCGTGCCTCGAGCGCCGGGTCGGCCGCGGTCAGGTGTGCCGTGGGCGCCTCGAACTTCACGGTGGCCTCGGCCGAAGCGGCGGAAGCGGCCCCAGCGGAGGCGGACGGCGCCGCGGGCGGCACATCGGCGGCAAAGGCGGGCGCGGCGAGCACCAAGGCCAGCAGCGCGGCGAGGCGGAATCGGCCCGCGTCAGCCATTGAGCTTCCTCAGCAATGGCAGCACGGTGTCGTGAAGCACCTCAGGCGTCAGCGCGCCGATCTTCTTGTAGCGGATCACGCCCTGCTTGTCGATGACGAAGGTCTCGGGCACGCCATAGACGCCGAAGTCGATGCCGACCCGGCCCTTCTCGTCGAACAGTGAGGCGTCGTACGGGTTGCCGCGCTCAGCCAGCCACGCTTGGGCCGGCTCGCGCTGGTCCTTGTAGTCCAGGCCGTAGATCGGCAGCGCCTTCAGCTTGGCGAACTCGACCAGGTACGGGTGCTCGTCGCGGCAGGCCTCGCACCACGACGCCCACACGTTGAGCATCCACACCTTGCCGAGCATGTCGGCGCGACGGATCGTCTGCTCCGGCTTGTCCAGCTGCGTCAGCGCGAACTCGGGCGCGGGCTTGTCGATCAGCGGCGACGGCACCTCGCGCGGATCGAGCTTGAGCCCCTTGAACAGGAAGCCGGCGAGCCCGAAGAAGATGACCAGCGGGATGAGGAACTTCAGGACCTTCATGCCGATTCCCCGCTCGCGCCCAGCGGCCCGACCACCGGCACCGGCGCATTCGGCGGCAGCAGCGGCTTGTCGGCCACGCGCGACTTCAGCCGGTAGCGGCGATCGCTCACCGCGACCAGGCCGCCGAGCGCCATCAGCAGGCAGCCGCCCCAGATCCAGTCGACGAAGGGCTTGACGTGCACGCGCCAGGTCCAGGTGTTGGGCTGCACCATGTCGCCCAGCGACACGTACAGGTCGCGCGTGATGCCCGGGTGGATCGCGGCCTCGGTGGTCGGCGTGCGCTGGATGCGGTAGACGCGCTTTTGTGGATGCAGAAGCGTGACCTCGCTGCCGTTGTGCGTCACGGGCATGTCGGCTTCGACCGCCTCGTAGTTGGGGCCGTGCACTTCGTGCAGGTCGGCAAAGCGGAACTCGTAGCCGCCCACGGTGGCGCTCGAGCCGACGGCCATCGTCAGGTCTTCCTCGACTTCGTAGGTGCGAACCATGCTCACGCCGAAGGCGAACACGGCCACGCCCAGGTGCGCCAGCCACATGCCGGTCAGCGAGCGCGGCCACTGCCGCACGCGCTCCAGGAGCGACAGCTGCGCGCCGCCATCGGAGCGCAGGCGTTCGACGGCGTCCACGACGATGGAGGCAGTGATCCAGTACGCCATCAGGAAGCCCAGCATCGCCATCAGCGCGAGCTTGCCCGACAGCCACGCCGTCGCCAGCGCGCCCAGCACCGAGGCCAGCGCGGCCCAGCGCAGGCGATGGAACAGCGAAGGCAGCGAAGCCTCCTTCCAGCGCGCCAGCGGCCCCAGCGCCATCAGCAGCACGACGGGCACCATCAGCGGCAGGAAGACCGTCTCGAAGTAGGGCGCGCCCACCGAGATCTTGCCCATGTTCAGCGCGTCCAGCAGCAGGGGATACAGCGTGCCCAGCAGCACCGATGCACACACCACGACGAACAGCATGTTGTTGCCCAGCAGCATGGACTCGCGCGAGACCAGCGCGAAGCGCGCGCCCAGCCCCACCTTCGGCGCGCGCCAGGCGTACAGCGACAGGGCGCCGCCGATGACGATGATCAGGAAGCCGAGGATGAAGCGGCCGCGCGCAGGATCGGTGGCGAACGCGTGCACCGACGACAGCACGCCCGAGCGCACGATGAAGGTGCCCAGCAGCGACAGCGCGAACGCCAGCAGCGCCAGCAGCACCGTCCACGACTTGAACGCGCCGCGCTTCTCGGTGACGGCCAGCGAGTGGATCAGCGCAGTGCCTGCCAGCCAGGGCATGAAGGAGGCGTTCTCCACCGGATCCCAGAACCACCAGCCGCCCCAGCCCAGCTCGTAATAGGCCCAGGCGCTGCCCAGCATGATCCCGATGGTCAGGCAGGACCACGCGGCCGTCGTCCACGGGCGCGTCCAGCGCGCC
>JBJMWF010000333.1:0-10199 GCA_045810265.1 Vitreoscilla sp. | reverse complement strand
TCCAGGCCGGTTTATTCGCTTGCAAACAACGCAAGCCGGACACGGGAAAACGAGATGATGGTTAGCGAGCGTTAGCCCGCAAGCGATCGCGCATCTATATTCGCGGCGCGGGGATCGTTTCATCCCTCCCACCTCGTTCATCCCGGAGATTTCAAATGTCCAGTGCTGGAAATGTCGGAATTCATATTGGCGCGCGCCGCAGGATCAGCCTGGCGCTGATGGGCGCCCTGGCCACGCTGTCGCTGGGTGCGCAAGCCGAAGGCTCGCACACCCGGCACGTCCATGCCGAGATCCAGGGCGGTGAGGCCCAGATGGTGGGCAACCCCGCTGCGACGCAGGTGATGAACCTGGACATCGTGCTGCCGGTGCGCGACCGCGAGGGCCTGAAGGCGCTGGCCGCGAGCATCACGGATCCGCAGAGCCCGCTGTTTCGCCACTACATCACGCCGGCGGAATTCACCGAGCGCTTCGGCCCGACCCAGGCCGACTACGACGCCGTGCGCAGCTACATGCAGGAGCGCGGCCTGAAGGTGACCGGCGGATCGCGCGATGGCATGGACCTGCAGGTGCGCGGCACCGTCGACAAGGTCGAACAGGCCTTCCACGTGACCATGCGCAACTACAAGCATCCGACCGAGAACCGCACCTTCTTCTCGCCCGACCGCGAGCCGACCACCGACCTGGCCGTCAAGCTGTGGCACGTCTCGGGCATGGACAATTTCTCGATCCCCAAGCCCAAGTACGTCAAGCGTAGCGACTACGCCGCCGCGCGTGGCATCTCGCCCGAGGCGGTCGTCACGCACGCCACGACCGGCTCGGGCCCGTCGGCATCGTTCCTGGGCAGCGACATGCGCGCCGCCTACTACGGCGGCACAGCGCTGACCGGCGCCGGCCAGCACGTGGCGCTGTTCGAGTACTACGGCACCGACCTGGCCGACCTGACCACGTACTACAAGAACATCGGCCAGACGAACAACGTGCCGGTGACGCTGATCTCCACCGACGGCACCAGCACCTCGTGCCTGGCCAAGAACAACTGCGACGACGGCGAGCAGGAGCTGGACATCACGCAGGCCCTGGGCATGGCGCCGGGCCTGGCCGGCCTCGAGATGTACGTCGGTTCGACCGACACCGCCATCATCAGCGCGATGACCACGCACAGCCCGCTGGCGCTGGCCATCGGCTGCTCGTGGGGCTGGACGCCGGCCGACGCGAGCACGCTCGACCCGTACTTCGAGAAGATGGCCGTGCAGGGCCAGAGCTTCTTCGTCGCCTCCGGTGACAACTCGACCTGGAAGAAGAGCGGCGCCGCCGAGGCCTGGCCGGGCGACGACGCCCACATCATCTCGGTGGGCGGCACCGACCTGGTCACGGCCAGCGCCGGCGGCGCCTGGAAATCGGAGACCGCGTGGGTCGACTCGGGCGGCGGCATTTCGCCCGACCGGATCGCCATCCCGAGCTGGCAGAAGACCGCCGGCGTGATCACGACGGCCAACAAGGGCTCGACGACGCTGCGCAACGGCCCGGACGTGGCCGCCAACGCCAACTTCACGTTCTACACCTGCGACAACCAGACCACCTGCCAGGCCAACGCCTACGGCGGCACCAGCTTCGCCGCCCCGATGTGGGCCGGCCTGGTCGCGCTGGCCAACCAGCAGGCGGCGTCCCAAGGCAACGCGGCGGTGGGCTTCTTCAACCCGAAGATCTACTCGCAGAACGTGACCTCGAGCTACTCGACCGGCTTCCACGACATCACCAGCGGCACCTCCGGCAGCTACTCCGCCGGCACCGCGTTCGACCTGGTGACCGGCTGGGGCAGCCCGAAGCCGGCGATCATCACGCAGTTGCTGCAATAAGCCGCGGGGCTGGTTTCCAGTCTGCCTGCCAGCACCGTGCGGCCGACGGCGCTACCATGCAGCGATGCGTCGGATGGCGCGCGGGCCGGCGCCGTGCCAGCTCGGCCGTCCATGCGACGCCTCAAGCAACCTGGAGTTCAGATGGAAACCACCCCGCAGCCGGCGCCGGCGCTCGAAGCCCGCAGCTCGTTCCTTGAAGAGAAGGCCTTTGCGTCGCGCACCGTGCTGGTGTTCGGCGCGATCAACGACTCGAGCGCGGCCGACACCGTGCGCCGCCTCATCGCGCTGGACGCCGCGTCCCACGCCCCGATCGACATGCTGGTGTCGTCCCCCGGCGGCCACCTGGAGTCGGGCGACACGGTGCACGACGTCGTCCGCTTCATCTCCGCCCCGGTGCGCATGATCGGCACCGGTTGGGTCGGCAGCGCGGCCACGCATTTGTTCCTGTCGGTGCCCAAGGAGCGTCGCTTCTGCCTGCCGCAGACCCGCTTCCTCATTCACCAGCCCAGCGGCGGCGCCGGCGGCCAGGCCACCGACATCGCGATCATGGCGCGCGAGATCATCAAGGCGCGCGAGCGCATTGCCCGCGTGATCGCGCGCGAGACGGGCCAGCCGCTGGCAAAGGTCCAGATCGACATCGAGCGCGACAACTGGATGGGACCGGAGGAGGCCATCGAATACGGCCTCATCTCCCGCGTGATCGAGAACCGCAGCGAACTCGGCTAAACGTTCAGTGCACGTCGAGGTGGTACGTCGTGGACAGCGACGTGCCCTCGAAGCGCGCGCCCACCGCGATCGTGTGCGGCCCGGGCGGCAAGGGCTGCAGCATCACGTAGTAGCCGTCGGCGACTGCGCCCTTGGTGCTCGAGCCTGAGCCCAGGCGCGCATCGAGTGCGAAGCATTCGCCGGTGGGAAGCCGGTGGCCTTCGAGATCCTCGACCGGCTGGCCGTCAATCGTCATCGTGAGCCGGCTCACGCGCGCGAGCGCGCCGGCCGCCAGGCGCGCCATGGCGGCGCAGTTCGGCTCGCGGCTGCCCGAGCGCTCCATGGTGCTGACGATGGGCACGAACAGCGTCTTGCCCGCGGGCACGGCGCAGTTGCGCACCACCGGCGCCGTGCCGTCGGACGACGCCAGGAACCAGACCTCTCCGCGCTGCCGGGCGCCGCAGCGCGCTCCGGTGGTGTCCGAGAGCGGGCTGCTGTCGCGCGGGAAGGCCGCGATCCATTGCAGGTAGTTCTCGGACCATTCGACCTGCGAGCGGTCGAACACGATCTCGTCGGCGTCGATGAGGGTGGCGGCGGGCGCGTTGTCCGCGGCCGTAGCGGACAGGGCGAATGCGCCGAGCGCAGTGGCAAGGCAGCGGGACAGGACATGGTGACGGAATCGCATGCCTCGATTCTGTCGGGTTCGGGTGGCCTGCGCTCGCGCCGGCCGCGATGCCACTGCGCGCCGGCCGGGCGACCCGGGCCGGGATCCTGCCCGACGACGCAAGGTAAGCTCGGGCCGACGACGACCGTACGCACGCATCATGGATTCCACTTCCTCCCGCATTTCCCGCCTGGCACGGCTCACGCGCCCGGAGTGGGCGCTGGTCGTGCTGGGTGTCGGCGTCTGGCTCGGCCTCGCGTTTGGCGGCGTGTGGTTCGTCCATCAGTTGACGCGCTCGACGGCATCCTGCGGCGGCCAGATCGAGGCACGCACGGCGATGCCCAAGGGCCAGTCGACGGGGCCGCGCAACGCCCTGCAGTTGCTGACCGGCACGGGTCGCTGCAAATGACGATGGCACCCGGAACGGCGGCGTTCTACGACCACTGGGCCGTCGCAGGCCAGGAGGCCGAACGCAGTGCGATGTCACGCCATTTCGAGGCCGTGTTCGCGCCGGGCGCGCGCGTTCTGGACGTGGGTTGCGGCAAGGGCCGCGACGTCGTGGCGCTGCTGGACATGGGCTTCGACGCCTTCGGCGTCGAGCCTCACGACGCGATGCGGGCCCGCGCGCTGGCGCGCGATCCGCGCATGCAGGGGCGCGTCGCGAACGCCGCGCTGCCCACCCTCGGCCGGCCCTTCGGAGGGGGCTTCGACGCGGTCGCCTGCAGCGCCGTCCTGATGCACCTGGCACCCGAGGCCCTGCCCGCTTCGCTGGCCGCGCTGGCGGCCGTCCTGCAGCCTCGCGGGCGCGTGCTGATGGCGTTGCCGCAGATGCTGGCCCAGCAACTGGTCGAGGGCCGCGATCCGGATGGCCGCGACTTCGCCAACCATGCGCCGGAGCGCGTGCAACAGCTGTTCGAGCAGCTCGGCCTGGCGCTGCTGCGCCGCGACGAGATCCCGACGCCGTCGACCGACACGCGCTGGCGCGTGCTGCTGTTCGAGCGTCAGACCTGAGGCTCGTCCCAGCGGACGCGGCGTGACAGCAGGGCCAGCGCGATCGCCGCCGCGGCGATGACGGCCATGCCCCACGACAGGTTGGTGGCCTGCGCCACGCCGCCGATCACCATCGGGCCGACCAGGAAGCCGAGCGAGCCCAGCGTCATGACGGCCGCCAGCGCCACCCCGCCTTCGCGCGCACCGGCCGCGTACACGCACGGCGAGACCGTGGCCACGCCGATGCCGAACAGGCCGAAGGCCAGCAGCGCCGGCGCGATGCCCCCGATCAACAGCGCCGCCGCCAGGCTGAGGCCCGCCAGCAGCGAGCCGCCGAACAGCAGCCGGCGCGCGCCCCAGCGCGTGCGCGCGCGATCGCCGAACCAGCGCGTCACCAGCATCGCCCCCTGCAGGCTGACGATGCCATACGGCGCGACCTGCTGCGACGCTCCGGCGCGCTCCTTCAGGTACAGCGTCGACCAGTCGACCATCGAGCCCTCGACGATCATGCCGAGGAAGGCCATCGCGCCGATCAGCAGCGCGGCGCCGCGCGGCAGCGCGAACGAGCGCGTGCCGCCGTCGATCGGCTTGGCGTCCGCGATGAGGCCGCCGCGCGGCCACAGCACCGCGGCCAGCACGATCAGCGCCGCGACGAGGAAGTGCAGCGGCAGCGAGGTCGTCAGCCACGTGAAGATCGACGCGAAGAAGGCGCCGGCCATGGTGCCCAGGCTGAAGGCCGCATGCAGGCGCGACATCACCGGCACCCCGGTGGCGCGCTCGACCTCGACGCCCTGTGCATTCATCGCGACGTCCATCGTGCTGGCCAACACGCCGTACAGGCACATCACGACGCAGGCCAGCGCCCAGGTCGGCGCCACCCCGAAGGCCATCAGTCCGAGCGCAAGGAGGCCGCCGGACCACAGGCTGGCGCCGCGCGAGCCGAGCTTGTGCAATGCGGCGGCCGTCACCGGAAACGAGACGATGGAGCCCAGCGCCGCGAACAGCAGCACCACGCTGACCTGCGAGGTGTTCAAGCCGAGGCCGGCCTTGATCGCCGGCAGGCGCGAGGTCCACGTGCCGTAGCTGAAGCCCAGCGCGGCGAACAGCGAGGCCACGGCGAGCTGGCTGCGGCGGACGGAGATGGCGGGGGCGCCGATGGCGTCGGAATCGAAGGCGGAGCCGGTCATTGGCGAATGGAAACAGGCGATGCCCGAGCGCAAGGCCCGGCGAGCGAAGCGGCAAGGCTAGCAGGAAGCAGTTTCAGACGCGCTTCAAGGTGATGGCACGTCAGGACATGCCGAGGTGTCTGGCATCGCATCATCCGCGCAAAGGCTCTGGCGATCGGATGGATGACTTCGCGGATGATGCGGTGCCTGACGCCGATCGTGAGCGGGTTCGGCGTCAGGCACCGCATCGATCGCGATCAGCGATACCGCTTCTGACCACACCGCGGCGCGATCCGACGCGATGCCAGACACCTCCGGCAACATTGCCGCGCATCGATTCCGATCTCAGGTGCGCTTCAACACGATGGCGCCTTCCGGGCAGGCACTCACGCACAGCCCGCAGCCATGGCACTGGTCGGCGCGCACGGCCTGGGCCTGCTGGCCGCCGTGCACCCACCACCTGACCGTGCCCAGCAGCGTCAGCGCCGGCAGTTCGACGCGTTCGCGCCGCCGCACGATGAAGACGTCGTACGGACACTCGGCGACGCAGGCCGACTTGCCTTCGCAGCGGTTGGGGTCGATGACCGGCGCGAAGCGGCCCGCGGGGTGCTTGCAGTCGGGCGGGGAAGAGGCGGTCATGGCCGCAGCCTGCCACACATTCGGGGCCGCGACGACAAGCGCGCCCGCAAAACAAAACGCACGCCCGGGGGCGTGCGTTCCTGAAGCATGTGGCGGAGCCTGCCGGGCACTCCGCCGCGATGCATCAAGCCGGCTGCGCGTCAGCCTCCTTGCAGCTGGGCGCGCAGACCGACTGGGCGCGGCCCAGCAGCTTGCGGGTCTTCAGCTGGGCGCGGGGACGATGCTTGCCGCAAAGAAAGCACGACATCGTGGCAGCGCCAAAGGCGCCGGTGGCGGCGAAAGGGGATCCTGCGGCCTTGGAGCGATAGCGCAGGCCGTCGGCACCGAGGGTGGTCTTGATTTCTTGCTTCGACATCGAGTGATGATCCTTCCGGGGTAGGAACAGGGCGAGAACATGGAGATGTTCTGCTCCGCGCAGGCGTAACTATACCACACACACTGTATATACCCTCAGCCGCGGAGCTGGGGCATTCCCTGTCGAGCAAGGCCCGTGCCAAAACCCGGCGTGGAGTGCTGGACGTCGGGGAGATACCCCGGGGGGTTCATGCGACCGCTGCGGGCTCCGCTCGCTTGGCCACCAGCGTCAGGATGTCGTAGCTCGCCACGACCTCGCCGTCCTGGTTCGTGACTTCGACGTCCCAGGCCACGACGCCCTGCCCCCGGCCATCGGCGCCCACCTTCTGGCGGTCGATCTTTCGCTTGCACGTCAGGCGCGCGCGAATGGTGTCGCCGATGCCCACCGGCTTGACGAAACGCAGCGTGTCCAGGCCGTAGTTCGCGAGCACCGGGCCTTCGGCCGGCGAGACGAACAGGCCGGCGGCGGCTGACAACACGAAGTAGCCGTGCGCGATCCGCTTGCCGAAAGGCGACGCCTTTGCCGCAATCTCGTCGAAGTGCATGTAAAAGAAGTCGCCCGAAATGCCGCCGAAGGCGACGATGTCGGCGTCGGTGACGGTGCGCCGATGCGTCAGCAGCGAGTCGCCGACGGTCAGGTCCTCGAAGGCGTGGCGGAACGGGTGGATGGCCGACTCGTGCACCGCGGCGCCGCGCACGTGCTCGCCGGTGACCGCCGCCAGCATCGTCGGCGAACCTTGGACTGCAGCGCGCTGCAGGTAGTGCTTGACGGCACGGATGCCACCCAGCTCCTCGCCACCGCCCGCCCGGCCCGGACCGCCGTGCTTCAGCGCGGGCAACGGCGAGCCGTGGCCGGTGGATTCGCCTGCGGCGTCGCGATCGAGCACGAGGATACGGCCATGCAGCGCCGCGAGACGGCCCACCGCGTGCGCCGCCAGGTGCGGATCGCGCGTGACCAGCGTGCCCACCAGGCTGCCACGGCCACGCTCGGCCAGCGCGAGCGCCTCGTCGAACTCGTCGTAAGGCATCAGCGTCGAGACGGGTCCGAAAGCCTCGACGTCGTGCGCCGCCGAGTGCATGTCGGGGCGTTCGCACAGCAGCAGCGTCGGCGCGAAGAACGCGCCCTGGTCGGTGCCGGTGCCGCGCGGCGCGAAACCGGACTCCGATCCGAACAGCACCGTGTTGCCGCGCGCCAGTTGCGCGACGCGCTCGCCGACGTCGCGTTGCTGGTCGCGCGACGCCAGCGCGCCCATGGTCACGCCTTCGAGCGACGGGTCGCCGACCACGATCCTGGCAAGCCGCGCCTTCAGCCGTTCGGTGACGGCATCGAGGTGGCGCCGCGGCACGATGGCGCGCCGGATCGCCGTGCACTTCTGGCCGGCCTTGGCCGTCATCTCGCGCGCTACTTCCTTGACGAACAGGTCGAACTCGACGTCGTCGGGCGTCACGTCATCGGCCAGCACCGCGCAGTTCAGCGAGTCGGCCTCGGCGTTGAAGGGCACGCTGTTGGCGATCAGGTTGGGACGCACGCGCAGCTTGGCGGCGGTGTCGGCCGAGCCGGTGAAGGTGACGATGTCGCGGCCGTCGACGCGATCGAGCAGGTCGCCCGTCGATCCGACCACGAGCTGCAGCGCGCCCTCGGGCAGCAGCCCCGACTCGACGCACACGCGCACCATGGCCTCGGTCAGGTAGCTGGTGGACGTGGCCGGCTTGACGATGCAGGGCATGCCCGCCAGGAAGCTGGGCGCGAACTTCTCGAGCGCGCCCCAGATCGGGAAGTTGAACGCGTTGATGTGGACGGCCACGCCGCGGCGCGGCACCAGCACGTGCGTGCCGGCGAACTGGCCCTTCTTGCCCAGCGGCAGCGCCGGGCCCTCGTGGATCAGGTTGCCGGACGGCAGCTCGTTGCTGCCCATGCTGGCGTACGCGAACAGCGTGCCCGCGCCGCCTTCGATATCGATCCAGCTGTCGGCGCGCGTCGCGCCCGTGTGGTGCGAGATCGCGTAGAGCTGCTCCTTGCGCTCCAGCAGGAACTTGGCCAGCGCCTTCAGCCGCGCGGCCCGCTGCTGGAAGTCGAGCGCCAGCAAGGCCGGCACCCCGACGCGGCGCGCGTGGTCGACGGCCTCGCCGAAATCGAGCTCGTCGGCGTGCGCGAACGCCACGGTGCGGCCGTCGATCGCACTCGCGAGCGCGGCGCCCGCGCGCGCGCCCACGAAGCGGCCGCCGATGTAGCTTTGCAGCTGGTTCGGATTCATCATCGAACTACTCCTGGACCTTCCACGCGCCCTTGTCGATCTTGACCATCACGCGGGCGCGCTGGTCCAGGCCGAGGTGGTCGGTGGGCGTCATGTTGAAGATGCCGTGCGCGCCGGCGACGTTCTTCGTGCTCTCCAGCGCGTCGCGCAGCGCCGCGCGGAATTCCGGCGTGCCCGGCTGGGCCTTCTTCAGAGCCACGGGAATCGCCGCCGCCATCAGTTTGCCGGCGTCCCAGGCGTGGCCGCCGAAGGTCGACACCGAATCCTTGCCGTAGGCCTTTTCATACGTGTCGACGTATTCGATGGCCGAGGCGCGCACCGGGTTGGCCGCCGGCAGTTGCCGCGCCACCAGCACCGGGCCGGCCGGCAGGAAGGTGCCTTCGACATTCTTGCCGCCCACCCGCAGGAAGTCGGCATTGGCCACGCCGTGCGTCTGGTAGATCAGGCCGCCGTAGCCGCGCTCCTTGAGCGTGATCTGCGGCAGGGCGGCCGGCGTGCCGGAGCCGCCGATCAGGATCGCGTCGGGCTTGGCCGCCTGCAGCTTGAGCACCTGGGCCGTGACCGACGAGTCGTTGCGCGCGAAGCGCTCGTTGGCGACGACCGTGATGCCCTTGAGCGCCGCGGCCTTGCTGAATTCGTTGTACCAGCCCTCGCCGTAGGCGTCGGCAAAGCCGATGTAGCCCACCGTCTTGACGCCGTGATCCTTCATGTGCGAGGCGATCGCCAGCGACATCTGGATGTCGTTCTGCGGTGTCTTGAAGACCCACTTGCGCTTGTCGTCCATCGGCTCGACGATCTTGGCCGACGCGGCCATCGAGATCATCGGCACCTTGGCCTCGCTGACGACGTCGATCATCGCCAGCGAGTTGGGCGTCACCGTGGAGCCCAGGATGATGTCGACCTTGTCCTCGGTGATCAGCTTGCGCGTGTTGCTGACGGCCTTGGTGGTGTCGGAGCCGTCGTCCAGCACGATGTAGTGCACCTTCTGGCCGGCGATCGTCTGCGGCATCAGCGCGATGGTGTTCTTCTCCGGGATGCCCAGCGACGCGGCGGGGCCGGTGGCGGACACGGTCACGCCGACGTTGATGTCGGCCAGCGCGGAGCCGGCCGCCAGCGTCAGCACGGCGGCCGCCAGGGCGTGGAACGAGGAACGTATCTTGTTGCTCATCGAGTGCATCTCCATCAATCAGTCGGTCAATCGGTCAGGGAAGGGATGACGGCATTCTGGCGCGCCGCCGTGCGCGGCTTGCGCACCGCCTCGAGGCCGCCGAAGAACAGGTCGGCGACCACTGGGGCCATCTGCTCGTGGGTCAGGCTGCCGTCGGGGCGCAGCCAGGTGAACATCCAGTTGATCATGCCGAACAGCAGCATCGCGAGCGGTCGATCGAGCTCGTTGCGCGCCAGGTTGGGCCGTACGGCGGCGATGGCGTCGGCGAACGCGGCCACCACGCGGCGCTGCGGCTCCTGCACCTGGCGGCGCTCGTCCTCCTCGAGGAAGCGCACGTCCTCGGTCAGCACGCGATGTTCGTTCTGCGCGCTGGCGTATTCGCGCACGAAGCGCAGGATCAGC
>JBJMWF010000332.1:0-18096 GCA_045810265.1 Vitreoscilla sp. | reverse complement strand
CGCGATGAACCCGGACGGCTTCGATGCAGAGCTGTGGCTGTTCGACCAGGGCTTGCGCGCCACAGGGAGCGTGCGCGGCAACGGGCAGCTGCTGGCCGCGTCCTGGGCGCCGATCGCCAACGCCAGGCAATGGGTGCGCGACCGCCTGATGCTCAGCGGTCAGTCCAGTGGCGATTCCGCGGCAACCGGCGCCCTCGCGGCGCTGGCGGTGGGCGACCAGGCGGCCGTCTCCGGTCCGGGCTGGGAGGTGTTTCGCAATGCCGGTGTCGCGCACCTGATGTCCATCTCGGGCCTGCACATCACGATGCTGGGGTGGCTGGGCGGTGCCGCCGCCGGTGCGCTGTGGCGCCGCTCCGAGCGGGCCGCGCTGTGGCTGCCGACGCCGATGGCCGCGCGCTGGGGCGGTGTCGCCGTCGCCTGGCTCTACGCGCTGCTGGCGGGCTGGGGCGTGCCGGCGCAACGCACGGTGCTGATGCTTGCCGCCACGGCGCTGCTGCGCAGCCTCGGCTTGAACTGGCCCGCGTCGCTGGTGGCGCTGGCGGCGATGGTGCCGGTGACGCTGCTCGACCCCTGGGCGCTGCTGCAACCGGGCTTCTGGCTGTCGTTCGCGGCGGTCGGCTTGTTGATGGTGTCGGAGCCGGCACGTGCAGCGCCGGCCGCAGCCGCGGGCCAGGGCCAGGGCGCGCTCGCGGTCGCGGGCGAGGACGCGGGCGCGCTGGCGCGTGACGCGAACGGGGGCATGCCTGCGGCTCCGGGTGCGGGTGTGCGCGCAGGTACCGCGGAGGGTCTCGGCATGGGTGCCGCATCCACCGCCATCGCCACAGCGAGCGGCGGTGCGAGCTCGGATCCGGACAGCCGGCTGGCGACCCCTTCACCACCCGACGGGCGACCCAACCCACGGGCATGGCGCGCGACGCTTCTTCGGATGGCCACGCGCCCCCGCGAGATCGCCCATCGCATCGCCTCCGAGCTGCGCGGCGGCATGCGCGCGCAGGTCATCGCGAGCATCGGCCTGGCGCCGTTGACGCTGGTTGCCTTCCAGCAGGTGTCGCTGGTCGGTCTTGTCGCCAACCTCGTGGCCGAGCCGTGGGTCACGCTGGTGGTGACACCATTGACCTTGCTTGGCATCGCGCTGCCGCCCTTGTGGCAGCTGGCCGCGCTGGCGTTGACGCCCTTGCTGTGGCTGCTGGCCTGGCTGGCGCGCTGGCCGCTCGCCAGCGTCCACGTCGCGACGGCGCCCGGGTGGGCGCTGGTCGCCGGGCTGGCCGGCGGCGCGCTATTGATGCTGCCCTTGCCCTGGCGTGTGCGCATGCTGGGTGTGACCATGCTGCCGCCTTTGCTGTGGCCGTTCGTCGCCCGGCCGCCCGCCGGGCGCTTCGAGCTGGTGGCGGCCGACGTGGGGCAGGGCACCGCGGTGCTGGTGCGCACCCATGCCCACCTGCTGTTGTTCGACACCGGCCCACGCTTCGGCGACGACAACGACGCCGGCAAGCGCCTGCTGCTGCCGCTGATGCAGGCGCGCGGCGAGCCGCGGGTCGACGTGCTGCTGTTGAGTCACGCCGACGCCGACCACGTGGGCGGCGCCCAGTCCATCATCGACCGCATGCCGGTGCTCGCGCTGCGCAGCTCGCTGTCTGCCAACAACCCGCTGCGCGCCAACCCGCAGCCTCACACCGCCTGCCAGGCCGGACAAGGCTGGGAGTGGGACGGCGTGCGCTTTAGCGTCCTCCATCCTTTCGCCGAGGACTACCGCCCCGGTGCCAAGACCAATGCCCTCAGCTGCGTGCTGCGCATCGTCGCGGTTGACGGCACCAGCGCGCTGCTGACTGGCGACGTCGAAGCGCCCGGCGAGGCGCGGCTCGTCGCGCGGGCGCGCGACGGGCCGGACGCGGCCCTGCGCAGCGACGTGCTGGTGGTGCCACACCACGGCAGCCACACCTCGTCCACCGACGCCTTCCTGGACGCCGTGCGTCCGCAAGTGGCGGTGATCCAGGTCGGCTACCGCAGCCGTTACGGACACCCCGCGCCCGAGGTCGTGGCCCGCTATGGCGCCCATGGGATTCTCGTCGTGCGCACCGACCACTGCGGCGCCTGGCTGTGGGCCGGCGGCGACGCGCAGTGCACGCGGACGCTGCGGCGCCGGTATTGGCAATGGCAACGGGCGCCGTAGTTCCTGGCGGCCATCAGCGTCTCACCTCTTGACGTGCAAGGCCAAGTCGAAGAACTCGATCGCCGCGGCCGACGTGCGCTCATGCGTCTCATGCCGCGTCCTTCCGGCGCCGTCGGCGCAATAGACCAGCCCTCCCTGGCGAGCCGCGTCGCTGCACTCCGACAGGAAGTCATAGTGCCCCACGTTCGGCAAGGGAACCAGCGTGGCGCCTGCGATGGAGCCGCCAATGAGCAAGGCATTGCTTCGAGGCGGCGCGATCGCATCGGCGGTTCCGTAGAGCACGGTGACGGGAACCTGCACCTGCCGCAGGCTGGCGAGGCTGATCGCCGGCCCCAGCGCCGGGTCGATCAGGAACGCGGCCTTCACGCGCCTGTCCTGCAGGTCGGCCTGTTCGTGCTCGCGAATCTGCGTCATCGCAGGCCCCTCGAGCGCTTGCCGCATCTGCGTGTAGTCGAGCGGAAATTCCGTTTGCTTCTCGCAGATGGCGTCGCGCTTCGGGCTGCGGCAGAACGCGTTGAAGTTCCCGAAGTCCGTCCGGGCGCCGACGATGAGGGCTCCCGTGAAGCCGCCCATGGAAAAGCCGGCGACGCCGACGCTATTGCCATCGACGTGGGGCGCGATCACCGGATCGCCAAGCACGAGGTCCAGCGCCGCGACCAGGTCGCCCACCCGTTCCCAGGGTGCGTACGCACCCTGGGGCGTGATGCCGTCGATGCCGTTCGTGCCCGGGTGGTCCACCGCGACCGCGACGTAGCCCGCTCGCGCCAACGCGGTGCCCAGCCAGGTCATCTGCCTGGCGGTTCCGCCAAACCCGTGTGAAAGCAGGACGACCGGATGCCGCATGGCGTCCGCGAACGGCGCCTTGCCTGCGACCGCGCCGGCCACAAAGACCGGGCCTCCCGCATCGAGAGGCTGCTCGACCTCCGAGGACGCCACCGGATACCAGACCAGCATCCGGATGTCCGGATTCCCATGGTTCCGCACAGCCGCACTATGGGAAGATGCCTGGCCGGCCATCTCGCCGGCCTTGAACGGGCTGGCCGCACTCGTCGGCGATGCGGTGGCAGCAGGCCCGGCCACCAGGCCAAGACAGGCGGCGATGGCGATCAGGGCGGACCCGAAAAGCGGACGGCGGGCGATGTTCATGGTGCTCGGCTCCAGGCGACTCGACATGGTGGGGCGCCATCTTGCGTTCAGTTCTGGCCAGACGCGTCGACCTTCGGACGATCTGCATTTCGGAGGCGACGAAACGCGCCCATCCCGGCACGGTGTGCACCTGACACCCAGGACAGACGCGCACGCCCGCCCTCCAGACGGCCAGCCGCCTCCACGGGTGCGCACCGACGACCCACAACGCCGGATCCCGGTGCATCCGACCCGCCCGCCCGCTCAATCTGGTGCGCGACAGTGCCTCATTGCTGCGCTGCATTGCACAGCGGCGGTGCCTCGTCGATACTGGGGTGGCAATGCCTGCGCCGGATCGGCGCCGTTGCCGCGTTTCCAGGCCCCGCCGGCCCCGATGCGCGGCCGGCGCTGGCTGGAGCGGTTGTTGCTATGCCTACACACGGATCGCCGCGCGGCGCGGCGCCGCACCAGGGAGCCCAAGCTCGCCATGAATTCGCCTTTCGATGAGATGCGCGCCGCGGGCAACGCGGTGCGCGAGCACTACAAGGACTACGCGCAGTGGCTGGCCGAGCAGCCAGCCGACCTGATGCGCGATCGTCGAAACGAGGCCGAACTGATCTTCCGCCGGGTCGGCATCACCTTCGCCGTCTATGGCGACAAGGATGCCGGCGAAGGCACGGAGCGCCTGATCCCGTTCGACCAGATCCCGCGCGTGATCCCGTCGCACGAATGGCGCGAGATGGAGAAGGGCCTGGCGCAGCGCGTCATCGCGCTCAACAAGTTCATCCACGACGTCTACCACGACCAGGAGATCCTGAAGGCCGGCATCGTGCCGCGCGAGCAAGTCCTGGACAACGCGCAGTTCCGCCCCGAGATGGTCGGCGTCAACGTGCCGGGCGACGTCTACTCGCACATCGCGGGCGTCGACATCGTGCGCGCCGGCAACCCCGACGGCACCGGCAGCTACTACGTGCTGGAGGACAACCTGCGCGTGCCCAGCGGCGTCTCGTACATGCTCGAGAACCGCAAGATGATGATGCGGCTGTTCCCCGAGCTGTTCTCGATGCACGCGGTCGCCCCGGTCGCGCACTACCCCGACCTGTTGCTCGAGACGCTGCGCAGCGTCGCCCCGGTCGGCAGCAACGATCCGACCGTCGTCGTGCTGACGCCCGGCATGTACAACTCGGCCTACTTCGAGCACGCCTTCCTGGCGCAGCAGATGGGCGTCGAGCTGGTGGAGGGCCAGGATCTGTTCGTCAAGGACGACTTCGTCTACATGCGCACCACGCAGGGCCCCAAGCGCGTCGACGTGATCTACCGCCGCCTGGACGACGACTTCATGGACCCGGAGGTCTTCCGCAAGGATTCCACGCTGGGCTGCGCCGGCCTGCTGCGCGCCTACAAGGCCGGCAACGTCACGCTGTCCAATGCCATCGGCACCGGCGTGGGCGACGACAAGTCGATCTATCCGTACGTGCCCAAGATGATCGAGTTCTACCTCGGCGAGAAGCCCATCCTCAACAACGTGCCCACCTACCAGTGCCGCGACCCGAAGGAGCTGTCGTACGTGCTGGCCAACCTGCCCGAGCTGGTCGTCAAGGAAGTGCACGGCGCCGGCGGCTACGGCATGCTGGTGGGCCCGGCGGCCAGCAAGGCCGAGATCGAGGCCTTCCGCGCCCAGCTGATCGCCAACCCGTCCAACTACATCGCCCAGCCCACGCTGAGCCTGTCGACCTGTCCGACCTACGTCGAATCGGGCATCGGCCCGCGCCACATCGACCTGCGGCCCTACGTGCTGTCCGGCAAGGAGGTGCAGATGGTGCCGGGCGGCCTGACGCGCGTCGCGCTCAAGGAGGGCTCGCTGGTCGTCAACAGCAGCCAGGGCGGCGGCACCAAGGACACCTGGGTGCTGGAGGCCGAGCCGCAGGCCCAGGTGCAATCGCAGTCGCAAGGCGGCGGGGCCCAGAGCCAGTCGCAATCGCAATCTCAAACAAGCACGAAATCGGCCTGAGGAGACCTGCAACGATGCTTTCCCGCACCGCCGACCACTTGTTCTGGATGTCGCGCTACATGGAGCGCGCCGAGAACACCGCGCGCATGCTCGACGTCAACTACCAGACCGCGCTGCTGCCGCAGTCCGACGCCGTCGCCGAGCTGGGCTGGCGCGGCCTGCTGGCCATCAGCGAGCTCACCGGCGACTACACCGAGCGCTATGGCGCCATCAACCCGGCAAAGCTGATGGAGTTCATGGTGGGCGACGAGGAGAACCCGTCGTCCATCGTCAGCTGCCTGCGCGCCGCGCGCGAGAACGCCCGTGCCGTGCGAGGCACGCTGACCACCGAGGTGTGGGAGACGCAGAACCAGACCTGGCTGGAGTTCAACAAGCTGCTGGCCAGCGGCGAGCTCAGGCGCGATCCGGCCAACGTGTTCGAATGGGTCAAGTTCCGCTCGCACCTGTCGCGCGGCGTGGCGGTGGGCACCATGCTGCAGGACGAGGCCTTTCACTTCGTGCGCATCGGCTCGTTCCTGGAGCGTGCCGACAACACCGCGCGCCTGCTGGACGTCAAGTTCCACGACGTCGACAGCGATTTCTACGGCAATGCCGACGAACGCGACAACGAGTACGAGTTCTACCACTGGTCGGCCATCCTGCGCTCGGTGTCCGGCTTCGAGGTCTACCGCAAGGTCTACCGCAATGTCATCCAGCCCGAGAAGGTGGCCGAGCTGCTGATCCTGCGCGCCGACATGCCGCGCTCGCTGGCCCACTGCATGAACCGCATGGTGGGCAACCTGCGCCACGTGGCCAACGCCAATTCGGGCGAGACGCTGCGCCGCGCCGGCCGCCTCGAGGCCGACCTGCGCTTCGGCCGCATCGACGAGATCCTGTCCACCGGCCTGCATGCGTTCCTGACGCAGTTCCTGGCCAATGTCGGCGAGCTGGGGGTGGGCATCAGCAAGGACTTCCTCGTCACGCAGTGACAACGAGCGGCGCATCGCCCAGTCGATGCGCCTGCACCATTCCGGATCCCGCGGCCGCCTCCGGCGCGCGGGGTCAGCATTTCTTGAGGGAGTTCCTCCTTGGCCATCCACGTCGCACTGAGTCACATCACGCACTACAAGTACGACCGGCTCGTCGCTCTGGGCCCGCAGATCGTCCGCCTGCGTCCGGCGCCGCACTGTCGCACGCCCATCCTGTCGTACTCGCTCAAGATCGAGCCGGCCGACCACTTCATCAACTGGCAGCAGGATCCGTTCGCGAACTACCTCGCGCGCCTGGTGTTCCCCGAGAAGACGCGCGAGTTCAAGGTCACGGTCGACCTGGTCGCCGAGATGGCGGTCTACAACCCGTTCGACTTCTTCCTGGAGGAGAGCGCCGAGAAGTTCCCGTTCAAGTACGACGAGGCACTGGCGACAGAGCTGGCGCCCTACATGGTCGTCGAGGCGCAGGGCCCCACCTTCGACGCCTTCGTGGACAGCATCCCGCTGGAGCCGCGCGCGACCATGGACTTCATGGTCTACCTCAACCAGCGGCTGCAGGGCGACATCCGCTACCTGATCCGCCTGGAGCCCGGCGTGCAGACGCCCGAGGAGACGCTCACGCTGGCTTCCGGCTCCTGCCGCGACTCCGGCTGGCTGATGGTGCAAGTGCTGCGCAAGCTGGGCCTGGCCGCACGTTTCGTCTCGGGCTACCTGATCCAGCTCGCGCCTGACCAGAAAGCTCTGGACGGCCCCAGCGGCACCGAGATCGACTTCACCGACCTGCACGCCTGGTGCGAGGTCTACCTGCCCGGCGCCGGCTGGATCGGCTTCGACCCGACCTCGGGCCTGCTTGCCGGCGAGGGGCACATCCCGCTCGCCTGCACGCCGCAGCCCTCGAGTGCCGCGCCGATCAGCGGCGGCGTCGACGAGTCGGAGGTGGAGTTCAGCCACCACATGGCCGTCACCCGCATCTGGGAGTCGCCACGCGTCACGCTGCCGTATTCGGAGGAGCAGTGGCAGGCGATCCTCGCGCTCGGCGACCAGGTCGATGCGCAACTGGGGGCCGGCGATGTCCGCCTGACGATGGGCGGCGAGCCCACCTTCGTCTCGATCGACGATCGCGACGGTGCCGAATGGAACACCGATGCGCTCGGGCCCACCAAGCGCATGCGGGCACAGGAGTTGGTGCTGCGACTGCGCGATCGCTATGGTGCCGGCGGCTTCCTCCATTACGGGCAAGGCAAGTGGTACCCGGGCGAGCAGCTGCCGCGCTGGGCGCTGTCAATCTGCTGGCGTGCCGACGGCCGCCCGTGCTGGAGCGATCCGTCGCTGTTCGCCGATGAACGCGACCCGCAGCACTACACGGCGGCCGATGCGCAGCGCTTCGGCGCGACGCTGGCGCGCAGGCTGGGGCTGGTCGACACCACGGTGCAGGCCGGTTTCGAGGACACGTTCTACTACCTGTGGCGCGAGCGCCAGCTGCCGATCAACGTCGATCCGTTCGATGCGCGGCTGTCCGACGAGCTCGAACGCAACCGGCTGCGCCGCGTCTACTCGCAAGGCCTGGATGCGCCGGTCGGCTACGTGCTGCCGCTGCGCCGCGAGCCGGGCCCGGGGCTGGTCGGCGGCCGTTGGGTCACCGGCCCGTGGCACTTCCGCGGCGAGCGCATGTACCTGATCCCCGGCGACTCGCCGATGGGCTATCGGCTGCCGCTGGATTCGCTGGCCTGGGTGCGCGACAACGAGTACCCGTTCCTGATCGAACAGGATCCGTTCGCGCCGCGCGGCGCGCTGCCGACCTCGTTCCAGGTCACTGGCGCCACGTCGCCGTCCGCGCCGCAAGGCGTGATCGGCGTGCCTGGCGGTGCAGGCATGAGCGCGCCGATCGCGCCGCAGTCTGCTGCCGACAGCCGCGCCGTGCCCACTCGCATCGTCGGTGGCATCACGCCCGGCGTGGGCGGCGCGGCTGCTGGCACCGGCGTCGCCGCGACGCTGGCCGCCAACCGCGCGGCCTCGGCCGCCGCCGCCACGGGGCCGGCGCCGGTCGACGACCGCATCCCGGCCCGCTTCGAGTCGGCCACCTGGGTCACGCGCTCGGCGCTGTGCATCGAGGTGCGCGATCCGCGTCGCGCCAACGGGCCGAAGGCCGAACGCGTCGGCTCGCCCAGCAGCGTGATGTACGTCTTCATGCCGCCGCTCGAGCGCCTGGAGGACTACCTCGAGCTGCTCGCCGCGATCGAGGCCACCTGCAAGGAGCTGGGTACGAAGATCGTGCTGGAAGGCTACCCGCCGCCGCGCGATCCGCGGCTGAAGCTGCTGCAGGTCACGCCCGATCCGGGCGTCATCGAGGTCAACATCCACCCGGCGTTCAACTGGCACGAGCTGGTCGAGAACACCGAGTTCCTGTACGAGGCGGCGCGGCAGTCGCGCTTGTCGAGCGAGAAGTTCCTGATCGACGGCAAGCACACCGGCACCGGCGGCGGCAACCACTTCGTGCTGGGCGGCGCCACGCCGGCCGATTCGCCCTTCCTGCGCCGGCCCGAGGTGCTGGGCAGCCTGCTCGCCTACTGGCACAACCATCCGTCGTTGAGCTACCTGTTCTCGGGCCTGTTCATCGGCCCGACCAGCCAGGCGCCGCGCATCGACGAGGCGCGCAACGACCAGCTGTACGAACTCGAGATCGCGCTGGCCGAGATCGCGCGCGCGACGCGCGAGCGGGGCGAGACGGTGCCGCCGTGGCTCGTCGACCGCAGCCTGCGCAACATCCTGGTCGACGCCACCGGCAACACCCACCGCAGCGAGTTCTGCATCGACAAGCTGTACTCGCCCGACTCGGCCACCGGCCGCCTGGGCCTGCTGGAGCTGCGTGCCTTCGAGATGCCGCCGCATGCGCGCATGAGCGTGGTGCAGCAGCTGCTGCTGCGTGCGCTGGTGGCGCGCTTCTGGAACAAGCCTTACGACCAGCCGCTGGTGCGCTGGGGTACCGAGCTGCACGACCGCTTCCTGCTGCCGCACTTCATCCAGGGCGACTTCGACGACGTCATCGCCGAGATGAACGAGGCCGGCATGGCCTTCGATGCCGCGTGGTTCGCGCCGCACATGGAGTTCCGCTTTCCGAAGGTGGGCGAGTTCGCCTCCAGCGGCGTGCACGTGACGCTGCGCAATGCGCTCGAGCCCTGGCACGTGATGGGCGAGGAGGGTAGCGCCGGCGGCACGGTGCGCTATGTCGACTCGTCGCTGGAGCGCATCGAGCTGAAGGTGACGGGCCTGGTCGACTCGCGCCATGTGCTGACGGTCAACGGCCAGCCGGTGCCATTGCAGCCGACGGGGCGCGTGGGCGAGTTCGTCGGCGGCGTGCGCTATCGCGCGTGGCAGCCGCCCTCGGGCCTGCATCCGACCATCCACGTGCAGGCGCCGCTCACGATCGACCTGGTCGACCTGTGGTCGCAGCGCTCGCTGGGCGGCTGCCAGTACCACGTGGCGCATCCGGGCGGTCGCAACTATGCAACGCTTCCGGTCAATGCGTACGAGGCGGAGAGCCGCCGATTGGCGCGTTTCTTCGCGCTCGGCCATACACCTGGGAAAATGGCGGTTTCCCGACCGCAGCGCAGCCTGGAGTTTCCGTTCACGCTGGATCTGCGCCGCAATCGGTGAGCCCCGCGCTCCCGCCGTCGCTCTCCGTCAAGGGAGCGGCGGTGGGCTCGGGTGCGAGCCTCGCTTCCCGAGACCAGCGTACTGCTACCGAATAGATGCCCACCTCCGTCCAGACCAGCTTCCTGCCAGACGACGCCCCCGAGGCGGCCGTGCTGGCGCGCGCCGCGGCGCAGCACGGCACGCCGGGCAGCTTCGACGAGCTGCACGGCATGGTCGCGGAGGAGGCAGCCGCCGGCGCCGAGCTTGCTCCCACCTGGCGACAGTTCTTCGACGCCGCCGGCCCCGACGGCTGGATCGACCTGGCGCAGACCAAGGCCCGCATCGAGCGTCGGGTGCAGGACGACGGCGTCACCTACAACGTCTACGCCGAAGGCGCCGCGGCCGCCAACGCCTGGCCGCTCGAGCCCTTGCCCTTCCTCATCGACGCCGCGGCCTGGGCCGAGATCGAGGCGGGCGTGCAGCAGCGCGTGCGGCTGCTCGATGCGGTGCTGGCCGACGTCTATGGCAGCCGCAGCCTGCTTGACGAAGGGCTGCTGCCCACATCGCTGGTGCTCGCGCATCCGCAGTACCTGCGCGCGATGCACGGCTGCCGGCCGTCCGGCGGCGTCCACCTGCACGTGGCCGCGTTCGACCTCGCGCGCGGGCCCGCCGGTGACTGGCGCGTCGTCAGCCAGCGCACGCAGGCGCCGTCAGGACTCGGCTACCTGCTGCAGAACCGGCTCATCATCTCGCAGCAGTTTCCCGCGGCCTTCCGCGACCTGCACGTTCAGCGCGTGGCCGCCGGCTTCCTTGGATTGCTGCAAGGCCTGCAGCGGCTCAGCCCGGAAGGCGACAGCGCGCGCGTGGTGCTGCTGACGCCGGGCCCGCACAACGAGACGTATTTCGAGCATGCGTTCCTGTCACGCTATCTCGGCATCACGCTGGTCGAGGGCGGCGATCTCACCGTTCGCGGCGAGCGCCTGTTCCTGAAGACACTGCATGGCCTGGAGCCCGTGCACGTGCTGCTGCGCCGCGTCGACGACGAGTACCTCGACCCGCTGGAGCTGCGTGGCGACTCCGCGCTCGGCGTGCCGGGCCTGCTGGGCGTGATCCGCGCCGGCCAGGTGGTGGTCGCCAACGCGCCCGGCGCGGGCTTTCTCGAAAGCCCGGGCCTGGCCGCGTTCTGGCCCGCGATCTCGCGCCGCTTGCTGGGCGAGGCCTTGCTGCTGCCTTCGACGACGAGCTGGTGGTGCGGCGAGGACAGCGTCTGGCAGGCGCAGCGCGGACGCCTGGCCGACTTCGTCGTCGCACCGACCTTCCCCAGCAGCGACACCACCGAAGGCTTCGCGCCGCACGGCGTGGCCGAGCTGTCAGCGCGAGCGCGCGAGGACCTGCTGGCCGACATCGACGCCCGCCCCGCGGCCTACACGCTGCAAGCGCGCGTGCGGCCGTCGGAAATCCCGGTGTGGAACGACGGCACGCTGGAGCCGCGCGCGGCGCTGGTGCGCGTCTACGCGATGACCGATGGCCGTGGCGGCTGGCACGTGATGCCGGGCGCGCTCACGCGCGTGGCCACTCGGCGCGATGCCGCGCAGGACGCCTGGCTGTCGATGCAGCACGGCAGCGTCAGCGTCGACACCTGGGTGCTGACCGAAGGCCAGGTCGATGCGACCACGCTGCTGCCCAAGCCGCTCAGCGCCGCCGACCTCGCGCGCACGCGCCGCACCGTCACCAGCCGCGCCGCCGAGAACCTGTACTGGCTGGGGCGCTACACCGAGCGGGCCGACAACAGCGTGCGACTCGCGCGCATCACGCTCGAATCACTGAACAACGCCAACCCGGTGATGCTGGACGCACTCGGACGCCTGGCGCTGCGCAACGGCCTGATCGGCGGCGGCGTGCCGTCGCCCGCGCAATCGGTGCGCGTGTTCGAGCGGTCGCTGGTGCACACGATGGCCGACGCCTCGGCGACCAGCATCGCCTTCAACCTGCGCGCGTTGCGCCATTGCGCACAGGCGCTGCGCGAGCGCCTGTCGGTCGAGCACTGGCAACTGATCGATGCGGTCGGCCGCAACTTCGAGGAGCGTCTGGGCGCGGTGCTGCAGCCGCGCGCGACGGCGGGCGCCGCGGCCGGCGCCACGGCAGGCCTGCCTGGCCACGCGGTGGAGTCGGTCAGCGATGTGCTGGTGGTGCTGCAGCGCGCCGCCACCCACCTGGCGGCGATCACCGGCGCGCAGTCCGACCGCATGACGCGCGATGACGGCTGGCGGCTGCTCAGTGTCGGCCGCCAGACCGAGCGCCTGGACTTCCTCACCCAGACCCTGATGCTGGGCCTGCAGCTCGACCTGCCGGCGCGCGACGACGGCTTCGGGCTGCTGCTGGGCCTGTTCGACTCCACCATCACCTACCGCGCGCAGTTCCAGGCCCGCCGCGAGCTGCCGCCGCTGCTGCACCTGCTGGTGCTGGAGCTGGACAACCCGCGCTCGCTGGCCGGCGTGGCGCGCACCCTGCGCGACCGCGTGGAACGCCTCGCGCGCCACGAGCAACGCTGGGTGCAGCGCATGCTGGACGAGCTGCCCGCGCCGGACGAGTGGGCGCTGGAGAACTTGCTCGAAGTCGACGAGGACGGGCGACACGAGGTGCTGCTGTCGTCGCTGAAGAGGCTGAGCGACCGGACGCAGGCGCTTTCCGCCGAGGTCGGTCGGCGTCTGTTCTCGCATGTCGGGCCGGGTGATCACACGGTGTGGCAATGAGCGAACGCCCGGCCGCTCCGAAGGGAGCTCGCACAGCAGCCGCCAGGCGGAGGATGGGCAGTGCCTACGCCCGGCTGCTCCGAAGGGAGCTCGCACCGCAGCCGCCAGGCGGAGGGATGCTTCATGACCGATGACTTCGAGACTCCAATGACCTGGCCGCTGCAGTGGCAGCCGCAGCCGGTCGGCCAGGCGCAGGACGGCCAGGAGCAGGCGCAAGCCAAGCCCGAGTCGTCGCAATCCCAGTCCCAGTCCCAGTCCCAGTCGCAAGGCTTTGACAGCGACGATCCTCAACCACGCATTGAAGCGGACGACGCCTACGAGCACGACGCCGAACGCGACGCCGCCGCCGAGACCATGGCCGCGCCCGCCGTGCGGTGGCTGCGCGTGCGCCACCAGACGAGCTACCGCTACGACTCCGAAGTGGAAGGCGCGCACCATCTCGCTCACCTGCGGCCGCGCGACACCGCCACCCAGCAGATCCGCGCCTGGTCATTGGTCGTCTCGCCGCATCCCGATGCCGGCGTCGACCTGGCCAGCGGCATCCGTGAGACGACGGATCCCTGGGGCAACGCGCGCCAGGTCTTCGCGCATTCGCAGGTGCACGACCAGCTCGATGTCACCTCCGCCTTCGAGGCCGGCGTCAGCCTGCAGGCCATGCCCGCGCCCGGCACCAGCCAGCCCTGGCGCGAGGTCGCGCGCGACCTGCGCCTGCAGGCGGGCGCGAGTGCGCACAGCGTCAGCGCGAGCGAGTCGTCGGACGAGCGCCGCGCCGAGCGCGCCGCCTTCGACGCCGCCGAGTTCGCGCTCGACTCCTCGCTCGCGCCGCGCGCCAGGGCGCTCGCCGACTGGGCGCGTCCGGCCGCCGACGCCAACCCGGGCATCGTCGAGCTGGCGCTCGCCTTGATGCACCAGATCCACGACGAGTTCGACTACCTGCCGCAAAGCACGTCCGTCACCACCGGTGCGCTGGAGGCGCTGGACTTGCGCCATGGCGTCTGCCAGGACTTCGCCCACGTGATGATCGGCGCCTGCCGCTCGCTCGGCCTGGCCGCACGATACGTCAGCGGGTATCTGCTGACGCAGCCACCACCCGGCAAGCCCCGCCTGGTCGGCGCCGACGCATCGCACGCCTGGGCCGCCGTCTGGTGCCCGCCCTATGGCTGGCTCGCGCTCGACCCGACCAACGACGTGCCCGTCGGCCAGGATCACGTCACCCTCGCCTGGGGCCGCGACTATGCCGACGTCGCCCCCCTGCGCGGCGTCATCCGCGGCGGCTCCGGCAACGCCCCGCGCGTCGGCGTGACGGTCGAACCCCTCTGAGCCGGCGTCGACGTCGCCGGAGGTGCCCGCCGAACGGGTGCCTGCCGAAGGTGCCTGGCATCTCGCATCGCGCCGGACAATCGATCGAAGCTGGCCCGCCGATCGCGATCGAGGTGCCTGGCGCCGATCCCCAGGACGCTCGCTCACGACAAGACAGTCCTCACTGCGCCGCCCGCATGACGCGCTCCACGAACGCTCGATCGCCGAGAAACCGATCCTGGCGAAGCGATTGTTGCCAGAGGCGAACCTCCCGGCCAGCCTCCACCCACTCGGCATAGTTCCGCCTGGAGGCCGCGGTCTGCGCGCCGTCCTCAGCGACTTGTCCCGTCAGGACGCCAAGCAACTCCCGCGATGCCAGCCACGACGGCGACGGCGTGGATCCCACGTGCGCCCGGTAGCTCGACCAAGCCCACTGAGCCGGCGAGTCGACCAAGCCCGCGCGGACGGGATTGAGGTCGACATAGCGGCAAACTTCCAGCAGGTAGACGTCACGATCCACGTGCAACGCCTTGAATCGGCCTTCAAAGAGGGGCCCTGGCAGTGCATGCCGACGGTTGTGCCTGAGGCTGTAGGCACTGTTGACGCGATGCATCAGGGCCGAGAGATTCGCCCGCCGCGTCTGAAGCACGAAATGATAGTGATTGCCCATCAGGCAGTACGCGAACGCCTGCGCATCACAGTCCCGCAATGCGAGCGCCAGGATGGCGAGCAGCGTCGCTCGATCATTGTCGTCCTGGAAGATGGCGCTCCTGCGGGCGCCGCGGGAGGTGACGTGGTAGAGGGCGTTGGCGTATTCAAGGCGGGGTGGGCGAGGCATGTCACGAGGCTAAGTGCTTCGTCTGGCTGCCTGGTGCGCCAACTACTGCATTTCGGCGTGTTCGTGCGTCCGGGTGCGGTTTCCGGAGGGATCGGCGTCAGGCACCGTCTCGTCCGCGATGAGCATCGACACGGTCGCCGACGGCGAAGCGCGGACGAGACGATGCCAGACACCTCCATCGTCGCCCCGACCTTCGGCCGGCCAGCGCGCGAGGTGTCTGGCACCGCCCCGGATCGCGCTGGGGCACGGGCCGAAGCGAGGACCGTCGTCGCGATCCGGGGCGGTGCCTGACGCCGATCCCACCGCGGGGCGGTGCCTGACGCCGATCCCACCGAGGACAAGGCGCGATCGACCCCGCTACCCCCGCTCCACCCGATTGCGCCCCAGCGTCTTGGCCTGGTAGCAAAGCTTGTCCGCCCGCTCCAGCGTCTGCGCGATGGTCTCGCCGCGCAGGTGTTCGGTCAGTCCGGCCGAGAACGAGACGGGCAGGGCGATGCCTTGGACGACCAGCGGGTTGGCGTGGAAGTGTTCGCGCAGGCGCTCCAGTGAGGTGGCGGCCATGCCCACGGGGGTATTGGGCAGCAGCAACACGAACTCCTCGCCGCCCCAGCGCGCCAGCACGTCGGTGCGGCGGATCAGCGTGTGGGCGTGGCGGCTGAGCGCGCGCAGCACCTCGTCGCCGATGGCGTGGCCGTGGGCGTCGTTGACCGACTTGAAGTGGTCGAGGTCGATCAGCGCGACGCACCAGTCCTGCTCGCTGCGCTCCAGCCGCATGCGCTCGTTTTCGAGCAGCTCCTGCATGTGGCGGCGGTTGACCAGGCCGGTGAGGTCGTCGTGCGTTGCCAGCCGATGGATGTGCGCCAGCGCGGCCTCGAGCTCGACCTTCTGCCGGCGCAGCCGGTCGCGCATGCGGTGCAGGCGCACGGTGAGCAGGCCCACGCCCACCACCATGATGCACAACATCATGAAGTAGACGATCTCGCCGCCTGCAGGGTAGTGCTCCGGGTTGCGTTGGGCGCTCAGGGCCATGACGAGTCCGAACAGGCCCAGCGTGTAGAAGCCGACCCACAGCACCTGGCGGCTCGACAGTCCGAACATGCCGAACATCAGGATGACGGCCAGGATGATGCCCACCACGCTATGTGCCCGGCCCGCGAAGGAGTAGGCCCAGGCGGCGCACAGCACGGCGTAGAGCATCTGCTGGATGGTCAGAGCCGGGTCGGCGAACTGCCTGTTGAGTCCACTGCGGATGAGCGTGACGACCACCAACATGCCGGCCACCGAGGCGGCCGACCACCACCAGATCGGGCCCGGGTCGACCAGGCCGAACGACGCCGCGACGTGTAGGGCCAGCACGCAGAAGCACATCATCAGGCAGGCCAGCCAGGCCTGCGCGAGACGGAAGCGCTGGCGGCGGTCGGTGGTCAGCAGCGCATCGGTGAGCGTCCGCAAGGCGGCCATGTGCTGTGGGTGTCCCGTATTTGTTGTCGTGACACGAGACTAGCGGACTTTCGCCGGCCGTGGCATCGGAAAGGTGCCCAATATCACGCGCGGTTGCAGGTTTCTCCGACGGCGAAGTCGGCGGTCGCCGGCGCCGACGTGACCATGAAAAACGCCCGCGGCGAGGCGGGCGTTTCGAACCTGCAAAGAGCCGTCACATGCCGGCGTAGTTCGGCCCGCCGCCGCCTTCCGGCGTCACCCACACGATGTTCTGCGTCGGATCCTTGATGTCGCAGGTCTTGCAGTGCACGCAGTTCTGCGCGTTGATCTGCAGGCGGTCGGTGTTGTCCTCGTTCTTGACGAACTCGTAGACGCCGGCCGGGCAATAGCGGCTTTCCGGGCCCGCGTACTTGGCCAGGTTGACCTGTACCGGCACCGAGTTGTCCTTCAGCGTCAGGTGGATCGGCTGGTCTTCGGCGTGGTTGGTATTGCTGACGAACACCGAGCTGAGCCGATCGAAGGTCAGCTTGTTGTCCGGCTTGGGATACGCGATCCTGGGCGCCTGGTCGGCCGGCAGCAGCGACTCGTTGTCCTTCTTCGTGTTGCGCAGCGTCCAGGGCGGGATGGGCATGCCCAGCTTGGGCATCAGCCACTGCTCGATGCCGGTCATCAGGTTGCCGACCAGCTTGCCCTTCTTGAACCACAGCTTGAAGTTCTTGGTGCGCTGCAGTTCCTTGTGCAGCCAGCTCTGCTCGAAGGCCGTCGGGTAGGCGGACAGCTCGTCGCCCTGGCGGCCGGCCTGCAGCGCCTCGAACGCGGCTTCGGCGGCCAGCATGCCGGTCTTGATGGCGGCGTGGCTGCCCTTGATGCGCGCGGCGTCGAGCGTGCCGGCGTCGCAACCCACCAGCGCGCCGCCCGGGAACACCAGCTTGGGCAGGCTCTGCAGGCCGCCGTTGTTGATCGCGCGGGCGCCGTACGAGATGCGCTTGCCGCCTTCGATGTGCGCCCGCATGGCAGGGTGCGTCTTCCAGCGCTGCATCTCCTCGAACGGGCTGAGCCACGGGTTCTGGTAATCGAGGCCGATGACGAAGCCCAGCGTCACCTTGTTGCCTTCGAGGTGGTAGAGGAAGCCGCCGCCGAAGGCGTCGGTCATCGGCCAGCCGGCGGTGTGCACGACGTGGCCCGGCTTGGCCTTGTCGGCCGGCACTTCCCACAGTTCCTTGATGCCGATGGCCCAGCTCTGGGCGTCGCGGCCTTCCTGCAGGTTGAATTTCGAGAGGATCTGCTTGCCCAGATGGCCGCGCGCCCCCTCGGCGAAGATCGTGTACTTGCCGTGCAGCTCCATGCCCAGCTGGAAGCCGTCGTGCGGCTGGCCGTCGCGGCCCACGCCGACGTTGCCGGTGGCCACGCCCTTGACCGCGCCCTTGTCGTCGTACAGCACCTCCGCCGCGGAAAAGCCGGGGAAGATCTCCACGCCCAGCGCCTCCGCCTGCGTGGCGAGCCACTTGACGACGTTGCCCAGGCTGATCACGTAGTTGCCGTGGTTGTGGAACGGGTAGGGCAGCAGCCACTCGGGCACGCTCTTCGAGCCGGTCTCCGACAGGAACAGGAACTCGTCGCCCGTGACCGGCTGCAGCAGCGGCGCGCCGTCGGCCTTCCAGTTCGGCAGCAGCTCGGTGATCGCGCGCGGATCCATCACCGCGCCGGACAGGATGTGCGCGCCCGGCTCGGAGCCCTTCTCGAGCACCACGACGGAGACCTCCTTGCCTGCCTCGGTGGCCAACTGCTTCAGGCGGATCGCGGTGGCCAGGCCCGCCGGGCCGGCACCGACGATCACCACGTCGTATTCCATCGCCTCG
>JBJMWF010000331.1:0-19328 GCA_045810265.1 Vitreoscilla sp. | reverse complement strand
GCCACCTTCGACCTGCGCCAGGTGCCGCTCGAAGAGTCCGGCCTGGCCCCCAAGGAGATCTGGTGCAACGAGAGCCAGGAGCGCTATGTCCTGGCGATCGCGCCCGAGTCCCTGCCGATGTTGCAGGCCTTCGCCGAGCGCGAGCGCTGCCCGCTGGCGGTGGTCGGTCGCGCCACCGATCACAAAGCGTTGGTGCTGGAGGACGGCGAGGGCGGTTCGCGCGCCATCGACATGCCGATGGACGTGCTGTTCGGCAAGCCGCCCAAAATGCTGCGCGACGTCGCACGCGTGCAGCGCACCGAGTCGCCGCTGAACCTCACCGGGGTCTCCCTTGAGCAGGCCGCGATGGACGTGCTGCGCCATCCCACCGTCGCCTCCAAGCGCTTCCTGATCACGATCGGCGACCGCACCGTGGGCGGCCTGTCGCACCGGGACCAGATGGTGGGCCCGTGGCAGGTGCCGGTGGCCGACGTCGCCGTCACGCTGGCCGACTACAAGGGCTTCGCGGGCGAGGCGATGAGCATGGGCGAGCGCACGCCGCTGGCCGCGCTCGATGCGCCGGCCTCGGGCCGCATGGCAGTGGCAGAGGCCATCACCAACCTGCTGGCCGCGCCGATCGAGCTGCCTCGGGTCAAGCTGTCCTGCAACTGGATGGCGGCCTGCGGCGAGCCGGGCGAGGACGCGGCGCTGTACGACACGGTGCGCGCCGTCGGCATGGAACTGTGCCCGGCGCTGGGCATCAGCGTGCCGGTGGGCAAGGACAGCCTGTCCATGCGCACGCGCTGGAGCGATGAGGGCAAGACGAAACAGGTCGTCGCGCCGGTGTCGCTGATCGTCACGGCGTTCGCCAGCCTCGCGGACGTGCGTGGCACGCGCACGCCCGAGCTCGCTCGCGAGGAGTCGGCGCTGATCCTGGTCGACCTGGGCCGCGGCAAGAGCCGCATGGCCGGCTCGGTGCTGGCGCAGACGCTGCAGCAGTTCGGGGACGCGGTGCCCGACCTGGACGATCCGAAGCTGCTGGTCTGGCTGGTCGAGGCCGTCAACGCGCTGCGCGCACAAGGCCTGCTGCTGGCCTACCACGACCGCAGCGACGGCGGCCTGTGGGCGGCGGCCTGCGAGATGGCGTTTGCCGGCCACACCGGCCTGAGCCTCAACGTCGACATGCTCGTGACGGAAGCCGAAGGCGTCGCCGATGCGGGTGACGCCAAGAACTGGGCGACGCAGGTCGGCGCCCGCCGGGACGAGCTGACGCTCAAGGCGCTGTTCAACGAGGAACTCGGCGCGGTGCTGCAGGTGCCGGCCGGCCAGCGCGATGCGGCGCTGGGCGTGCTGCGCGCGCATGGGCTTTCCGCGCACAGCCACGTGATCGGCAAGCCGAACGAACGCGGCATCGTCGAGGTCTGGCGCGATGCGAAGGCCGTCTTCTCCAAGCCGCTGGTCGAACTGCAGCAGGCCTGGGACGAGCCCTCGTGGCGCATCGCCAGGCTGCGCGACCACCCCGCCTGCGCGGACAGCGAACACGCGCTGGCCGGCCAGGCGGACGATCCGGGCCTGCACGTCTCGCTGACCTTCGATCCGAAGGACAACGTCGCCGCGCCGTTCCTGAACCTGGCCCGTCCCAAGGTCGCGATCCTGCGCGAGCAGGGCGTCAACAGCCACGTCGAGATGAGCTATGCGATGTCGCTGGGCGGCTTCGACACCTACGACGTCCACATGAGCGACCTGATGGCCGGCCGCGTCACGCTGGACGAGTTCAAGGGCTTCGTCGCCTGCGGCGGCTTCAGCTACGGCGACACGCTGGGCGCGGGCGAGGGCTGGGCGCGCTCGGTGATGTTCCACCCGGAGCTGGCGCAGCAGTTCGAGGCCTTCTTCGGCAAGAAGGACACCTTCGCGCTGGGCGTGTGCAACGGCTGCCAGATGCTGGCGGCGCTGTCGCCCATCATCCCGGGCGCGCAGGACTGGCCCAAGTTCACGCGCAACCGCTCGGAGCAGTTCGAGGCGCGGCTGGCGCTGGTCGAAGTGCTGCAGTCGCCGTCCATCTTCTTCCAGGGCATGGCCGGCAGCCGCCTGCCGATCGCGGTGGCGCACGGCGAGGGCTTCGCCGACTTCTCGCAGCGCGGCGACGCGGCCAAGGTCCAGGCGGTGATGCGCTACGTCGACCATCACGGCCAACCGACGGAAACCTATCCGCTCAACCCGAACGGCAGCCCCGGCGGCCTGACGGCGGTGACCACGGCCGACGGCCGCTTCACGGCCATCATGCCGCACGCCGAGCGTGTATTCCGCAACGTGCAGATGAGCTGGAGCGGCGGCGACGCGTCGGCGCTGAGCCCGTGGGCGCGCATGTTCGGCAACGCGCGCAAGTGGGTCGGTTGACCGCTGCCGCGTGAAGGCAGGGGCCGCCCGCGGCGGCCCTAGTTGGATCCGTGCCCGTAGCTGAAGGCGCGCGTGATGGTCCACGCGTCGCCCTGGTGGCGCCACAGGATGGTGAACTCCGCCTGACCCTCGCAAGGGTGCGTCGTGCCCCCTGCCTTGTAGTGGCAGAAGCGGTGCTCGCCGCGGGCGAGCGCGCCGTAGTCCTTGATCGGCCAGACCTTGAGCGTGCCGGGCACCAACTCGCGCTGGAACTTGCCGCAGACGTTCTGCCTGGTCTGCGCGATCATGTCGTCGCGCGTCCAGGTGACGCCGCCGAGGTCGTGATAGAACTCGACGTCGGGTGCGAAGAAGCGCGCGTAGCGATCGAGCTGGCCCGGAGCCTCGCAATGGTTGAAGGCGTCGAAGGCGGCGGTGTCCAGCGCTGCGACGGTGGCGGCGAGGTCCGGCTGCGCGTCTGCGGCGTTGGACGCAATGGCCACAGCGGCGAGGGCCAGTGCGGGCAGTTGGCTGAGCAGGGTGGTCATCTGGTGGCTCTCGGCAAGCGTGGAGATTCCCGACTGTCCCTGCGCTGCGATGTTCCGGCAACGACGCTGCGACGTCCCGGCGCCACGCGGCGACAGGCCGCCTCGTGGGCCGACGAACGGCGTCAACTTGCTTCCGGCGCGCTGGCCTGATCGAGCAGTGCCCGGTCGCTCTCGCTGAGCCCCAGCGCCGCGGCCGTGGAGAAGTGCTTGAGCTGTTCAAGGCTGGTTGCGCTGGCGATCGGCGCGGTCACGCCCTCGCGCGTGATCAGCCAGGCCAGCGCCACGTCCGCCGGTTGCACGGCGTGTCGCTGCGCGACTTGGTCCAGCGCCGCGAGGATGCGCATGCCGCGCGGGTTCATGTACTTCCTGACGCCGCCGCCGCGCGGGCTCTGGCCAAGGTCGGCCTCCGTGCGGTACTTGCCGGTCAGAAAGCCGGAGGCCAGGCTGTAGTAGGTGATGACGCCCAGGCCTTGCTGGATCGCGAGATCGCGCAGCGGGCCCTCGTAGCTCGCGCGGTCGCACAGGTTGTATTCGGGCTGCAGCGTCTGGTAGGGCGGCAGCTCGTTGATGCGGGCCGAATCCTGCGCCTCCGCCAACTGGCGCGCGTCGAAGTTGGAGCAGCCGAACGCGCGGATCTTGCCGGCCTTCATCAGGCGGTCGTAGGTGTCCAGTGTCTCCTCGTACGAGGTCTCCGGGTCCGGCCGATGCGACTGATACAGATCGATGACGTCGGTGTTGAGCCGGCGCAGCGAGTCTTCCACCGCGCGCTCGATCCACAGCTTGCCCAGGCCCTTGTGCTCGTCGCCCATCTCCATGCCGACCTTGGTGAACAGCAGCACCTGCTGGCGGCGCCCCGGCTGCGCCTTGAGCCAGCGGCCGATCACCGTCTCGGACTCGCCGCCCTGGTGGCCGGGCACCCAGCGCGAGTAGACGTCGGCGGTGTCGATGGCGTTGAAGCCGGCGTCGACGAAGGCGTCGAGCAGCTCGAAGCTGCGCTTGTCGTCGGCGGTCCAGCCGAAGACGTTGCCGCCGAAGACGACGGGCGCGATCTGCAGGCCGGTGCGGCCCAGGGAACGAAGTTGCATGGGAAGGCTCCTGCGCGCCCGGGGCGCGGGTCGAAGTGCCCCGGCGCGAGGCCGGCGCTTGTCGCCCGGGGCGGCAAGTCACGCGCCCGAAGCAGGCTCCGGCGGATCCGGTGGCCATTGTTGCCGTTCGAAACAGCAGGACCCGCTGCCGCCGGCGCCGACCGTCAGTTCTTCTTGTCCAACACCAGAGAATTGCTGTCGTTGTGCATCTGGAAATGCGACAGGTAGGTGTTGCCCAGCAGCACCATCGGCATGGCCTGCGGCATCACCATGGCCTGGACGTTGTAGACGGTGACGTCGCCGATCGTCACCTTGTTGAGCGTGATCGTGCGCGTGGCGACGGCACCGTTGGCGGTCATGGCCGCCGACAGCGTGCTGTTGGCCGGGTCCAGGCCGATCTGCGTGGCCACGTCCGCGCTCATCGCGATCATCGTCGCACCGGTGTCGACCAGGAATTGGACGGGATGGCCGTTGATGGACGCCAGGCCGGTGTAGTGGCCGCCCGAGCCGACCGGCAACACGATGCGCGAGCCGCTGCCACCGCCGCCGCTGTCGCCCGCGACCACGGCGGTGCCTCCCAGGCGCAGCGTCAGCGTCTTGCCGCCGGTCTCGACCTGCGCCTGCGCGCCGTCGATGCGCACCAGCTTGACGCCCTGCAGCGTGGCGCCGACGGCCACGCCGCGCGCCTGTCCGTTGATGATCAGCAAGGCCTTGTCGCCCAGCATGCCGCTGAACGCGACGGACTGCGCGTTCGCCGTGGCGCCGAGCGCGCAGAGCAGGGCGCCGCCAAGCGCCACGCGCAGCGGGCGCGCTCGCGTCGAGGTCCGATTCATGAGGTTCCTCCCTGGAACGAGTCCGTCTTCTTGGCGGGACGCTGCTGCCGTCCAGCAGGCAGAGTCTAGTCGTTCGCCCGGGCCCGGGCATGTCCGGACGGGCCGAAAGCGTGGGAGAAATCGCGTTTCGCCGTGCGCGTGGCGCTGGTCAGCCCGCGAAGAGCCTGGCGGGCTGGCCGACGACGTTCGTCTCGACCGCGAACAACGCTCCGGCGAGCGGTTGCGCCGCCAGTTGCGCGGCGCTCAACTCGAACTTGGCACTGCTGATGAACAGCGTCGTCATGTCCTGGCCGCCGAAGGCGACGTTCGTGATGTGCGCCGTGGGCAGCGCGATGCGCGCCAGTTCGGCGGCGGTGTCGGGATCGCGGCAGGTGACGCACGAGCCGCCCCAGTGCGCGATCCAGATGCGGCCGGCCGCGTCGGTGGTCATGCCGTCGGGGTGGCCGTCGCCTTCGGGCAGCACGAGCCATTCGCGCGAGGCGCCGACGGCGCCCGTTTCGGGGTCGAAAGCGTAGGCGACGACGCGGCGATTGACCGTGTCGTTGACCAGCATGGTGCGGCCGTCCTGCGTCCACGTGGGGCCGTTGGTGACGATCCAGCCCAGGTCGATCGCGCGCTTGGCGCGGCCGGCGGCGTCGAAGCAGTACAGCGCGCCGGTGGGCGCGCGCACTGCGAAGTCCATCGTGCCGCCCCAGAAGCGGCCGCGCGCGTCGCACTTGCCGTCATTGAAGCGGTTGCCTTGGCGCTCAGGCTCGGGTTCGTCCAGGCGGGCGAGCGAGCCGGCGGCCGGATCGAACAGCGCCAGGCCGCGCCGCAGCGTGATGGCCAGCCCGGGACCAGCGGCCCGTTCGGCCACCGCGGAGATCGTCTCGTCGAAGGACCAGGCGTCGTGCGCGCCGGTGGCGGCGTTGTCGCGAAGCAGGCGGTGCTCGAGGATGTCCACCCACCACAAGGCCTGCTCGCGCGGCGACCAGCACAGGCCCTCGCCGAGCGTGGCGCGCACGTCGCCGACGACGCGCGGTGCCGTGAGGATCTGCGGAGCGGTGGCCAGTCCCATCGTCAGTGCGAATCGCGCGGAATGCCGGCGCCGCTCGCACCAACCAGGAAGTCGAGGTCGGCGCCCAGGTGGGCCTGCTGCACGTGCTCGACGTAGAGCTTCTGCCAGCCGCGCTTGGGGGCCTCCTGCGGCTGCCAAAGCGCACGGCGGCGCGCGAGCTCCTCGTCGCTGACCTCCAGGTGCAGGCGTCGGGCGGCCACGTCGAGTTCGATCATGTCCCCATTCTGCACCAGCGCCAGCGGGCCACCGGCCGCCGCTTCGGGCGAGGTGTGAAGCACCACGGTGCCGTAGGCGGTGCCGCTCATGCGCGCATCGGAGATGCGCACCATGTCCGTGATGCCCTTGCGCAGCACCTTGGGCGGCAACGGCATGTTGCCGACCTCGGCCATGCCGGGGTAGCCCTTGGGCCCGCAGTTCTTGAGCACCATGATGCAGTGCTCGTCGATGTCGAGCGCCTCGTCGTCGATGCGGGCGTGGAAGTCCTCGATGGTCTCGAAGACGACCGCGCGGCCGCGGTGCTTGAGCAGGTGAGCCGAGGCGGCCGACGGCTTGATGACCGCGCCGTCCGGCGCGAGGTTGCCGCGCACGACGGCGATGCCGGCGTCGGCCATGAAGGGCTCGGCCAGGGGACGGATCACTTCGCGGTTCCAGCACGGCGCGGCAGCGATGTTCTCGCCGATCGTCTTGCCGTTGACGGTGGGCGCATCCAGGTGCAGCAGGTGCTGGATCTCGCGCAGCACCGCAGGCAGGCCGCCGGCGTAGAAGAAGTCCTCCATCAGGAACTTGCCCGAGGGTTGCAGGTCGAGCAGGCAGGGCACCTGGCGGCCAAGCTCGTCCCAGTCGCCCAGCTTCAGGTCGATGCCGATGCGTCCGGCGATGGCCAGCAGATGGATCACCGCGTTGGTCGAGCCGCCGATCGCGGCGTTGGTGCGGATCGCGTTCTCGAAAGCCTGGCGCGTGAGGATCTTGCTCATCGTCAGGTCTTCCTTGACCATGTCGACGATGCGGCGGCCCGTCAGCTGGGCCAGCCGGTTGCGGCGCGTGTCGGGGGCGGGGATCGCGGCGTTCTCGGGCAGCGACATGCCCAGCGCCTCGACCATCGACGCCATCGTCGAGGCCGGGCCCATGGTCATGCAGTTGCCCTTGGAGCGGTGCATGCAGCTCTCGGCAGCGGTGAAATCCTCCTGCGTCATCTCGCCGGCGCGCACCATCTCGCTCATCTTCCAGACTCCGGTGCCCGAGCCGATGTCCTGGCCGCGGAACTTGCCGTTGAGCATCGGGCCGCCCGACAGGCCGATCGTCGGCAGGTTGCAGCTCGAGGCGCCCATCATCAGCGCGGGGGTGGTCTTGTCGCAGCCCATCAGCAGCACGACGCCGTCGATCGGATTGCCGCGGATCGACTCCTCGACGTCCATGCTCGCCAGGTTGCGGAACAGCATCGCGGTGGGCCGCAGCTGTGTCTCGCCCAGCGACATGACCGGGAACTCCAGCGGAAAACCGCCAGCTTCATAGACGCCGCGCTTGACGAATTCCGCCAGCTCGCGGAAGTGGCCGTTGCACGGCGTCAGCTCGCTCCAGGTATTGCAGATGCCGATGACCGGACGGCCATCGAGCTCATCGTGCGGATATCCCTGGTTCTTGATCCAGCTTCGGTGAACGAACCCGTCGCGGTCATTCTTGCCGAACCAGGCTTGGCTGCGGCGGACGGGCTTTTTTGTCTCCATGGGGCTTCTCTTCTCGACTTGACGGGGCGCATCGTATCGCCGCACACTGATATTGGAAAAATAAAGATAAACGCATCTGACATTGCAAAAAAGGTATCGATGACAAATCTCAGCACTTCCTCCGCCATCGAGCATTCGGCAGGCCCGATGGTGGTGGCCAGCTTTCCCAGCCTCAAGGACAGATCAGTTTTCGTCACGGGCGGTGGCTCGGGCATCGGCGCCGCCATGGTCGAGGCCTTCGCGGCGCAGGGCGCCAGGGTCGCGTTCATCGACATCGCTGCCGAGGCCAGCGCCGCGCTCGCGTCGCGCATCCAGGCCGGCGGGCGGCAGGCGCCCTGGTGGCGCGCCTGTGACGTGCGTGACCTCGCCGCGCTGCAGCAGGCGGTCGCCGATGCGGCCGCGGCGATGGGAGACTTCCAGGTGCTCGTCAACAACGTGGCCAGCGACGATCGCCACACGCTCGAATCGGTCACGCCCGAGTACTGGGACAACCGCATGGCGATCAACGAGCGCGCCGCCTTCTTCGCGATCCAGGCGGTGGTGCCGGGCATGAAGCGCCTGGGGCAGGGCTCCATCATCAACCTGGGCTCGACGGGCTGGCAGACCAAGGGCGGCGAATACCCGTGCTATGCGATCGCCAAGTCCTCGGTCAATGGCCTCACCCGCGGCCTTGCCAAGCCGCTGGGCGCGTCGCGCATCCGCATCAACACGGTGTCGCCCGGCTGGGTGATGACCGAGCGCCAGGTGACCAAGTGGCTGACGCCGGCGGGCGAGGAGGACATCGCGCGCAACCAGTGCCTGCCCGACAAGCTGCAGCCCGACGACATCGCGCAGATGGTGCTGTTCCTGGCGGCCGACGACGGGCGCATGTGCACGGCGCAGGAGTTCAAGGTCGACGCCGGCTGGGCGTAGCGCGCTTGCGGTTGCCGGGCGGCAGCCCCGCGTTGTCGAGGACAATCGTCGCATCGGCAATCGCGTGCAAGGGCGCCTAGATGATGTTTTTCGGCAGCAAGCGCGCCAGCCTCACGCTGGTCCGCGCCTGGTGTTCTCCTTTCGGTGAAGATGGCCCGGCCGGCGAGCTGCTCGCGCTGGTCGACGCCGTGCTCGATGTCAGCCAAGCCACGCCGCTGGACGGTTCGATCAACCACGGCCATACGCAGGAGATGTCCTCCCTGCGGCGAGCGCTGGCCAAGATGCGGCCGGTGCAACTGGACACGCTGCTGGTGCACGACGAGGCGGGCGAGGTCGTCTGCTACTTCGGCGCCGAAGGCGCTTCCGTCGGCGACCGGGCCCGCGCCTTCGAGATCTTCGCCCGCTTGCGCCCGGCGTCCGACGCGGCGCAGGACAAGCTGCTGCGCATGCTGATGGGCCACCGCATGCACTACGGCTATTGCCGATGGCTGGGCGGAAACTTCAACCCCTTGTCTGAAGCGCCGATACGACGTGGCTTCTTCGGCGCGGCCATCGAGGTCGACGGCGGCCGCGCCGACTGGCTGGTGCCCGAGATGGACGTGCGGGCGGGCGCGGTGCGCGGGCTGTATCCGGCCAACGTCTTCTCGGCGATCGGCCTGGCGCGGCTGGCGGGCTCGGGCCTGCGCCTGCCGCCTTCGGCGCCGACCGTGGGCGACCAGTTGTGGCGACCCTCCGCGGCCGAGCGGGCAGAGCTGCTGCGACTGAACCCCAACTATCGCGACTACCTTCATTTCACCGACGCCTGATGCGGGGCAGTCGGGATGGCGCTGCGCCAGGGCCGCGTGCATAGTGCGGGCGTTCCTCAGGAGCCGACCATGAACGCCCCGACCGAGCCGACGACCACTGCCCGCGAAGTGACCATGACGCTGGACGAGGCACTCGCCCACGCCGTGCAGCGCCATCAGGCCGGCTACCTCGAGCAGGCCCGGCCGATCTACGAGGCCGTGCTCGAGCGCGACCCCGACCGGGTCGACGTGCTCAACTGGCTGGGCATCCTCAAGCACCAGCGCGGCGAACTGGCGGAGGCCGCGGCGCTGATGCGGCGCGTGGTCCTGCTCCAGCCCGAAGCGGACGGCGTCTGGAACAACCTGGGCAACGTGCTGATGCGCCTGGAACAGATGTACGAGGCCGGCGAGGCGTTCAAGCGCAGCCTCGAACTCGCGCCCTCGCCGCAGGCCTGGTCCAACGTGGCCCGCGTGTTCCGCAAGCAGGGCGACACGGCGCGCAGCGAGCAGGCCTGCCGGCAGGCCCTGGAGCTGGACCCGGATCACGGGCCCGCCATGCACAACCTCGCGCTGGCCCTGATCTCGGACGGCCGCGTGGACGAGGGCGTCGCCGCCGCGCTGCGCGCGATGCAACTGCTCCCGCCGCACGAGCAGCGGCGCCAGCTCTACATGCAATTGTTGCTGTACGTCGGTGAGACGGCGCAGGCCGTCGTCATCCTGCGGGCCTGGCTCGCGCAGGAGCCCGACAACCCGTACGTGCAGCATCACCTGGCCGCCTGCACCGGCGTGGGCACGCCCGGGCGCGCCAGCGACGCGTATGTCGAGAAGCTGTTCGACAGCTTCGCGCCGACCTTCGACGGCAAGCTGTCCAGCCTCCACTACCGCGCGCCGCAGGTCGTCGCCGACGCGGTCGCCGCCGCGCTGCCGTCGCCGTCGCGCCAGCTGGACGTCGCCGACATCGGTTGTGGCACCGGCTTGTGCGGACCGCTGCTGCGGCCGTGGGCGCTGCGCCTGGTCGGCTGCGACCTCTCCGGGGCGATGCTGGAACGCGCCAGCCAGCGCGTCGCCTACGACGAGCTGCACAAGGCCGAACTGACCGCGTTCCTGCGCGAACGCCCGGGCGCCTTCGACCTGGTCGTCTCCGCCGACACCCTGAACTACTTCGGCGAGCTGGGCGAGGTCGCGCGCGCGGTGCACGGCGCGCTGCGCGCGGGCGGCACCTTCGTGTTCACGCTGGAGGCACTGGGGGACGGCGGCGACGCCACGCACAAGCTGCAGGACAACGGCCGCTATGCGCACGATGGCGCGCACGCGCGGCAGGTGTTCGAGGCGGCCGGGCTGCTCGTCCAAGCCCCGGTGGAGGCGGTGCTGCGCGAGGAAAAGCAGGCGCCGGTGCGCGGATGGCTGGTGGTGGCACGCCGGCGAACGTAGCCGTCAAGCCGGTTCGTCGAGCATCAAGGGCGTGCCGTACACGTCATGCGCCACCGCCTTGATGGCGCGCAGCATCACCTGCGCCGCCGGCGCCAGCAGCCGGTCGGTGCGCGTGATCAGCCCGAACGCGTCCATCTTGCAGGGCAGCTCCACCGGCAGGATCGCGACCAGGCCGTGCTCCTGGTAGTACAGGGCGACGTCCGACGCGACGACGCCGATGAGGTCGCTCTGTTCCAGCATCTTGGTCATGAACAGCAGCGCGGTGGTCTCGATCAGGTCGTTCGGCGCGGGCAGGCCTTCCTCCTGGAACATCAGCTCGAAGCGATGGCGCAGCACGCTGCCCGCGGACGGCACGATCCAGGCGGCGCTCGCCAGGTCGGCCAGCTTCAGGCTGGTGCGCTCCATCAGGGGATGGCCGGGACGCACGACGGCCGCGATCGGCTCCTCGACCAGCGCCTCGTAGCGCAGGTCGGACTTGTCGTGGCGCGCGAACAGGCGCCCGATCACCATGTCCAGCTTGCCTTGCGCGAGGCGGTCGATCAGCACGTCGCTGGTCTCGACCTGCAGCCCCACGCGCAGCGACGGATGCGCCGCCTTGACCTGCGACACGGCGTCAGGCAGCAGCGTGATCGCCGGCGCCGTGATGGTGCCGATGCTGACGGACCCGAAGCGGCCGGCCTTGAGTGCGTCGATTTCCTCGTGCGCCTGGCTCAGGCTGGCCAGCGCCATGCGCGCGTGGCGAATCATGGTTTCCCCGTACCACGTTGGGCGCACGCCACGCGGAAGGCGATCGAACAGGCGGACTTCGAGCATGTCCTCGAGGTCCTTCAGCAGCTTGGAAGCCGCCGGCTGCGTCATGTTCAGCACCTGCGCGGCGCCGTGGATATTGCCTTCTTCCTCCATCGCCACGAGGAGAAGCAGCTGGCGGGTCTTCAGGCGGGCGCGGATGAACCAGTGGGTGTCGGCGGTGGACATGTCTCGGGGTCGCGATGGATGTACGATAGACGGATGCCTGAATGTATATGGCAAGACGCAAAAAATCTATTAGGCAGTTATCTCAGCCATTCGTACCATCGCGGCCATCGAAGGCGGTCTGCGAGCCTGTCGAGGGCTTGCCCGAGCGAGTTGCAGGTCGCGCCGAATATGATCGAAAACCCGAGCCGATGACGGCCGACTATTGGAGACAAGACGTGAAATTCCTCAAGACAGTGCTGGCCGCGGTGGCCTTTGGCGTGGTGGCTTTTGGTGCCTCGGCACAGGACAAGGGCACCGTCGGGATCGCGATGCCGACCAAGTCGTCCGCCCGCTGGATCGCCGACGGCGACAACATGGTCAAGGTGCTGCAGGCGCGCGGCTACAAGACCGACCTGCAATACGCCGACGACGACATCCCGAACCAGCTCGCGCAGATCGAGAACATGGTCACCAAGGGCGACAAGGTGCTGGTGATCGCGTCGATCGACGGCACCACGCTGTCCAACGTGCTGCAGAAGGCCGCCGACAAGGGCGTCAAGGTCATCGCGTACGACCGCCTGATCAAGGGCTCGAAGAACGTCGACTACTACGCCACCTTCGACAACTTCCAGGTCGGCGTGCTGCAGGCCGATTCGATCGTCGACAACCTCAAGCTGAAGACGGCCAAGGGCCCGTTCAACATCGAGCTGTTCGGCGGCTCGCCGGACGACAACAACGCGTTCTTCTTCTACAACGGCGCGATGTCGGTGCTCAAGCCCTACATCGACTCCGGCAAGCTGGTGGTGCGCAGCAAGCAGCTGGGCATGGACAAGGTCTCCACGCTGCGCTGGGACGGCGCGGTGGCGCAGGCCCGCATGGACAACCTGCTGTCGGCCTACTACAACGGTGCGCACGTCGACGCCGTGCTGTCGCCGTACGACGGCCTGTCGATCGGCATCCTGTCCTCGCTCAAGGGCGTGGGCTACGGCAAGGGCGGCGTCGCGATGCCGGTGGTCACCGGCCAGGACGCGGAAGTGCCGTCGGTCAAGTCCATCCTCGCGGGCGAGCAGACCACGACGATCTTCAAGGACACGCGCGAACTCGCCAAGGTCACCGCCGGCATGGTCGACGCGGTGCTGGGCGGCAAGCAGCCCGAGATCAACGACACCAAGACGTACAACAACGGCGTCAAGGTCGTGCCGTCGTACCTGCTCAAGCCGGTGCTGGTGGACAAGTCGAACTGGCACCACATCCTGGTCGACAGCGGCTACTACAAGGAATCGCAGATCAAGTAACGACGGGCCGCGCATTCCATGATCGAGACCTTGCAACGCGATGAGGCGGCCGCCGCGAAAGCGGCCGGCGGCCCCATCCTGGAGATGCGCGGCATCCGCAAGACCTTTCCGGGCGTCGTGGCGCTCGACAACGTCGACCTGACGGTGCGCGCCGGCGAGATCCACGCGATCGTCGGCGAAAACGGCGCCGGCAAGTCCACACTGATGAAGGTGCTCAGCGGCGTCTATCCGCACGGCACCTACGAGGGCGAGATCCGCTACGAGGGCGAGGTGCGCCACTTCAAGGGCATCGCCGACAGCGAGCAAGCCGGCATCATCATCATCCACCAGGAGCTGGCGCTGGTGCCGCTGCTGTCGATCGCCGAGAACATCTTCCTCGGTAACGAGCCGCAGCGTTTCGGCATCATCGACTGGGCCGAGGGCACGCGCCGCACGCGCGAGCTGCTCGCCAAGGTGGGGCTGAAGGAATCGCCGTCGGCGCTGATCACCAACCTGGGCGTCGGCAAGCAGCAACTGGTGGAGATCGCCAAGGCGCTCGCCAAGCGGGTGCGCTTGCTGATCCTGGACGAGCCCACCGCGAGCCTGAACGAGCATGACAGCCAGGCATTGCTGGACCTGCTGATCGAGCTGCGGGCGCAGGGCATCTCCTGCATCCTGATCTCGCACAAGCTCAACGAAATCTCCCGCGTGGCCGACTCCATCACCGTGCTGCGCGACGGCTCGACCGTGCAGTCGTTCGATTGCAAGGCCGACGCCATCAGCGAAGACCACATCATCCGCGCCATGGTCGGGCGCGAACTGGCCGATCGCTATCCGCCGCGCGCGCGTCTCGCGCCCGAGGCGGGCGAGACGGTGTTCGAGGTGCGCGACTGGCATGTCGCGCATCCGGTGCACGCAGACCGCGACGTCGTCAAGGGCGTCAGCCTGAAGGTCAAGCGCGGCGAGATCGTCGGCATCGCGGGGCTGATGGGCGCCGGGCGCACCGAGCTTGCGATGAGCGTGTTCGGACGTGCGTACGGCCAGCGCATCCGCGGCGAGGTGCGCATGCATGGCCAGGCAATCGACGTCTCGACCATCCGCAAGGCCATCGACCACGGCATCGCGTATGTCACCGAGGATCGCAAGAGCCTGGGGTTGTTGCTGGAGGACGACATCCGCCACAACATCAGCCTGGCCAACCTGAAGGCCGTCTCGTCGGCCGGCGTGATCGACGGCGGGGCCGAGTTCGCGGCGGCCGCCGACTACCGCCGCAAGCTCAACATCCGCTGCGCCAGCGTGATGCAGCAGACGGTCAACCTGTCGGGCGGCAACCAGCAGAAGGTGGTGCTGGGCAAGTGGCTGTTCTCCCGGCCCGAGCTGCTGATCCTGGACGAACCGACTCGCGGCATCGACGTCGGCGCCAAGTTCGAGATCTACTCGATCATGGCGGCGCTGGCGGACGAGGGCAAATGCATCCTGATGATCTCCTCGGAGATGCCCGAACTGCTGGGCATGTGCGACCGCATCTACGTCATGAACGAGGGCCGTTTCGTCGGCGAATTCTCGGCGGCGGAAGCCTCGCAGGAGAAGATCATGCGGGCGATCGTGAAACAAGGATTGGCGTGATCGAGGCGCACGCAGCATCATGAGCATCATGGAAGACAAAATGACCCCAGAGGCCCCCGTGCCGGCACCCGCGCGCACATACGGCGGCTTCCTGAAGAACAACGTCCGCGAGTACGGCATGCTGCTGTCGCTCGTGGCGATCATGGCGTTCTTCCAGTACATGACCGACGGCACGCTGCTCAAGCCGTTGAACCTGACCAACCTGATCCTGCAGAACAGCTACATCGTCATCATGGCGCTGGGCATGCTGCTGGTGATCGTGGCCGGCCACATCGACCTGTCGGTGGGTTCGGTGTCGGGCTTCATCGGCGCGCTGGCAGCGGTGCTGATGGTCAACTACAACTGGAACTTCGCCACCGCCTCGGTGCTATGCCTGTTGGTCGGCGGCGTGATCGGCGGCGCCCAGGGCTGGTTCGTCGCGTACCTGAAGATACCGTCCTTCATCGTCACGCTGGCCGGCATGCTCGTCTTCAAGGGGCTGGCGCTGGCGCTGCTGCAGGGCCAGTCGGTGGGGCCGTTCCCTGAAGCGTTCCAGCTGCTCAGCTCTGGCTTCATCCCCGACTTCTTCAACGGCGAGACGCTGCGCATCAGCTCGCTCGCGCTGGGCGCGATCGTTGCCATCGCGCTGTTCGCGGTCAAGCTGCGCGAACGGGCGGGCCACGTCAAGCATGCGATGGAAGAGGAGCCGGGCGCGTTCTTCCTGGCCAAGAACATCGCGTTCGCGGTGGTCATCGTCTGGTTCTGCTGGATGCTGGCCTCGTACAAGGGCCTGCCCAACGTGCTGATCGTGATGTTCGCGCTGATGCTGGTCTACGACTTCGTCACCCGCCGCACCACCGTCGGCCGTCGCATCTACGCGCTGGGCGGCAATGCGAAGGCGGCACGGCTGTCGGGCATCAAGACGGAGCGGCTGTCCTTCCTGACGTTCGTCAACATGGGCGCGCTGGCCGCGCTCGCAGGCCTGGTCTTTGCGGCGCGTCTCAATACCGCAACACCCAAGGCAGGTTTGGGTTTCGAATTGGACGTGATCGCGGCATGCTTCATAGGTGGCGCTTCGGCGTCGGGCGGTGTCGGCAAGGTTCTCGGCGCTGTCATCGGCGCATTCGTGATGGGCGTGATGAACAACGGCATGTCCATCCTCGGCATCGGCATCGATTACCAACAGGTGATCAAGGGCATCGTCCTGCTGGCTGCCGTTTGCGTTGACGTCTACAACAAGAACAAATGAGAGGAGTGCCCGACCACGGTCGGGTGCGCGGCGGTCGACACGACTCGAAAAGAGCGGCCGGCCGGATTTCTGATTGAGAACGCGCCGTCCACGGCGCGCAGTTTGCGTTGGCAATTCCCGCGCAGGGCGAAGCCTTGTCCTGCGATTTCAAAAGCCCGTTCAGGAGACAAACAGATGAACATCACACCTCGCACCACGGCCGTCTTTCGCGCCGCCATCGCCTGCGCCGCAGGCCTCGCCGGCGTCTCCGCCCACGCGGTCGACTGGACCGGCTACCTGCGCGGCGGCCCTGCCGCCACCAACGTCTCCGGCGAATCGCGCCAGTGCTATGGCCTGAACAGCCCGGGCCTGAAGTACCGCCTGGGCAACGAGTGCGACTTCTACGGCGAGTTCCAGCTGGCCCAGGCCATGAAGGCCGACGGCGTCGACTTCAACGCCGTGCTGATGACCAACTACTACAGCCCGCAGACGGAGTCGAACAACAACTTCGGCGTCGAGCAGGCCTATGTCGAGATGAAGGGCGTGGACATCGCGCCGCAGGCCCTGTTCTGGATGGGCAAGCGCCGCGATCGTGACGACGTGCACATCGTCGACACCTTCTTCACCAACATGTCGGGCGTGGGCGCCGGCGTCGAGAACATCGACGCGGGCTTCGGCAAGTTCGGCTTCTCCGGCTACAAGACCGATTCGACCCCGGTGCGCAACGACGACGGCAGCCTGGCGACCACCGCGACGCCCAGCAACGGCATCGCGCGCCTGCACGCCCAGCTCTATGACATCGGCGTCAACCCGGACGGCAAGCTGCGCCTGGTGGCCACCTACTCCAAGGCCGACTCGCAAGGCGGTCGCAAGGGCCAGGACGGCTTCGGCTTCACGGTCGAGCACGTGCAGGACAAGTTCTTCGGCGGCGGCAACCACATCTGGGCGCAGTACTCGCAAGGCTCGACCAACATCAACCAGGGCTTCGGCAACGCGCTGGCCGACTCGGGCACCAAGACGTATCGCATCGTCGAAAGCCCGTCGTGGCAGATCGGCTCGTTCGGCGGCCAGGCCATCGCGCTGTACCAGCACGACAAGACCGACACGACCAGCTGGAACAGCTATTCGATCGGCGGCCGCGGCTCGTTCGCGATGAGCAAGAATCTGAAGTTCCTGACCGAAGTCGGCTACTCCAACCGCAAGGAATCGGGCGGCCCGTCGGAGAACCTGACCAAGGTCACGATCGGCCCGGCGCTGTCGACCGGCCCGGACTTCTGGAAGCGTCCGGAACTGCGCCTGTACGCCACGTTCGCGAGCTTCAACCGCGCCGCGGCGGAAGATCCGCAGAACGGCCTGCCGACCAACAAGACCAGCGCCGTGTCCTACGGCGCGCAGGTCGAGATCTGGTTCTGATCCTGCGAAGACGGAGGGGCCGGCGCGCGCCGGCCCCGAAGATAATGGCGACATGACCGCTGCATTCATCGGTATCGACTGGGGTACCACGCACCGCCGAGCTGCGCTCATCGGCGTCGACGGCGAACTGATCAGCGAGCGTGTGGATGGGCAGGGCGCCCAGGCGTGCAAGGGGCGCTTCGGCGCCTCTCTCGAGGCCCTGATCGCCGGCTGGCCCCAGGCCAGCGCCGAGCTGCCGGTCGTGATGGCTGGCATGGTCGGCTCGGCCATCGGCTGGCAGACCGTGCCGTATCTCGAAGCCGAGACGCCGTTGTCCGCGCTGGGGCGGCACCTGGCGCCCGTGACCGAGGCACCACCGGACCGGCGCTGGTTCATCGTGCCGGGCTACTGCTTGCGCGGGCAGGCCGGCGCGGTCGACGTGATGCGCGGCGAGGAGGCGCAGCTCTTCGGTGCCTTGCACCTGCTGGGCCCCGCCGCCTCCGACGGCTGCTACGTGCTGCCCGGCACGCACAGCAAGTGGGTGCGGCTGCACGCCGGCCGCATCACCGAGCTTCGTACCTACATGACCGGCGAGCTGTTCGCGCTGCTGCGCCAGCACGGCACGCTGGCCAGCGCGATGCAGACGGCCGACGCAGACGTCGCGGCCGGCATGCGCCACGCCAGCGTCGCAGGCGACCCCGATTTCCTGCAGGGCGTCGCGGACGTCGCTGCCAATCCAGTGCTGACGCACGCCTTGTTCGGCGCCCGCGCCCGCGTCGTCACGGGCGCGCTCGCGCCGGGCGCGGCTGCCGCTTACGTCAGTGGGCTGCTGATCGGCGCCGAATGGGCGGACGCGCAACGCCAGCCCTCGCATGACGAGCCGGTGCGCGTCATCGGCGAGCCGGCGCTGGCCGCGCTGCATGCGGCCTGCGCGCATCACCATGGCCGTCGCCTCGAGTCGCTCGACGCGCGGCAGATCCAGCTGGCCGCCTGGCGCGCGCTGGCAACGCAGGAGTTCAAGGCATGACCGAACCCAACACGCACGCCGGCCCCTGGCCGCCCGAGCTGCCGCTCGTGGCGATCCTGCGCGGCTTGCAACCCGAACGCGCCGCCGACATCGGCCGCGTCCTGTTCGACGCGGGCTTTCGCGCGCTCGAAGTGCCGCTGAACCGGCCCGGCGCGATCGCCGCCATCGCCACGCTCGTTCCGCTGGCGCCGGCCGACGCCTGGATCGGCGCCGGCACCGTGCTCGAGACCTCGCAGGTGGACGCCGTCGGCGACACCGGCGCGTCACTGATCGTCTCGCCGCACTTCGACGCTGCCGTCGTGCGCCGCGCGCGCGAGCGCGGCATGCGCACGGTGCCCGGCGTGTTCACGGCGTCCGAGGCCTTCGCGGCCTGGCGCGCCGGCGCCGACGCCTTGAAGATCTTCCCGGCCGAGGCGATGACCCAGTCGGGCCTGACCGGGCTCACCACCGTGCTGCCGGCGAGCCTGCCGCTGTGGCCGGTGGGCGGCATCGTGCCGGACAACATCGCCGCCTGGCGACGCGCGGGCGCCACCGGCTTCGGCCTGGGCGGCGGGTTGTTCAAGCCCGAGCTGACGGTGGCCGAGATCGCCACCCGTGCGCGCGCCTACGTCGACGCCTGGAACGCGAGCTCGCCCGGGCGCTGAGCGGGGACCCTGCCAGGGGTCAGGCTGCGGGGGCGCATGTCCGCTTGCCCGATCCGTCGATGTGAGTCGCTATGCGAACCGAAGCAGGAAGTCGACCGTCTGCGCCGGCGCCTCGCCCATCAGGTTGTGTCCGCAGTCGATCGCCTCGACTTCCCATTGCGGATCCTGGCGCAGGCGCTGGTACGTCGCGGTGAACGGGCTGTGCTCGTGGCGGCCGGCCCAGGCCATGCCTCGCCTGGCGACCGTCTCCACGCCGCCGCGGCGAAGCTTCAATGCCTGGGTCAGCGAGGCCAGCGGATGGGGCTGGAAGCGCGGATCACGCTCTTTCAGATGCTTCGGGGGCAGCACCGAGCGGCCGTCGATGCCCATCCCGTCGGTGAAGATCTGCCGGTAGAAGTCGCCCGCCAGCGACCAGCACGAGTCGCCGTCCCGGGCGACGTAGGCGTCCAGAAACACCAGTGCCGCGAGGCGCTCGGG
>JBJMWF010000330.1:0-8730 GCA_045810265.1 Vitreoscilla sp. | reverse complement strand
GGCCAGCGGCAGCATCGACTTCAGCGAATCGCTCACGCTCGATCTGTCCACCGTCGCGCCGAGCCTGGCCGGGCCGAAGCGGCCGCAGGATCGCATCGAGATCGGCAAGCTGTCGAAGAAGTTCGACGAGCTGCTCGTGACGCCGGCGGCCAGCAACGGCTACAACCTGCCGCCCGACCAGGTGTCGCGGCGCGCGGTCACGGCCAGCGGCATCGAGATCGGCCACGGCGACGTGCTGATCGCCGCCATCACCAGTTGCACCAACACGAGCAACCCGAGCGTGATGCTGGCCGCCGGCCTGCTGGCCAAGAAGGCGGTTGCGGCGGGGCTGAGCGTCAAGCCGCACGTCAAGACCTCGCTGGCGCCCGGCTCGCGCATCGTCACCGAGTACCTGGAAAAGGCCGGCCTGCTGCCGGCGCTGGAGCAGCTCGGCTTCAACGTGGCGGCCTACGGCTGCACCACCTGCATCGGCAATGCCGGCGACCTCACGCCCGAACTGAACCAGACCATCGTCGAGAACGACCTGGTGGCCGCGGCGGTGCTGTCGGGCAACCGCAACTTCGAGGCGCGCATCCACCCCAACCTGAAGGCCAACTTCCTGGCCAGCCCGCCGCTGGTGCTGGCCTACGCCATCGCCGGCAACGTCAAGGTCGACCTGATGACGCAGCCGGTCGGGCGCAACGCCGCCGGCAAGGACGTCTGGCTGGGCGACATCTGGCCGACCAGCGACGAGGTCTACGCGCTGATGAAGTTCGCGATGGACGCCGACGCGTTCCGCGCCAACTACGCGCAGGTCAAGAGCAACCCCGGCAAGCTGTGGAACGACATCACGGGCGTCACCGGGCAGGTCTACGACTGGCCCAAGAGCACCTACATCGCACGTCCGCCGTTCTTCGACGGCTTCACCCAGGCGCCGAAGGCGGCCCCGACCTCGATCAAGGGCGCCCGCATCATGGCGCTGTTCGGCGACTCCATCACGACCGACCACATCTCGCCGGCCGGCTCCATCAAGACCGACTCGCCCGCCGGCAAGTACCTGCAGTCCAACGGCGTGCTGCCGGCCGACTTCAACTCGTACGGCTCGCGCCGCGGCAACCACGAGGTGATGATGCGCGGCACCTTCGCCAACGTGCGCATCAAGAACCTGATGCTGCCGGCGCGCCCGGACGGCGGCCGCGTCGAAGGCGGCTACACCATCTACCAGGGCCCGGCCGCGGCCGGCCTGGCCACCGACAGCTCAGAGCCGGTGGCGATCTACGACGCCGCGATGGCCTACCAGGCCTCCGGCATCCCCACCGTCGTGTTCGCGGGCGAGGAATACGGCACCGGCTCCAGCCGCGACTGGGCGGCCAAGGGCACCTACCTGCTGGGCATCAAGGCGGTCGTCGCGCGCAGCTTCGAACGCATCCACCGCAACAATCTGGTGGGCATGGGCGTGCTGCCGCTTCAGTTCAAGGCCGGCGTCACCTGGGCCAGCCTGGGCATCACCGGCAACGAGACCATCGACATCGAATGGCCGGCGCCGATCACGCCGCAGTCCGAGGCCACGCTGGTGATCCACCGGGCCGACGGCAAGAGCCAGCGCGTGCCACTGGTGCTGCGCATCGACACACCGATCGAGGTCGACTACTACGCGCACGGGGGCATCCTGCCGTACGTGCTGCGCCAGCTGCTGGCGGACTAGCGGCCTCCAGGGCCGTCATTCTGCGCGGAGCGAAGCGGAGTCGCAGAATCCACCCCCGCCAAGGTCTGCCACGGTTCCAGGGCCGGCGCCGTGGCGGGGGTGGGTCCTGCGACTGCGCGCAGGATGACAACCTTTGCCTACTCGCCCGCGGGAAAGTCGGTCGCCGCCCCAAGCGCGCGCCAGCGCTCGAGTTCGGTCTTGAGCGACACGATCTTGGCGTCCATCGCCCCGACCGCCATGGCGCCGGCCGCGAAGCGCAGCGGCGGCGACGCTTCGTTGGACAAGGTCACGAGCGCTTCGGCCAGCCGCACCGGGTCGCCCGCCTGCCTGCCGTTGCGTTGCTCGAAGCTGGCACGCATCGCCGGGCGGCGCGCGTCGTAGTCGGCCACGGGCTCGGCCGCGAAGCGCAGCGAGTCGGCCGTCAGGAAATCGGTGCGGAACGGGCCGGGTTCGACGATGGTCACGTGGATGCCGAACGGCGCCAGTTCGTGCGCGAGCGATTCCGAGAAGCCTTCGACGGCGAACTTGGTGGCGCAGTACAGCGAGCCGGCCTCGATGCCACGGATGCCTGCCGTCGACGACAGGTTCAAGACGTGTCCGCGGCGAGCGGCGCGCAGGGCCGGCAGGGCCGCGCGCGTGACGTTGAACAGGCCGAACACGTTGGTGTCGAACTGGGCCTGGATGTCGTCGGCGGAGGCCTCCTCGAAGTACCCGATGTAGCCGTAGCCGGCGTTGTTGACCAGCACCTCGATCGTGCCGAAGCGCGCGAGCGCCGCGGCCACCGCCTCCTTGGCCTGCGCTGCATCGGTGACGTCGAGCGACAGCGACAGCAGGCGGTCATGGTCCGGCCCCAGGCGGTCGCTGACGGCGGCGCGCTGGCGGCCGGTGGCGACGACGCGGTCGCCCGCCTTCAGCGCGGCGGCGGCGATGTCGGCGCCCAGCCCGCGGGTGGCGCCGGTGATGAACCAGGTCTTGCTCATGGTGGAGTCCTTTCGTTGCGAAGGCCTCCATGCTGCGCGCCTGGGGGGTGCGGCCGGTAGCACCAGGCTGGCGATTGATTGCACGATCCTGTCAATCGTGCGGATTGCGTGCAGCCGGGCTTGCATCCACGCGGCGCCCACGCTCCAATGCGGCCATGGCCGAACCCTTGTCCGAACTCGAGTCCCTGATCACGCGTCACGCGCGGCCGGGCGCGCCCGCCACGGCGCTGGCGGGCGTGCGTGCGACGATCTCGCGCGTGCCCACCGAGGCCATCCATTGCCTGACCGAGCCCAGCCTCGGCGTGGTCGTGCAGGGCGCCAAGCGCACGGTGGTCGGCGACCGCGTATTCGAGTACGGCGCGGGCGATTTCGTTGTCGTCTCCACCGACCTGCCGATCGCCAGCCGCATCGTGCGCGCCAGCGCCGAACGGCCTTACCTGGCCTGCGGCCTGAACCTGAACCCGGCGACGATCGCGTCGCTGCTGCTGGAGACGCCCGGCGCCGACGAGCTCGCGGCCACGCCCTGCAGCATGGGCGTGCAGGCCGCGTCGCTCGATCTGCAGGAAGCGATGGTGCGCCTGCTGCGCCTGCTCGATCAGCCGCGCGACGCGCCGGTGCTGCGCCCGCTGATCGAGCGCGAGATCCTGTGGCGGCTGCTGTGCGGCCCGCAGGGCGGCCGGGTGCGCCAGATCGGCCTGGCCGACAGCCGCCTGGCCCAGGTGAGCCACGCCATCCGCCACATCCGCCGCCATTACGCCCAGGCCTTGAGCGTCGACGAACTGGCGGCCCTGGCGACGATGAGCGTGTCGTCCTTCCACCGCCATTTCCGCGCGGTGACGGCAATGACGCCGATCCAGTTCCAGAAGCAGATCCGGCTGCAGGAGGCACGCGCCCGCTTGCTGGCGCAGGCCGACGACGTCGCCGCGGTCGGCTTCGCCGTGGGCTACGACAGCGCCTCGCAGTTCAGCCGCGAGTACAGCCGGATGTTCGGCGCGCCGCCGGGGCGCGACGTGGCGCGGCTGCGGCAGGTGGCACCGTTGGAACGGGCGGCGGCTTAGCTTCCGACGCTCGCCAGCGCGCGCGAGAAATCGTCGACCAGGTCGGCGATGTCCTCGATGCCCACCGACAGCCGGATCAACCCTTCTGCGATGCCCATCTCGGCGCGGCGCCCCGGACCCATCTCGTAGTAGATCGTCTGGGCCACCGGAATCGCCAGCGTGCGGTTGTCGGCCAGGTGGCTCGAGACGATGACCAGTTGCAGGGCGTCGAGGAAGGCGAGGGGGTCGATGCCTTGGCGCAGCTCGAAGCTCATGAGCGGACCAAAGCCGCCCTCGAACAGCCGGGCCGCGCGCTCGTGCTGGGCGTGGCTGGCCAGTCCGGGGTAGACCACGCGGGCGACCTGCGGCTGCTGCTCCAGCCACTGCGCCAGCGCCAGCGCGTTGTCGCAGACGCGCCGCAGGCGCAGGGACAGCGTCTCGGCGCCGACGGCGATGCGGTGGGCATCCTCGGCGCGCAGCGTACCGCCCATGTCGCGCAGGCCTTTCTTCTTGACCTGCAGCAGGCCCCATTTCTCGGCCGGGCCCTTCTTGTAGGGCGGCAGGATGTTGGCATAGCCGGCCCAGTCGAACAGGCCGGTGTCGACCACTGCCCCGCCCAGCGCGTTGCCATGGCCGCAGATGCTCTTGCTCAGCGAATGCACGACCAGGCCGGCGCCGACGTCGCTGCCTTTGAGCAGCAAGGGGGTCGTGAGCGTGCCGTCGACGACATAGAGCAGGCCGGCGTCCTTGCAGATCCGCCCGATGCCGTCGAGGTCGGCGACCTGGGTCACGGGGTTGGCGATGGTCTCGACGAACACCATGCGGGTGGCGGGCGTGATCGCGGCGCGGACGTTCTCGGCCGCCGTCGCGTCGACGAACGTGACCTCCACGCCCAGCGCCTGCAGCGTCTGCATCAGGCTGTTGGTGTTGCCGAACAAAAAGCGCGTGCAGACCAGGTGGTCGCCGGCGCGCAGCAAGGCGAGGAACACCGCGGTGATCGCGGCCATGCCGGTGGCGAAAGTGGCGGTGCCCTTGGCGTCCTCCAGCAATGTCACCTTGGCCTCGAGCGCGTTGACGGTCGGATTGCCCTGGCGCGCGTAGACGTGGCCGGCCTGGTTGCCCTGGAACACCTCGACCAGGTCGCGCGCGGTCGGATAGTTGAAGGCCGCCGACACGTGCAGCGGTTTGTGGATCGCGCCGTGTTCCACGCCGCCGAGGCGGTCGGCGTGCAGCAGGCGGGTGTTGGCGCTGTAGGAACGCTTGGGGGAGGTGGTCATGGAAAGGGACTCGATGGTTCGAGTCCCATTCTCATGCAGACGCGGTGTCCGCGACTTCTTGTCCGATCAAGGCTTGAGGTCGAACACGAGAACCTCGGCCTTGTCGCCGCCTTCGAGCACCAGCGTCGCCTCGTCGCGGATCTTCAAGGCGTCGCCCGCGCCCAGTTGCTGGCCGTTGACGCGCAGGCTGCCGCGCGCCAGGTGCACGTAGGTCAGCCGGCCGGCGGGCAGCGGCAGCTCCTGGCGTTCGTCGCCGTCGAACAGGCCGGCGAAGATGCGCGCGTCGGCGTTGAGCGTCACCGCGCCCGGCACCTTGTCCGGCGTGCCCACCAGCGCCAGCCTGCCGCGCTTGGCCGTCTCGGGCACGTTGACCTGCTCGTAGCCCGGGGCGATGCCGCCGCGTTCCGGCAGGATCCAGATCTGCAGGAAGTGCGTGGCCGAGTCTTTCGAGTGGTTGAACTCGCTGTGGCGCACGCCGGTGCCGGCGGTCATGCGTTGGACGTCGCCCGGCACGATGACGCCGGCGTGGGCGCCGCCGGCAGTGCCGTTGCCCATGGAATCCTGGTGCGCGAGCGCGCCATCGAGCACGTAGCTGATGATCTCCATGTCGCGATGGCCGTGCGTGCCGAAGCCGGTGCCGGGGGCGACGGTGTCGTCGTTCAGGACGCGCAGGTTGCCGAAGCCCATGTGGGCCGGGTCGTGGTAGTCGGCGAACGAGAAGCTGTGATGGCTGTTGAGCCAGCCATGGTCGGCGTGGCCGCGGTCTTGGGCCTTGCGAAGCGTGAGCATGAATTTCTCTCCTGTCGTTGTGTCAGCGATGCCGCTGATGGCGTGAGAGGAAGTGTGGGCTCGAGAGGGGGCTGGATGATCCAAAGGATTCGAATGCAGCGTTGCCCGCGGTTTGTCATCCTGAGCGCTGTCGCAGGATCTACATCTGCCGGGGCGCCGCATGGCGAGGGTGGATTCCGCGACTGCGCGCAGAATGGCCGTTCCCTCAGTGCATCGGCGCGTGCCAGGTGCGCGGGTCGACCGCGTAGTAGTCGGCCAGCAATGCAAACAGTGCGGGATGGCGAAGTGCCAGCGCGCCGCCCTGCTCGAAGAACACCTCGGTCACCACGGCGAAGAACTCGGCTTCGTTGGTGGCACCGTAGTCGCTGATCAGGTCGACCGGTTCCGGCGCTGAAGCGGCGTCAGGCGACCCCCCGAACCACGACCATTCGGCCTGCGCCCGCGCGCGCGCCGCCTCACGCGCCTGGATACGCGCCTGCAGTGCCGCGTTCTCGCGCCCCATCACCTCGGCCCAGCGAGCGTGCGCGGCGCGCGAGAGCAGGCGCGGCGCGCCGTTGGCAGCGCCCGACTCCTGGTCGAGCTGGTGCGCGAATTCGTGCAGCACCACGTTGTGGCCGTCGTCAGGCACGCGGGCGCCATCCAGCACGTCCTGCCAGGACAGGATCACCTGGCCCTGCGACCAGGATTCCCCGGCCAACGCACGCCGCTGTTCGCGCAGTACGCCACCCGGGGCCGCGTGCACGCGGTCGACGAGGAAGGCGCCTGGATACACCAGGATCTGCTTGAGTTCCGGAAACAGCGCGCCGCCGCGGTTGAGCCGCAGCACACAGGCCTGGGCAGCGATCGTCACGCGCATCTCGTCGGTGATCTCCAGGCCGGCGCAGCCCAGGAAGGGCTTTTCGGCGAGAAAGACGAGGATGCGCCGCCGCAACTGTTGCTGCAGATCGGGCGGCAACTGCCGATACAGGGGAATGCGGCGCAGGATGCCGCGCCAGGCGGCTGGAAACGGCCGGCTGGCCCAGGCCTCGCGGCGCCAGGCGCGCCAACGCGGTGCGCCCGCAATGGCGGCCACCAGCAGCAGCGCGGCGAGCAGGACGATGGCGAGCGGCATGGCGTTGCTTCCCGAGGACGCCACAGGGCGATCCACTGCATATGGCCGCTCGACGGCTGGATTCAAGCCACCCGCCGTACGATGGGAAGCGGAAAGCACATCTTGGAACCTCGCGTGCCACCTTTGCCCGAAGATGCCGCGGCCACGCCGCCGGCGGCGCAGCGTCGGGCGGGGAGCGGCTGCGAAGACCCGGCCTTCGATGACGCGCTCGCAGCCAGCGCCGCCCTGGCCGCGCGCCTGGCCACCTTGGCCGCGCTGCCGGAACGCGCGGCGCAGCGTCAGGCCCTGCTGAGGCTGACGCCGACGTTGCAGGCGGTCGCCCAGGCGCTGGTTCGGCTGGAGCAAGCCGCCTGCGAATCGCCCGGCCCGGGCGGCGCGGATGCGCTGACGGGCCTCGCCGACCGGGCCGAGCTCGGTGCGGCCAGCGCCGTGCTGGCACGGCAGTTCCCCGACAGCCCGCTGATGGTGCTGGCCATCGACGTCGACCATCTGCACCATGTCAACGACACCTGGTCGCGCAGCACCGGCGACGCCGTGCTGCGCGCGGTCGCGGGCGTCCTGCGCGCGCAGTCGCGGCCGCAGGACCTGCTCGCACGAGCCGACGGCGGCCTGTTCATCGTGGCGCTCGGCGGCCCGGTCTCGACGACGCGCGCGCTGCTGGTGTCCGAGCGGCTGCGCGCCGCGATCGAGGGCCACGCCTGGGCCACTTTGGGCACCGGACTGCGCGTCACCGCTAGCATCGGCGTGGCGGCGCGGGCGCCGCAAGAGTCGCTCGACGACGCGCTCGCCCGGGCCGGTGCGGCCCTGCAGGAGTGCAAGCGCAGCGGCCGCAACCAGGTGCGTTCCCGGGCGTAAAGGGCTCTGCGGGTAAGCCAGCGCCCGCTTGCCGGACTGCCCTGGCCCGCCGCCCGTTAAAATGATGGGTTGGTCGAACTGCGCCGGGCTTGAATCGCCCGGCAGCGGCTCCACCTCGACCGCACGTTTCGCAGGGGTGCGACGCCTTCCAACCCGTGCGTCGACGCCCTCCCCACGTTTTCCCTGAGGATTTTCGCCGTGTTCCTGATCTCATCCGCCTACGCCCAGACCGCGGCGCCCGCCGCCGACAGCGGCATCGGCCAGTTCCTGTTCTTCATCCCGATGATCGCCATCTTCTGGTTCGTGGCGATCCGCCCGCAGATGAAGCGCGCCAAGGAACAGAAGGAGCTGCTCTCGAGCATCGCCAAGGGCGACGAGGTCGTCACCACCGGTGGCGTCATCGGCCGCATCTCCAAGCTGGGCGAGTCCTACGTGCACATCGAGACCGGCGGCAACGTCGAACTGCAGATCCAGCGCAGCGCCATCGTCCAGATCCTGCCCAAGGGCACGATGAAGTAAGCAGTGCCCGCCGGCCCGCGTGCGCCCGTGGCGCCGCGGCCGGCGCCGTCGCTTCGCGCGCCCGCACGGGCAGCGGCGGCGATGCCCTCGAGGAATCACCCATGAATCGCTACCCTGCCTGGAAGTTTGTGTTGATGGTCGTGGCCGTGCTGGCCGGCCTGCTGTACACGGTGCCCAACCTGTATGGCGAGGCGCCGGCGGTGCAGGTGTCGGCGGCCAAGCTGACCACCAAGATCGGCCCCGACACGGTGACTCAGGTCGAGCAGTTGCTGACCGCCGCCAAGATCAAGGCCGACTACGTGGCCTTCGAAGGCACCTCGGTGCATGCGCGCTTTGCCAACACCGATACCCAGATCCATGCCCGCGACGTGCTGGCCGCCGGCCTGAACGGCGCCAATGCCGATCCGGACGCCGCGCCCTATGCCGTCTCGCTGAACCTGGTGGCGCGCGCGCCGCGCTGGATGGCCTCGCTGCACGC
>JBJMWF010000329.1:0-6692 GCA_045810265.1 Vitreoscilla sp. | reverse complement strand
GGTCCATGCCGTAGCGATCGACACCCGAGCCCAGTTCCTGGGTCGCGGTGGTCGTCGCGGTGGTGGTGGTCTCGACCGTCTTGGTCGTGGTGCCGGCTGTCTGCGCGTGGACGGAGGCCAAAGCCAGCAGCGCGGCGGCCGCAAGGGTCGCGCGGCGGAAGTTCGGATGGATCATGAAAGTGCCTTGTTGGTCAACGAAGGAAGTCAGTGCGGAATGAGAAAGGGCCGCGCATTCGGCGCAGCCCCTTGGAAGATCATGCAGGTTTCAAGGAGAAAGTCTCCAGCGTGCTCACCACAGCCGAATGCGGTCGGCAGGTGCCTTCCACATCTTGTCACCCGGTTTGGTCTCGAACGCCTCGTGGAAGCCGTCGCTGTTGATCGAGGCGCCGTCCGCGCGGAACTGCGGCGGCGAGTGCGGATTGGTCGTGACGAGATGGAGCATCGCCTCGTCGCGATCCTTCTCGCGCCAGGCCTGCGAAAAGCCGTAGTAGAAGCGCTGCTCGCCGGTCAGGCCGTCGATCACCGGCGACGGCTTTCCGCCGAGCGAGATCTTCCAGGCCTTGTAGGCGATCTGCAGGCCCGACAGATCGGCGATGTTCTCGCCCATCGTCAGCTTGCCCTTGACGTGCACCCCGGGCAGCGGCTCGTAGGCCGAGTATTGCGCGTCGAGCTTGCTGGTGATCGCCTCGAACGCCTTGCGATCCTCGGCCGTCCACCAGTTGCGCAGCTTGCCGTCGCCGTCGAACTGGCTGCCCTGGTCGTCGAAGCCATGGCTGATCTCGTGGCCGATGACCGCGCCGATCGCGCCGTAGTTGGACGCGTCGTCGGCCTTCATGTCGAAGAACGGCGGCTGCAGGATCGCGGCCGGGAACACGATCTCGTTCTTGGTCGGGTCGTAGTAGGCGTTGACGGTCTGCGGCGTCATGCCCCACTCGGTGCGGTCCACCGGCTTGCCATTGCGCGCGGCCTGGCGGTGGTACTCGAACTGCGCCGCGCGCACCGCGTTGCCCAGCGGATCGCCGGCCTTGACGTCGAGCGCCGTGTAGTCGCGCCAGTGGTCAGGGTAGCCGATCTTGATGCCGTACTTGGCCAGCTTGGCGTGCGCCTCCACCTTGGTGGCCGGACTCATCCAGGCCAGGCCGTCGATGGACTGCGCGTAGGCCTTCATCAGGTTGTCGACCAGCTCCACCATCCGCGCCTTGTACGCCGGGGGGAAGTACTCGGAGACGTAGACCTGCCCGATGGCCTCGCCCATCGAATCGTTGAGCAGCCCGACCGCGCGTTCCCATCGCGCGCGGTCGCTCGTGGTGCCCTTCATCGCGACGTCATGGAACTGGAAGCGCGCGTCGCGCACCTCGGCCGGCAGTTCGAGGGCGAGCGCGTCCATCAGGTGCACGCGCAGGTAGGCCTTCCAGACGTCCAGCGGCTCGGACTTGACCAGCTTGTCCAGCGCCCAGACGTAGCTCGGTTGGGCAATGGAGACGAAGGGCGCGTCGGACAGGTCGCCGGCGGCCAGCCAGGCCTTCCAGTCGATGTCGGGCGCCTTGCCCTGGAGCTGCGCCAACGTCATCGGGTTGTAGGTGCGCACCGGGTCGCGGTTGGCTTCCTGCGTCCACTGGATGCGGGCCAGCCTCGTTTCCAGGTTCATGATGGCCGAGGCCTGGATCGTCGCATTGCGGCTGCCCTGGAGGGCGAGCAGGCGGCGCATGTAGTCGACGTAGGCCTTGCGCGCCTTGGCGAAGCGCTCGTCCTTCTTCAGGTAGTAGTCGCGGTCGTTCAGGCCCAGACCGGCTTGGGCCTCCCCGGCCGAATAGATGGTCGGATCCTTGGCGTCGGGGCCGACGCCCAGTGCCATCGGCAGGTCGACGAAGGAGACCCACCGGCCCATCAATGCCACCAGCTGCTTCCTGTTCTTGACGGCGTCGATCTGCGCCAGGTACGGCCACAGCGGACGCAGGCCGGCGGCCTCGATGGCAGCCGTGTCCATGTAGCTCGTGTAGAAGTCGCCGATCTTCGCGTTGACCGTGCCCATGGGCTGCGGCTTGGCGGCCAGGCTCTCGATGATCGCCTTGACGCGCTCGTTGGACAGGTCGTCGAGCTGCGTGAAGGTGCCGTAGTCCGACTTGTCGGCCGGGATGGGCGTGTTCTTCAGCCAGGTGCCATTCATCGCCCCGAACAGGCTGTCCTGCGGCCGCACCCCGGCATCCATGCCCGCCTTGTCCAGGCCCGAGCTCATCGCGACCGGCGCAGCCGCGACCGGCGCCAGGGCGGAGGCCGCCGCATCGGCACCCCGCGAAAGATCAGCCGCAAAGGCCAGCGACACGGCGACGGCCAGCGCCGCCAAACGGAAGGAAGAACGCGTCATCAGGACTCTTTCAAAGGGGACGAAAGGGCGGCACCGTACCTGCCCGGCGCTGCCGCTCACACAGCGCCTCGAGATCCAAGGGAGCGCTGGATCCGGCTTTGCCGGGCCAGTCGCGGAGCGCCCCCTCGGGGGGCAGCGAGCGCTAGCGAGCGTGGGGGCTCAATGTCACCACAGGCGCAGCCGATCGGCCGGCGCCTTCCACATCTTGTCGCCCGGCTTGGTGCCGAACGCGTCATGGAAGCCGTCGCTGTTGATGGCGGCGCCGTCCGCACGGAACTGCGCCGGCGAGTGCGGGTCGACCACCACCAGCTGCAGCGTGCGGGCCTCGCGCACCTTCGCGCGCCACACCTGCGAGAAGCCGTAGTAGAAGCGCTGCTCGCCCGTCAGGCCGTCGATGACCGGTGCCGGCTTGCCGTTCAAGGACATCTTCCAGGCCTTGTAGGAGATCTGCAGGCCGGACAGGTCGGCAATGTTCTCGCCCATCGTCAGCTTGCCGTTCAGGTGCGTGCCGGGCAGCGGCTCGTAGGCCGAGTACTGCGCGTCGAGCTTGCTGGTGATCGCCTCGAAGGCCTTGCGGTCTTCCGGCGTCCACCAGTTGCGCAGCTTGCCGTCGCCATCGAACTGGCTGCCCTGGTCGTCGAAGCCGTGGCTGATCTCGTGGCCGATGACCGCGCCGATCGCGCCGTAGTTGACCGCGTCGTCGGCCTTCATGTCGAAGAACGGCGGCTGCAGGATCGCGGCCGGGAACACGACCTCGTTCTTCTGCGGGTCGTAGTAGGCGTTGACGGTCTGCGGCGTCATGCCCCACTCGGTGCGGTCCACCGGCTTGCCGTTGCGCACGGCCTGGCGGTGGTACTCGAACTCGGCGGCGCGCACGCTGTTGCCGATCGGGTCGCCGGCCTTGACCTGGAGCGCGCCGTAGTCGCGCCAGACGTCCGGGTAGCCGATCTTGACGCCGTACTTGGCCAGCTTGGCATGCGCCTCGACCTTGGTGGTCGGGCTCATCCAGGTCAGGTTGTCGATCGACGTCGAGTAGGTCTTGAGCAGGTTGTCCACCAGCTCGACCATGCGGGCCTTGTAGGCCGGCGGGAAGTACTTGGAGACATAGACCTGGCCGATCGCCTCGCCCATCGCGCTGTTGAGCGTGGCCACGCCGCGCTGCCAGCGCGGCTTGTCCTGCGTGACGCCAGTGATGGCGACGTCGTGGAACTTGTAGGCCGCATCGCGGAAGCCGGCGGGCAGCTCGCGCGCGGTGGCGTCGAGCAGGCGCACGCGCAGGTAGGCCTTCCAGACGTCCAGCGGCTCGTCCTTGATCAGCTTGGCCAGCGCCCAGGTGTAGTCAGGCTGCGAGATCGAGACGAAGGCCGGGCTGGGCAGGTCCCCGGCCTCCAGGTAGGCCTTCCAGTCGACGTTGGGCGCCTTGGCCGACAGCTCCTTGAGCGTCATCGGGTTGTAGGTCTTGACCGGGTCGCGGTTGGCCTCCTGCGACCACTGCACCTTGGCCATCTTCATCTCGAGCGCCATCACGGCCTTGGCGTCCATGACGGCGTTCTTGTCGCCGTCGAGCGCAAGGATGTCGTGCAGGTAGACCAGGTAGGCCGCGCGCGCCTTGGCAAAGCGCTCGTCCTTCTTCAGGTAGTAGTCGCGGTCGCCCAGGCCCAGGCCGCCCTGGTAGCTGCCGGCCGAGTAGATGGTCGGATCCTTGGCGTCGGGGCTGACGCCCAGGTTCAGCGGCTGGTCGGTGAAGCTCACCCACTTGCCCATCAGCAGGACCAGGTCCTTCTTGTTCTTCACGGCGGCCAGCTGCGCGTGGTACGGCGCGAGCGGCTTGACGCCGGCGGCGTCGATGGCCGCGGTGTCCATGTAGCTCGAGTAGAAGTCACCGAGCTTGGCGTTGATGGTGCCGGCCGGCTGGGGCTTGGTGGCCAGTTCCTCGATGATGTCCTTGACGCGCTGGTCGGACAGCTCGCGCAGCTGATAGAACGTGCCCCAGGACGCCTTGTCGGCCGGGATCTCGGTCTTCTTGACCCAGGTGCCGTTCATGGCGAGGAACAGGTCGTCCTGCGGACGCACCGACGTGTCCATGCCGGACTTGTCGAGCCCGAGCTCGGTGCCGGGAACCGGCGCGCTGGCCACCGGGGCGGCGGCCGAGGCGGCGGAATCGGCGCCGATGGAGACCTGGCTTGCGAAGGCCAGCGACAGGGCGACCACGAGCGTGGCGGGGCGGAATGGATTCAAGGCGCGTCCTCGGATGTTGTTGGCGGTGACGGCCCGCGCGAATGACACCCTCGTGGAGCGCCGGCGCAACGGGCTGAAGGCCACCCGGAAGTGGCTGGCGCATGCCCGGCTGCGGCGCAGCGCGGACAGCAACGGATCAGTGTAGCGACGTGGATCGCTTCACCATGCCAATGGTTCCCCTTAAGGTCGCCCCGTGCCCAAGGCTTTGCGACGAACTGCACCGATGCGGGATCGAAATACGGCCGCGCGGCGGCACGCCTCAGGGTTGACCCGAGGAGCGGCGACGCCCCGGCGCACGCCACGGCACGGCGCGTGCACGCTGCGGCGCATCGAACGCCGTGATCGCCGGTGCGAAGCACTCGGTGACCAGCAGCGGGGCGCCGCGCCGCGTGAACACCGAGCAGCGCGCCCACACCTCGCGCCGCCCCCAATCGTCGCCGGTCGCGTCGCGCCAGCGCCGGTGCACCGTCGCGGCGATGCCCGAGCCGGGCGCGAAGCGCGCGAACTCGAAGCCGGAACGCTGCGCTGCTGGCAGCCCGAACAGCAGGTCGGCCAACGCGCGATTGCCGAGCCCGCGGATGGCCTTCCAGGTGCCGCGCGCATGCACGGCCTGCAGCACCGAACGCGCATAGACCACCGGCACCCCGTCGGCCAGCAGGATCACCTCGCGCCCATGCGCGCCGGCCCCGGCCGGGCAGCCCAGCCGCTCGGCTTCCGCCGGCTGCAGCCGCACCGGACCCTGGCGCAGCACGCGCACCGTGAGCTTTCCGCTGACCGACGCGATGCGCGCGCTCAGCGAGCCGTCGATCTGCAGCCACGCGCCCATCTTGCGCGAGGACGGCATCGGGTGGATGCCGGCCTTCGAGGTCATGACCGGCTTCACAAGGCGAGGGCTCGTCCGATCAGGATCTTCTGGACTTCCGACGTGCCTTCGTAGATCTGGCACACGCGCACGTCGCGATAGATGCGTTCGACGGGGAAGTCGGTGGTGTAGCCGTAGCCGCCGAATACCTGGATCGCCGCCGAACACACGCGTTCGGCCATCTCGCTGGCGAACAGCTTGGCCATCGCGGCTTCCTTCAGGCACGGCTGGCCGGCGTCCTTCAGGCTGGCCGCATGGTGGATCAGCTGGCGCGCAGCCTCGATCTGCGTGGCCATGTCGGCCAGCTTGAACTGGATCGCCTGGTGCTCGAAGATCGGCTTGCTGAAGGCGACGCGATCCTTCGCATACGCAAGGGCCGCCTCGAACGCGGCGCGCGCCATGCCCACCGATTGCGACGCGATGCCGATGCGGCCGCCCTCGAGCCCGGACAGCGCGATCTTCAGGCCCTGCCCTTCCTCGCCGATCAGGTTGGCCGTCGGGATCCGGCAGTTCTCGAACAGGATCTGCGCCGTGTCGCTGGCGTGCTGGCCCATCTTCTCCTCGATGCGCGCCACCACGTAGCCCGGCGTGTCGGTCGGCACGAGAAAGGCGCTGATGCCCTTCTTGCCGGCCTCCTTGTCGGTGACCGCCATCACGATCGCCAGATCGCCGTTCTTGCCGCTGGTGATGAACTGCTTGACGCCGTTGAGCACGTACTCGTCGCCCTGCCTGACGGCCGTGGTGCGCAGGCCGCCGGCCTCCGACCCCACGTGCGGCTCGGTCAGGCAGAACGCGCCGAGCAGCTCGCCGCGCGCGAGCGGCTTGAGGAAGCGCTCCTTCTGCGCGTCGTTCGCGAACGCCATCATGATGGTGTTCACCGGGCAGTTGGTGACGCTGATGATGGTGGACGTGGCCCCGTCGCCGGCCGCGATCTCTTCCAGGATCAGCGAGACCGACAGGTAGTCCAGCCCCGCCCCGTCCCACTCCACGGGCACCGCGATGCCGTAGCAGCCGAGCTCGGCCAGGCCCTTGAGCTCATCGCGCGGGAAGTGGCATTCGCGATCCCATGCGGCGGCCTTGGGAGCGATGCGATCGCGCACGAATGCGCGCACGGCGTCCTGGACGGCGCGGTGGTCTTCTGAAAGGTACATGGTTGTCTCTTCAATCGTTCTTGGAATGTGCGGCCGTCACCAGGCGAGCGGGGCGCCGTCGTAGTTCAGGAAACTG
>JBJMWF010000328.1:0-18773 GCA_045810265.1 Vitreoscilla sp. | reverse complement strand
CGACCAGGCGCGCACGATCCGCATCCCGGTCCACATGATCGAGACGATCAACAAGATGAACCGCATCTCGCGCCAGCATCTGCAGGAGTTCGGCTTCGAGCCGGACGCCCCGACGCTGGCCGAGAAGATGGAGATGCCCGAGGACAAGATCCGCAAGATCATGAAGATCGCGAAAGAGCCGATCTCCATGGAGACGCCGATCGGCGACGACGACGACTCCCACCTGGGCGACTTCATCGAGGACACCAACAACCTCGCACCGGTCGAGGCGGCGATGCACGCCGGCCTGCGCGACGTGGTCAAGGACATCCTCGACAGCCTCACGCCCCGCGAAGCCAAGGTGCTGCGCATGCGCTTCGGCATCGAGATGTCCACCGACCACACGCTGGAAGAAGTGGGCAAGCAGTTCGACGTCACGCGCGAGCGCATCCGCCAGATCGAGGCCAAGGCGATCCGCAAGCTCAAGCACCCGAGCCGGTCGGACAAGCTGCGTACCTATCTGGACAACCTCTAAAGACATGACAGCCCCCAGGTCGTTTCACTCCCGGCCCCCGAGGGGCGCTCAGGCTGCCCCGGGCGGCCGAGCGCTGGCCTGAGCCGGTAAAGGCGCCGCCGACATGTCCGCCATCCAGCGCCGTGCCGTCGTCTTCGCCGACCTTCGTGGCAGCACCGCGCTGTACGAACTGCTCGGCAACACCGACGCTTCCCACATCGTCACCGAGACGGTCGACGCGATTGCCCGCCGCGTGCCGGCCACCGGCGGCCTGGTCGTCAAGACGCTCGGCGACGGGCTGATGGCCGTCTTCCCGACCGCCGCGCAGGCGGTCGAGGCGGCCGACCAGATGCACGAGGAGATCGACATCGTGATGCGGCGGCGCGATGCGCTGACCGGCTTCACCGAGGCACGTCTCCAGTTGCAGGTCTGCATCGCGCTGGGCGAGACGGTGGAGGTCAGCGGCGACTACTTCGGCGACGCCGTCAACGTGGCCGCGCGCCTGCTCGACCACGCGGGCGACAACGAGACACTCGTCACCGTCGAGGTGCTGCGCGCCCTGCCCCTGGATTCGCGCGACATGTTCCGCAGCCTGGATCTCGTGCGCCTGCGTGGGCGCGTCGAGCCGGTCGAGGTGCACCTGCTGTCGCGCCGCGGCATGGACACCGCACCCACGCTGGTGGGCGGCGGCCCGGCGCTGGGCCTGGTGGGCCCGGAGGCGGTCGTGCTCACCTGGGGCAACAAGGTCAAGCGCTTCACCGCGGTCAACATGCCGGTCGTCATCGGCCGCGCGGCGGCCTCCGACATGCAGGTGGACGACGCCCGCGTCTCGCGCGCGCACTGCCGCATCGACTGGATCGGCGCCACCTTCCAGCTGTCCGACCTCAGCATCAACGGCACCTTCGTGCGCTTTTCCAGCGAGGACGAGGTGGTGAGCCTGCGCCGCGGCAGCTGCACGCTGCACGGCAGCGGCGAAGTGGGTCTGAGCGGTTCGCCCGAGGATCCAGGCGTCGCCGCGATGCAGTTCGAGGTGCTGCACGCCCCCATTCGGCGCGACGACGAGTACGACCTGCTGACGCCTGCCCCGACGCCGTCGCGGCGATGAGCGACGCCCGGCCGCCCGAAGGCGCTCGCCCCGCAGTGCGCAGCACGCAGGTCGTCAAATGAGCGACGCCCGGCCGCCCGAAGGCGCTCGCCCTGCAGTGCGCAGCACGGAGGTCGTCAAATGACCGACGCCCGGCCGCCCGCAGGCGCTCGCGCACCGGCGCACGCCAGCGCCGAGAAGGTCGGCGTGCTGCTGGTCAACCTCGGCACGCCCGACGCCCCGACGACGCCGGCGCTGCGCCGCTATCTGGCGCAATTCCTGTCCGACCCGCGCGTGGTCGAGATTCCGCGCGCGCTCTGGTGGCTGATCCTGCACGGCGTGATCCTGCGCCTGCGGCCGGCGCAATCGGCCCGCAAGTACAAGAAGGTCTGGCTGCGCGAAGGCTCGCCGCTGGCCGTGTGGACGGCACGCCAGGCCAACATGCTGCGCAGCTACATCGGCGAGCGCGGGCCGCTGGTCGAGGTGCGCTGGGCGATGCGCTACGGCCAGCCGGCGATCGCCACCGCGCTCGATGCGCTGTGCGCCGAGGGCGCGACCCGCATCCTCGTGTTCCCGGCCTACCCGCAGTACTCGGCGGCGACCACCGCCAGCGTGATCGACGACGTCGGCGACTGGGTCAAGCGCACGCGCCGCGTCCCCGAGCTGCGCTTCGTCAACCACTACCACGACGACCCCGGCTACATCGAGGCGCTGGCCGCGCAGGTGCGCAAGCACTGGCAGCGCGAGGGCCGCGGCCGCAAGCTGGTGATGAGCTTCCACGGCATGCCCAAGCGCACGCTGCTGCTGGGCGATCCGTACCACTGCGAATGCCTGAAGACGGGCCGCCTGCTGGCCGAGCGGCTGCAGCTGGAGGACGGTGACTGGCGCGTCACCTTCCAGAGCCGTTTTGGCCGCGCCGAGTGGCTGCAGCCCTACACCGAGCCGACCCTGAAGGCGCTGGCCAAGGGCGGCGCCGAGGGCGTGGACGTCATCTGCCCGGGCTTCGCGGCCGACTGCCTCGAGACGCTTGAAGAGATCGCCATCGAGGCGCGCGCGGCCTTCCTGTCGGCCGGCGGCAAGAGCTTCCACTACATCCCGTGCCTCAACAACAGCCCGGAGGGCATGAAGGCGATGACGGGCGTCGCATTGCGGCACTTGCAGGGCTGGGACACGACCCCCATGTCCAAGGAAGCCCTCAAGCAACGCCAGGCCCGCGCGATCGCGCACGGCGCCTCCGAATGACAAGACCATGGTCCGACACGCCCAAGCCTCCGAAGCCCCCGCCGCCGCCGCCGACATGCGGCTGGACAAGTGGCTGTGGGTCGCGCGCTTCTTCAAGACGCGCGGCCTCGCCGCCGAGGAGGTCGAGAAGGGCCGCGTGCACGTCAACGGCCAGGCGGCCAAGCCGGCGCGCTCGGTTCGCGTCAACGACATCATCGAGATCCGCCAACCCGGCGCGGTCCGTGAATTGCTGGTCCTCGGGCTGGGCGCCATGCGGGGGCCGGCGACGGTCGCCCGCACGCTCTACCAGGAGACCGAAGCCAGCATCCGGGCACAGCAACAGGCCGCCGAGGCACGCCGGTTCGGCGTCGAACCGGCCAATGCGCAGGAACTCGGTCGCCCGACCAAGCGCGACCGCCGCGACCTGGTCGACTGGCAGCGCTGGAGCGCGTCGGTCGACGACGAGTAGTCCTTGCTGGCGCCGGAGAGTCATTCCGGCAAAAAAAGTTCGCGCGACCTCTTGAAAGCCGGGAGGTCGCCTCCACGTCCACGCGCAACGCGACCGCTAAACCCAACCAGACCATGAATCCGGAAGACCAATCCCCGCAAGCTCCGCTGCAATCGCCGGTCGAGAACGGCGCTGCAACCCCCGAGGCCGGCCTGGGCGGCGACGCTGCCCGCATCGCCGAGCTCGAAGCCAAGGTGGCCGAGCTGACCGACTCGCACCTGCGCGCAAAGGCCGAGACCGAGAACGCCCGTCGCCGCGCCGACGAGGAAGTGGCCAAGGCGCGCAAGTACGCCGTCGAAGGCTTCGCCGACAGCCTGCTGCCCGTCAAGGACAGCCTGGAGGCCGCCATCGCCACGCCGGGCGCCGGCGTCGAGCAGGTGCTCGAGGGCGTGCACGCCACGCTGCGCCAGCTGGTGGCCGCTCTGGAGCGCAACAAGGTGAGCCAGATCAATCCGCCGGCCGGCACCAAGTTCGATCCGCACCAGCACCAGGCGATCTCCATGGTGCCGGCCGACCAGGAGGCCAACACCGTCGTCACCGTCCTGCAAAAGGGCTACCTGATCGCCGACCGCGTGCTGCGCCCGGCGCTGGTCACGGTCTCGGCGCCGAAATGACGACAAACCGGGCTGCCTGACGTCAATCCAGGGGTCGAAACGCTGCAAACCATGCATTTCGCCCTTGAATAAGACAGCGCCAGCCGCATCTCGATCACAACACCAAATCCAGCTTCACAAGCTCGCAGGAGAATCAAATGGGACGAATCATCGGCATTGACCTGGGCACCACGAACTCGTGCGTGTCCGTCATGGAAGGCAACACCACCAAGGTGATCGAGAACTCGGAAGGTGCCCGCACCACGCCGTCGATCATCGCCTACCAGGAAGACGGCGAGGTGCTGGTCGGCGCGTCCGCCAAGCGCCAGGCCGTCACCAATCCGAAGAACACGCTGTACGCGGTCAAGCGACTGATCGGGCGCAAGTTCACGGAAAAGGAAGTCCAGAAGGACATCGACCTGATGCCCTACAAGATCACCGCGGCCGACAACGGCGACGCGTGGGTCGAGGTGCGCGGCAAGAAGCTCGCGCCGCAGCAGGTCAGCGCCGAAGTGCTGCGCAAGATGAAGAAGACGGCCGAGGATTACCTCGGCGAGGAAGTGACCGAGGCCGTCATCACGGTGCCGGCCTACTTCAACGACAGCCAGCGCCAGGCCACCAAGGACGCCGGCCGCATTGCCGGCCTGGACGTCAAGCGCATCATCAATGAACCGACCGCCGCGGCGCTCGCGTTCGGCCTGGACAAGCACGGCAAGGGCGACCGCAAGATCGCCGTCTATGACCTGGGCGGCGGCACCTTCGACATCTCGATCATCGAGATCGCCGACGTCGACGGCGAGATGCAGTTCGAAGTGCTGTCGACCAACGGCGACACCTTCCTCGGTGGCGAGGACTTCGACCAGCGCATCATCGATTACATCGTGGCCGAGTTCAAGAAGGAACAAGGCGTCGACCTGACCAAGGACGTCCTGGCGCTGCAACGCCTGAAGGAAGCCGCGGAAAAGGCCAAGATCGAGCTGTCGAGCCAGACCCAGACCGACGTCAACCTGCCCTACATCACGGCCGACGCGTCGGGCCCCAAGCACCTGAACGTCAAGCTCACGCGTGCCAAGCTCGAGTCGCTGGTCGAAGAACTGATCGAGCGCACGATCGCTCCTTGCCAGACGGCCATCAAGGACGCCGGCGTCAAGATCTCCGACATCAACGACGTCATCCTGGTGGGCGGCATGACCCGCATGCCCAAGGTGCAGGACAAGGTCAAGGAAGTCTTCGGCAAGGAACCGCGCAAGGACGTCAATCCTGACGAGGCCGTGGCCGTCGGCGCCGCCATCCAGGGCCAGGTGCTCTCGGGCGACCGCAAGGACGTGCTGCTGCTGGACGTCACCCCGCTGTCCCTGGGCATCGAGACCCTGGGCGGCGTGATGACCAAGATGATCAAGAAGAACACCACGATCCCGACCAAGTTCAGCCAGGTGTTCTCGACTGCCGACGACAACCAGCCGGCCGTCACGATCAAGGTCTACCAGGGCGAGCGCGAGCTGGCCTCGGGCAACAAGAGCCTGGGCGAGTTCAACCTCGAGGGGATCCCGCCGGCGGCGCGCGGCACGCCGCAGATCGAAGTGACCTTCGACATCGACGCCCACGGCATCCTGCACGAGGGCGCCAAGGACAAGGCCACCGGCAAGGAAAACAAGATCACCATCAAGGCGAACTCGGGCCTGACCGAGGACGAGATCCAGAAGATGGTGCGCGACGCCGAAGTCAACGCCAGCGAGGACGCCAAGAAGGTGGAGCTCGTGTCGGCACGCAACCAGGGCGACGCCATGGTGCACTCGGTTCGCAAGAGCCTGGGCGAGCACGGCGAGAAGCTGGACGCGTCCGAGAAGGAAGCCATCGAGTCCGCGCTCAAGGACGTCGAGGAAGCGATCAAGGGCGACGACAAGGCCGCGATCGAAGCCAAGACCGAAGCGCTGATGACGGCCAGCCAGAAGCTGGGCGAGAAGATGTACGCCGACCAGCAGGCGGCGCAAGCCGCGGCGGACGCGGCCGGTGCGGGCGCGGAACACGCGCACGCGCAGGCCGAGCCGCAAGCGGCCCACGCTGCGGACGACAACGTGGTCGACGCGGACTTCAAGGAAGTCAAGAAGAGCTGACGCTTCGCGTCGGCAGACGGCCGGTGACTTGCGAGGCGTTCGACGCGCTTGCAGGCTGCCGGCCTTTCTCGCTAGATAAGCGCGGTCCGGATGCGTTCCTGCACGCTTCCGGCGCGCGCCCTGCCCGGTCCACCGCGCCCTGAAAAGATAATTGCCCCATGAGCAAACGCGATTACTACGAAGTCCTCGGCCTGAAGAAAGGTGCGTCGGACGACGACATCAAGAAGGCCTATCGCAAGCTCGCGATGAAGCACCACCCGGATCGCAACCAGGGTGACGGTGCCAAGGCCTCCGAGGAGAAGTTCAAGGAGGCCAAGGAGGCCTACGAGATGCTCTCGGATCCGCAGAAGAAGGCGGCCTACGACCAGTACGGCCACGCCGGCGTCGATCCGAACATGGGCCATGGCGCAGGCGCGGAAGGCTTCGGCGGCTTTGCCGAGGCGTTCGGCGACATCTTCGGCGACATCTTCGGCGGCGCCGGCGGCCAGCGCCGCGGCCCCGGCGGCAAGCAGGTCTACCGCGGCAACGACCTCAGCTACGCGATGGAGATCACGCTGGAGGAAGCGGCCACCGGCAAGGACACGCAGATCCGCGTGCCGAGCTGGGAGAACTGCGAGACCTGCAAGGGCTCGGGCGCCAAGCCCGGCACCTCGCCCAAGACCTGCCCCACCTGCTCGGGCGCCGGCACGGTGCACATGCGCCAGGGCTTCTTCTCGATCCAGCAGACCTGCCCCAACTGCCACGGCACCGGCAAGATCATCCCCGAGCCCTGCCCCACCTGCAGCGGCCAGGGCCGGATCAAGAAGACCAAGACGCTGGAAGTCAAGATTCCCGCGGGCATCAACGAAGGCATGCGCATCCGCTCGTCGGGCAACGGCGAGCCGGGCCCCAATGGCGGCCCGCCGGGCGATCTGTACATCGAGATCCGCATCAAGCAGCACGACATCTTCGAGCGTGACGGCGACGACCTGCACTGCACGGTGCCGGTGCCCATGACGCAGGCCGCGCTGGGCGGCTCCATCGAGGTGCCCACGCTCACCGGCAAGGTCGAGATCGAGCTGCCCGAAGGCACGCAGCACGGCAAGACCTTCCGCCTGCGCGGCAAGGGCATCAAGGGCATCCGCTCCAGCTACCCGGGCGACCTGTACTGCCACATCACGCTCGAGACGCCGATCAAGCTCACCGAGCACCAGCGCAAGCTGCTCAAGGAGCTGGACGAATCGCTGCGCAAGGGCGGCGACAAGCACTCGCCCAACTCCAAGAGCTGGACGGATCGGGTCAAGGACCTGTTCAAGTAAGCCAACAAGCCGCCTCCGGGCGGCTTTTTCTTGGGTGACCGCATCCCCTGCGGAGTCGCTTGTTCAAGTTTCAAGCCGGCGCGGCCGATACCGGTGGGACGGGCGTCCATCCGGCGTCCGGCAAGGGGTGATGCGCGTCATGAAGAGTGTCCAGTCGGAGATGAAACCGGGGTTGCCTGCCGCGCTGGCCGGCAGCCAACCGCGTTTCGACCCGGACATCGCCAATTGCCGGGCGCTGGTCATCGACGCCAACGCGACCGCGCGCAGCATCCAGGCCGCGCAGTTGCGCGACCTGGGCGTGGGCACCATCGTGCAGTGCGGCCGCGTGCAGGACGCGCGGCGCCAGCTCGAGGCGCGTGAATTCGACATCGTGCTGTGCGAGCAGGATTTCCACGGCGGCAACTATTCCGGCCAGGACCTGCTCAATGACCTGCGCCGAGCCCAGCTGCTGCCCTTTTCCACCGTCTTCGTGATGGTGACCTCGGAGGCCAGCTACGCCGCGGTCGCGGAGGCCGCTGAATCGGCCCTCGACAGCTACCTGCTCAAGCCGCACACCGCGCACGCGCTGGCCGAGCGCATCCACCAGGCGCGCCATCGCAAGAAGGTGCTCAAGGACATCTTCATCGCGATCGACGCGGGCCAGTTCGATGTCGCCGCCCAGCTGTGCGTGCGCCGCTTCGAAGTGAAGGCCGCCTATTGGCTCTACGCCGCGCGCATCGGCGCCGAACTGCTGCTGCGCGTGGGCAAGCACGACGAGGCGCGGGCCATGTACGAGGCCGTGATCGCAACGCAGGCGCTGCCCTGGGCGCGGCTGGGCGTGGCGCGGGCGCAGATCGAGAGCGGCGCCACGCCGGTGGGAAAGCGCACGCTCGAAAGCCTGATCGCCGACCAGCCCGGCTTCACCGATGCCTACGACGTGATGGGCCGCGTGCAGGTCGAGCAAGGCCAGTTCGCAGAAGCGCTGGCCACGTACCGCACTGCCACGCAGCTGACGCCGGGCTCGATCGCGCGGCTGCAGCGCCAAGGGATGCTGGCGTTCTATCTGGGCGAAGGCGCGGAGGCCAGGCAGGCGCTGGAACGCGCGACGCTGATGGGCATCAGCTCCAAGATGTTCGACTTCCAGACCATCGTGCTGCTGGCCGTGACGCGCTTCACCGATCGCGACCCCAAGGGCTTGCAGCGCTGCCTGGACAACCTGAAGCACGCGCTCGAGAAGACGCCCGACAGCCCGCGCCTGCAGCGCTTCGCGAAGGTCGTCACCATCTTCAACCTGATGCTGCAGCGCCAGGTGGCGCAGGTGATCGCCGAGATTCGCGCGATGGCCGAAGAGATCAGCGAGGGCGACTTCGACTTCGAGGCCGCGTCCAACATGGTGGCCATGCTGGCCCACCTGACGGCCGCCGAGCTGCAGCTGGACGCCGCCGAAGGCTGGATCGACACGCTGGCGCTGCGCTTTTGCACCACGCGCAGCCTGTCGGAGCTGCTGGCGCGCTCTGGCCAAGTGCATGAACCGTTCGCCAGCCGAATCCGCGAGCAGCACAATGCCATCACCGCGTTGGCCGAGCAGGCGATGTCGCACAGCCTGGCCGGGCAGCCGCGCGACGCCGCCAAATCGCTGCTGGGTGCCGGTGCCCGGACGATGAACGCCAAGCTGATCGACATGGCGCGCATGGTGCTGCAGCGCCACGCCGACAAGATCGGCGACGCCGCCGACCTGGTGGCCATGGCCGACGAGCTGAAGCACCGCTACGCCGGCGGCCCGCCGGTAGCGCCGCTGGTCGCCGACAACGGCCGGCAATCAGGCGGACTGGTGCTGCGTGCGCGCGACAAGGATGCCGCGCCTGAGCCGGCCGATGCGGCGGCGGCCGCGGCCGCCGCCGCTGTCGCCGTCGCCAAGCCCGCCGCCGGCGACGCCGCATAGAACGGCCACGGGCGTCTGGCCACGGGGCCGCGCCGTGATGCTTCGGTTCCATTCAAAACAGATTCCCCTGTCGATTGTCCGCATCGGCATCGGCTGCCCGCGCGCGCATGGGCGGCGTCGGCCGGACGAATTGCGTCATGTCCATCGTCAGGCGCTCGCGGTTGAAGCCCAGGCGTGCCACTGCCAGGTTGAAGCGATCGCGCAGCATCTGGGCCCACAGGCCGCTGCCGCGCATCCGCGTGCCGAAGGTGGCGTCGTAATCCTTGCCGCCGCGCATGTCGCGCACGCGCGCCATCACGCGCGCGGCGCGGTCGGGGAAGTGCGCTTCCAGCCATTGCTGGAACAGCGGGTTGACCTCCCAGGGCAGCCGGATGACCGTGCTGAATGCGCTGCTCGCGCCGGCGTCGCGTGCGGCCGAGAGGATGCGTTCAAGCTCGGGCTCGTTGATGAACGGAATCATCGGCGAGGCGCTGACGCCCACGTGGACGCCCGCGCGCGCCAGCGTCTCGATGGTGCGCAGGCGTCGGTGCGGCGCCGCCGCACGTGGCTCCATGACGCGCGCCAGGTGGCTGTCGAGCGTGGTCAGCGACATGTAGACCGCGGCCAGCCCGGCGCGTCCCATCTCGCCGACCAGGTCCAGGTCGCGCTCCACGCCCGCCGACTTGGTGACGATGGCAAAACCGTGCCGCGCCTGCGCCAGCACCTCGATGACGGCGCGCGTGATGCCCAGCTTTCGCTCGATCGGCTGGTAGGCGTCGGTGGCCGAGCCGATGTTGATGCAGGACGGCTCGTAGCCGGGCCGGGACAGCGCTTCGCGCAGGCGTTCGGCCGCGTTCACCTTGGCGATGATGCGGGTCTCGAAGTCGAGGCCGGGCGACATGTTGAGGTAGCTGTGCGTCGGCCGCGCGAAGCAGTAGATGCAGCCGTGCTCGCAGCCGCGATAAGTGTTGATCGCGACGTCGAAGCTGATGTCGGGCGACTCGTTGGTGCTCAGGATGCGCCGGCAGTGCTCCTCGATGATGGTGGTGTCCGGTGCGAGATGCTCTTGGTCGGCGGCCTGGTCCAGCGAGCCCCAGCCATCGTCCGTCAGCTCGCGCGCGTCGCGCTCGAACCGGTGCGCGATGGCCCAGGCCGTGCCGCGCCCCTTCAGCGCCGGTGCGAGCCCGGCTTGCGAGGCGGCGCTGGCATCGGCCGGATCGAGCGCCCGCAAGCCGCCGCCCGCAGGCGCCAGCGGCAAGGGCATGATGGGGATCGTGCGTCGTTCTGACATACTGTGAATATATACAGTTCGCGTTTGGCGCGCAACGTAAACTCCAGGTTGCGCAGCTCGGGGCCGGAACATCGATTGCTGTGCAGATCAACTTGACCACGTCCATACCCCCCACCCCATCCGGCGGCATGCCGTCCCCCGGGCGTCTCTTTCGGGACCGCCGGGCGATGCCGCGCCCCGAACCCGGCGCGCCGCTCACCTGCGAGGCCGACCTCCCGCTGGCCCGGACGCTGCGGCGCCACTGGCCCGAATACATCATCGAGGCGGGCTTCCTGGCGCTGTTCGTCCTCTCGGCAGGCATCGTCTCGGCCTGGCTGCAGGGCCCGGAGAGTGCCGCGTCCGAATTCGCGCTGCGCCGCCTGGCCACGGGCGTCGCGATGGGGCTGGTGGCGATCGCCATGGTCTATTCGCCCTGGGGCCGCCGTTCGGGCACGCACCTGAACCCGGCGATCACGCTTTCCTACCTGCGGCTCGGCAAGATCGGCCGCTGGGACACCCTGTTCTACCTGCTCGCCCAGGTTGCCGGCGCCCTCGTGGCCGTCTGGCTGCTGCGTCGGGGCACGATGCTGCCGGCCGCCGTGCCGCCGTCGCTGCTGTCCGTCTCGACCGGCCCGAGCAACGACTGGACGGCCTTCCTCACCGAGTTCGTGCTCGCCGCCACCACGATGCTGCTGGTCCTGTTCACCAGCAACCACGCGACCTGGTTTCGCTGGACAGGCCTGGTCTATGGCCTGCTCATCATGCTGACGGTCGCCTGCGCGCCGCCGCTGGCGGCCTTCGGGATGAACGTGGCGCGCCTGCTGGCGGTCGACATCTCCAGCGACGCAGCGGCCCTCCAATGGCTCAACCTGCTGCCGCCGCTGCTGGGAATGCTGCTGGGCGTGGAGGCGTATCGCCTGCTCACCGGCCGCACGCAGGTGCTGTGCGCCAAGCTGGCGCACAACACGCATGGCCGCTGCATCTTCCGCTGCCAGCATCCGTACCAGGCGCGCGCACTGGCCATGGAGGCGATCAGGCGGCGCGCCCAACGGCGCGACTGACGGCGGCCTCGCCTTCGTCCGTGGAGTTCGGCGCTCGCACTGCCGCCTGACTGACCGAGGAATCCGATGCGCCCGAGGAACCGATTACGCCGTCTCGCCCACGCCCTCGCCCTGGCCCTGGCCCTGGCCCTGGCCGGCGCCGCCACGAGCGCCATGGCAGCGGCCGCCGCGGTGCCCGCCGACGCCGAGGCCATCGCGACGAGCGGGCTGCCGCCTGCCGTGCCCGCCTGCCAGACCTGCCACGGCGCGAAGGGCGAAGGAATCGCCGCGGCCGGCTTTCCCGCCCTGGCAGGAGCGGGCCGAGACTACCTGGCCGAGCAACTGGCCGCGTTCGCATCCGGCAAGAGACAAAGTCCCGTCATGCAGCCGATCGCGGCGTCGCTGTCGACCGATCGACAGGCCGCGCTCGCACGGCACTACGCGACACTGCCGCAGCCGAATCAGGGCACCTCCGCGACCGATCCACTCCCCGCTCAAACAGGTGCATGGCTGGCGCTTCGCGGCCGCTGGACGGCCGACATTCCCGCCTGCGCCCAATGCCACGGGGCACGCGGACTGGGCGTCGGCGACGCCTTTCCACCGCTCGCCGGCCAGCCGGCCAGCTATGTCGCGGCCCAGTTGCAGGCCTGGAAGCACGGCACGCGTCCGCCTGGTCCGCAGTCGCTGATGGGTTCCATCGCGGCCCGGCTGTCCGACACCGACATCGTTGCGGTGGCGGCCTACTACGCCGGACTGCCGGCCGAAGGCACGGCGACGCCTGCGGCGCCTGGCCCGGGCCTCGCCAAGGCCTTCGCCCCGCCGGCGGAGACAGCCATGCCCGAGGGCGAATTCGGCAAGATCGTCAAGCGAGGCGAGCAGATCTTCCTGCACACGCGCCAGGACGCCTCGGCCTATGTCGGCAACAGCCTCGACTGCGCGAGCTGCCACCTGGACGCCGGCCGCCGCGCCAACTCCGCGCCCATGTGGGGGGCCTACGTCTCCTACCCGGCCTTCCGCACCAAGGATGGCGCGGTGAGCACCTTCGCAGCACGCATCCAGGGCTGTTTCAGCTACAGCATGAACGGCAAGCCGCCGCCGCTGGGCGACCCGGTGCTGGTCGCGCTCGAGTCCTATGCCTACTGGCTCGCCAAGGGCGCGCCGGTGGGTACGAAGATGGCGGGCGCCGGCTATCCGAGGCCCGCGCCGCCAGCGCTGCTGGCCGATTTCGCGCGTGGTCAGCACGTCTACGACTCCCGCTGCGCCTTGTGCCACGGCGCAAGCGGCCAGGGCCAGGCAAGCGCCGGCCTGCCGGCCTTTCCGCCGCTGTGGGGGCCGGACTCGTTCAACTGGGGCGCCGGCATGCACCAGGTCGGCAACGCCGCCGCCTTCATCAAGGCCAACATGCCGCTGAGCCAGGGCGACTCGCTGACCGACCAGGAGGCGTGGGATGTCGCGCTGTTCGTCGACAGCCACGAGCGGCCGCAGGATCCGCGCTTCACCGGCTCCGTCGAGTCCACGCGCAAACAGTTCCACGACACGCCCGAGTCGATGTATGGCCGGGTCGTCGATGGCCATGTGCTTGGCAGCGGCACGAAGTGAAGCGGCAACCTCCGACAATGTGAGCCACACTCATAACTCCGGGGCATTGAAGAAAAACTAGGGCCTACATCGACTCCCAGCACCCTCAGACGACACTTGCAGCCATCCAAAATGCGTGACACACTTGAGTCCCACTCACATCAAGGCGTCGGCAGATGCAAAAGGTCGAGCCGCGAGCCCGGCGAGAGATCAAAGGCAGCAAGTCCAGCGAGCGCGTCGAGAGCCTGCTCCAGGTCGCGCACGACGTCTTCGCCGAAAAAGGCTTCGAGCGCACGACGACGCTAGAGATCGCGCGCCGCCTCGGCATCTCGGAGGCCACGGTGTTCTCCTACTTCGGCAGCAAGCGCGAACTGTGCATCGAGGTCGTGCGTCGCTGGTACGAACGGATCTCGAGCGAACTCGAGCAGGAGCTTCCCGCCATCGAAGGCATTCGCTCGCAACTGCTGTTCACCGTCCGCAAGCACCTGACCAACCTGATGGGCGAGGAGAGCGGCCTGTGCGCCTTGATCCTCAGCGAAGGACGGGTGGCCGACGAGGCCTTCGTGCAGATCATCACCGAGCTCAAGAGGCGATATACCGCGCCCCTCATGCGGGCCCTCGAGACGGCTCGCGCCAATGGCGAGCTGCGCAGCGACGTTCCTCTCCGCCTGTTTCGCGACATGGTGTACGGCTCGATGGAGCACGTGCTGTGGGACCGGATCACCACCGGTCGCCAGCCCGACCTGGACGTATGCGCCGTGCAGTTGACGACGCTTCTTTGCGACGCCTTCATGCAGCGGGACGCCTCCCAGCACGCCCTGGCTCGATTCCACGCCGATGTGCTCAAGGCGGTCAAACGCGTCGACGAGGCCACGCGCTGAACCACGATGCGGCCGCGCCATCACTCTGACTTCGACATCTGATCATGACAATCGCCCTCGCCTCCCAGGATTCCCCATCCACCGCAGCGCCTCGAGCGGCCGCCGTGCCCACGCGCTGCGTCATCGTCGTGGACGCCGCCCTGCCCGCCGGCCGCGCGGCCAACGCGGCGTCCGTCATCGCACTGACGATCGGGCAGCGTCATCCCGAACTTGTCGGCGCCCCGCTCGTCGACGCGACCGGACATGCGCACCCCGGGCTGATTCCCATCGGCATCGCGGTACTTGGCGCGGAGCAGTCGGCACTGGGCGAGCTTCGCAGCAAGGCCCTTCTTGCCGGCTGCGACGTGGTGGACTTCCCGGTGCAAGGGCAACAGACCACCGACTACCAGGCTTTCCTGGACGCCGTCCGGGCAGCGCCGGCGGCGTCCTTGCAATATGTCGGGATCGCGCTGGTCGGCGAGAAGAAGCCGATCAGCAAGCTCGTCGCGAACCTGCGCTTGCTCAAGTGAACTCGCGCTTGGGCGCGCGCCCGGAAATTTCGACTCGGGTGGCCACCCGAGCCTGAGCGTTCTCGCCGCGCCCCTCGCTGCTTCGGCGACATCGGGAACGTCATGTTTTTTGACGACCCATTTTGTCAACATGCTCACGGAACCGACGCATTTTGTCAGTCGCTTCACGACACGCAGCCGTCCTTGCGGTCGTGCCTGAAGCCGTTTGTGTAAGCAATCAGCGGGCTCTCCTGCGCAGCATGTAACCGCACCCTGGTTGCACGACTGCTGGCCCGCGCCTTGCGTTGTCCACTGCATTCAGGTGTTCGTCGAGCCGCACGCCCGGCGCCTTTCCAGACACCGTCAATGCAATCAACCCGGAGGCGCACTCCTCATGAGCCCGAACATTCCCATTGGTCCCCTGCGTCGCGAACGCGCCGCGTCGCTGGCGGCACTCTTCGTCGCCGTCGCATCATTGACCGCCTGCGGCGGCGGCGGCCCAGGCGCTGCGGGAAGTCCGGATCCGGGGGGCGGAACCCCGACGTCGGCCCCCACGTCGGCGCCGACGCCTGCCAGCCCCGCACCGGCCCCGGAGCCGGACCTGCCGCCCGATCCCACCTCCACGCCTCCTGCAGCACCCGGGACCGGCCCCGCCGCCGACTTGCCCGTGCTCGTGACGTCACCCCTTCCCGTGCCCACCAGCGGCAGTGCCTACGTGCCGCTGTTGCCGGCCGCGCAGCCGCCGCTGGAGACCACGCAGTTCACGCTGGCCGACGGCACGCTGGTCACGCGCGTGGGCGTGGTCGGCCGCGGCCGCCATGCGCGCGAGCGCGGCGAGGACTGGAACGAGATCGGCTACGGCAACAACGAGACGGTCGATGCCAACGGCAACCCGGTCGACAAGGGCCCCGGCCACTATCTGGACTTCGTCGTCAACTACTTCAAGAACCGCACCTGGGGCATCGAGATCATCGACAACAGCCGGGTGGCGGGCGTGACCAAGCCGACGCTGCGCGTCAACCAGTACTTCCAGGAGGCGCAGAAGGCCGGTGGCCAGTCGTACGTGCACGGATTCGACCGCGTCGGCGTCACCGGCTTCGGATGGATGACGCCCGGGCAGCTGAAGGACGACTCGCTGTACGGCAACAACCTGGCCGACTGTCCGGTGATGCCCAAGCCGCCGAATGGCGCGCTGCTGCATCCGGACACCGTGCTCAACGACGGCTGCAGCGCCACCGTCGACAGCTACCCCGGCCACGCCGCGCTCACGCCCGACAAGAACGGCGTGATGGCACGGCCCGACGACGTGCCCGGCGCCACCGCGTTCTATGACTTCCGCGTGACCAACGGCGTGACGGGCGTGAAGGTGGCGACGAAGGATCTGCCGGCAAGCCCGCTGCGGATCGGCGACGCCATCGAGTTCTCGCCGTCCTTCTTCTCCACGCCGGACGCGATGGCGGTGGTCAACGACACCGGCGGCCTGCGCTACTACACCACCGAGAACACCTACGTGGTGGGCGTGGGCGTGCGTCCGTGGTACGGCGTGCAGCCGCGCCTGAACAACGCGCCGCTGCCGCCCGAGACGCAGCAAGGCGGTACCGGGTCGGTCTCGTATGACTACGCCGACAACGGCAAGTTCATCTTCCAGCAGCAGCAGAACAACGTCGGCATGCAGGACATGCAGCGTTTCGTCGAAGGACGCCGCCTGCTTCACAGCAACATGACGACCGGCGACCACAACGAGCCGGGCAACGACCGCAATACCGCGGTGGTCGGCCTGCAGGGCCCGATGTTCAACCAGTCCTCGTGCTTCAGCTGCCATGTCAACAACGGCCGCAGCCCGGCGCCGGCGGCGTTGAACCAGCACCTGGATCGCATGGCCATCCACACGGCAATGATCGACTCCAAGGGCCGGCAGGTGCCCGACACGCGCTACGGCGTGGACGTGCAGATGAACGGCATCGCGCCCGGCGGCGGCCTGGTGGACCTGGGCCACAGCGTGCATGTGGCCGGCTTCGACACCCACACCGCGAGCCTGGCCGACGGCACGGTGGTGGAACTGCGCAAGCCCACGCTGGGCTTCGACGGTCCGGTGCCCACGATCACCTCCGTGCGCGCCGCACAACCTCTCATTGGCATGGGTCTGCTGGAGGCCATCCCCGAGTCCGACATCCTCTCGCGCGTGAAGGCCACGGCCGACGCCGATGGCATCAAGGGCCAGGCCAACTTCGTGTTCGACGCCGAGACCGGCGCCGTGCGCCTGGGGCGCTTCGGCTGGAAGGCGGGCAAGTACAGCCTGCGCCACCAGGCAGCCTCGGCGCTGCTGGAGGACATGTCCGTCACGTCGACGGTCTATCCGAGCCGCGAGTGCCTGGCCGGCCCGGCCACCTGCAAGACCGCCAAGGCGGACAAGGGTCTGGCCGAGGCGGACCTGACGGCCATCGCGCGCTACCTCGCGCTGGTGGCCGTACCGGCCCAACGCAGCCTGGTCAGCGGCTTTCCCAAGGGCGTGTCGCCGCTGCCCGACCTCGACGTCGATCCGGTCAAGGTGGCCGCGGGTGCCAAGGTGTTCACGTCGCTGAACTGCCAGGGCTGCCACGTCACCGACATGAAGACCGGCGGCAGCCACGAAATGGACGAGGTGCGCAACCAGTCCATCAAGCCGTATACCGACCTGCTGCTGCACGACATGGGCCCGGGCCTGGCCGACAGCTTCACCGAAGGCATGGCCTCCGGCAGCCAGTGGCGCACTTCCCCGCTCTGGGGCATCGGCTACACGACGCGCGTGATGTCGACCGAAGGCGCGGTCGGCTACCTGCATGACGGTCGCGCGCGCACGCTGACCGAGGCGGTGATGTGGCATGCCGGCGAAGCCGACAAGTCGCGCAAGCGCTTCGAGGCGCTGTCCGCCGCGGATCGCCAGGCCTTGCTGGCCTTCCTCAATTCCCTGTAGATCGAGCGCCGGTGACAGGGAAAGTGATTCTCATTATAGTACGTTGTTCTATTATATGAATTAGCCGTTTCTTCCGCCACGCGACTGTCGATGACGCGTCGTGGGCCTGTCATCCGCGGAGCCTCCATGACGACGTCCCTGTTCGACCTGACCGGGAAGGTGGCCATCATCACCGGATCGAGCCGTGGCATCGGCTTGGCGAGTGCTCGCCGGATGGCGCAGCACGGTGCGAAAGTGGTGATCTGCGGCCGCAACGCCCAAGCCTGCGAAGCCGCCGCTGCCACCATCAATGCCAGCCCCGGTTCGGATTCCGGCGAGGCCATCGCCGTGCCCTGCAACATCGGCCGCAAGGAAGAACTGGAGCGCGTGGTCGCCACCGCCAACGAACGTTGGCACCGCATCGACATCGTCATGGCCAACGCCGCCATCCACCCCTGGACCGGCAGCGTGCTCGACCTGCCCGATGCGACCTTCGCCAAGTTCATGCAGGTCAACGTGCAAAGCAGCGTCTGGCTGGCGCAGATGACCGTGCCGGGGATGGTCGAACGCGGCTATGGCCGCTTCATCATGGTCGCCTCCATCGTCGGCCTGCTAGGCGACGCGCAGACGGGCACCTATGGCCTGACCAAGGCGGCCGACATGCAGTTCGTGCGCAACATGGCCATGGAGTTCGCCAGCCAGGGCGTGTGCGCCAACTGCATCGCACCGGGCACGTTCAAGACCGAGATGGCGCGCTCGCAGTGGGAAGACGCCGAGCTGGTGTCCTGGTACCAGCAGCGCAATCCGTCGCGGCGCTTCGGCGAAGTCGACGAGATCGCCGGCGTGGCCGTGATGCTGGCATCGAAAGCCGGTGGCTACATCAACGGCCAGACACTGGCCGTCGACGGCGGGCACACCATCTCGTTTCGCTGATCCAGGGCTTTCGAAGGCGGCCGTTCGCCTGCAGGGTCAGTTGGCCAGGAGCCAGTCGACGACGACGCGGGCGTCATCGTCGGACAGCTTCGTATCGGGCTTCATCGTCATGACGCACCACTTGCCCCGGCTTCCGCCCTTGATGCTCTGGAATAGCAGGGTCGGGGCGTCGGTCCTGCCCTTGTAGCGCGCAGAGATCCGCTCGAAGGACGGCCCGATCATCGGTCTTCCTGGTGCATGGCAAGCCATGCAGCCGTTCTCGGTGGCGATGGCCCGACCGTCGGCCGCCATGGCACCAGTGGTCGCCGCAGTGGCCACGATTAGGATGGCCAAAAGCTTTGATTTCATCTGGAATCCCTTGATTCGATCGAGCGGTTCAGAACGCGGTGCGGTCGTATCGCGAGACGACCTTCGAAGGATGAAGAATGCAGGCAGGCCCT
>JBJMWF010000327.1:0-8621 GCA_045810265.1 Vitreoscilla sp. | reverse complement strand
GGCATGCTCTCGTTCGCGCTGCAATGCCAGCCAGCGAGATACCTTCTTCGCGGACGCGAGCGTGCCTGGCGCCGATCCCGTCGAGGCCGGCGTCAGGCACCGCACCGAGTCGCCGGCCAACGTCGATCCGATGGCGGCACCAGCAGCGGCGACTCGCTGCGATGCCAGACACCTCGCAGAGCGAGGGGCTTGGCATGCTCTCGTTCGCGCTGCAATGCCAGCCAGCGAGATACCTTCTTCGCGGACGCGAGCGTGCCTGGCGCCGATCCCGTCGAGGCCGGCGTCAGGCACCGCACCGAGTCGCCGGCCACCGTCGATCCGATGGCGGCATCAGCGGCGGCGACTCGTTGCGATGCCAGACACCTCCTGCACCGACCCGGCCTGCCGACGACCTCGAACAAGTCGCTCCCCGCAGATCGGCGACGAGACCAAAAAGCGCCGCAGGCCAAGCTCACACGCCAAAGAGTCCGCGCAGATAGGGCGTCAGGAATCGCCCGGACGGGTCCATCTTCTCGCGCAGGGCGAGAAAATCATCCCACTGCGGATACAGCCTGGACAACTGCGGCGCGCGCAGCGAATGCACCTTGCCCCAGTGCGGCCGGCCGCCATGGTTCAGGCAGATCGCCTGCACCGCCTCGAAGTAGCCCTCGAACGGCATGCCGCGGTACTGGTGGACGGAGATGTGCACGCTGTCGCGTCCATGGTTCGGGCTGAGCCAGATGTCGTCGCCCTTGACCCAGCGGTATTCGAGCGGGAACATCAGCGGGAAATCGCGCCGGGCGATCAAGGCCTTGATCTCGCGCAAGGCATCGGCGCCGCGGGCCGCCGGCAGCGCCCACTCCATCTCGTTGAAGCGCACCGAGCGCACCGTCGACAGCATCGACCAGCTCGCATCCACCTGCTCGCTGTGCGACAGCATGGAAGCACAGAAGCGGCTGAGCGACGGGCACCACGACGGCACCGCCTTGCCGACATCGCACAGCAGCCCGAACGCGGTGTTTTCGAGCAGCACGTCGCTGACCCAACGCCCGAAGCCGACCTGGTCGACCGGCGCGTCGGTGATGTTCCACTTCTTGGTCAGCACCGACTCGGTGTGCGGCAACCAGTAGAACTCGAACGAGCGGTTGGCGGCGACCAGCGCGTCGGCCTGCGCCAGGCAGTCCTCCAGATCCATCTTGCCGCGCTCCAGCCGCAGCCGGAATGCCGGCACCAGGCGCAGGCTGACCTCGGTGAGCATGCCCAGGCTGCCCAGCCCGATGCGGCCACCCTCGAACAGCTGCGGGTTCTCGGTGGGCGATGCGACCACCTCGCGGCCATCGGCGGTGACGAACTTCAGCGCCGCGATCTGCGTGGCGAGGTTGCCGAACGACAGGCCGGTGCCGTGCGTGCCGGTGCTGGTGGCGCCGGCGATGGACTGCACGTTGATGTCGCCCAGGTTTTCCATCGCGAGCCCGCGCTGCGCGAGCGCGGCCCCGAGCGCGTACAGGCGCGTGCCTGCGTGCACGCGCGCGACCCGCGTCTGTGCATCGACGTCGACGAGGCCTTGAAGCTTGTCCAGCGAGACGATCACGCCATCGCTGGCCACCAGCGGGCTGAACGAATGGCCGCCGCCGACCATGCGCACGGGCTTGCCGTCACGCGTCGCGTCGGCCAGCACCTGCGCGAGCTGCGCGCCGCTGTCCGGCGTCGCCACCGGCGTGCGCGGACATTCGACATACCCCGACCAGTTCTTCCACATCCCGTGCGCCCCCGTTTCAGAAGAAACACCTGCCGTCGCCGCGATAGGTGGAGACCTTGTCGACCACCCCCCCGCCTTCGATCAGCAGCAACTCGTTGAAGCGCTCGCACAGCTCGCCCGCCTTCGCGTGGCGGAACAGCAGCGGGTCGCCGGGCGCCAGCGCGACGCCCGTGGGCAGGCGCACCGGTGTCTGCACCTCGCCGGCGCCTTCAGTGGCGACCAGCGTGCAGCCCGCGGGCAGCCACGGCCGCGGCATGCGGTCGGTGCCGCCCGGGCCCGAGGCCGGATAGCCGCCGCCGGCGCAAGTGACGACGCCCGTCGCGGGCGCCCGCGTGACGGCCAGCGCGAAGCCGGCGGCTGGCTGGCCCCGGAAGGCGCGGTAGTGGTCGAACAGGGTCGGCACGTAGAGACCCGAGCCGGCCGCCAGCTCGGTGACGCTGGGGTCGGCGCGCGTGCTTTCGAAACTGCCGGTGCCGCCACCGTTGACGAAGCGCAGCCGATGACCGGCCGCCGCCAGGGCCTCGACCGTCGCGCGCCGGCGTTCGTTGACCTCGGGAATCGAACGGCGCTTGAGCAGGCGGATCACCGCGTTCTTGAGGGCCTGGCCCGGCACCTCGTCCATCAGGCCGGCGATCTGGCTTTCGTAGCCCATCAGGCCGTCCAGGCGCAGCGACGGATGGCGCGCGATCTCGGCGGCCAGCGCCAGCGCGGCCTGCGGCCCATCGATCGGCGAACGCAGCACGCCGAAGTGCAGGCCGGGGAAGTCGGACGACATGTCCAGGTCGATCGCCAGCGGCTGCACGACGCCCTCGGCGTGCGCGATGGCCGCGATGCGCTGCACCTGCGCGATGCTGTCGGCCATCAGGGCGATCGTGCGGCCTGCGCGCAGCTGCGCGGCAACGGCTCGCAAATCTTCGGGCTCGACTGACGGATAGGCCACCAGCAGGTCGTCCAAGCCCAGCGAGGCGAGCCACGCGGCCTCGGCCGGCGAATAGCACATCAGGCCGCGGAACGGCGCGCCGCTCGCCAGCACGCGACGCAGGATGGCCACGCTGCGGATCGACTTGGTCACCAGCCGGATCGGCAGGCCGCCGGCGCGCACGCGCAGATCGGCCAGGTTGGCCGAGAACGCGTCCAGGTCGATGAAGGCCGCCGGCAGGCGGTGTCCGGCCAGCGCGTTCCTGTAGAAATCGTAGCCGGAGGCGGTCATGTCTTGTGGGCTTCCAGCGTGGCCACGAGCATGGCCTTGTGACGGGCGATCAGCTGTTCGCGCAAGGGCGATTCGAGCGCGAGCGCGAGCCGTGCCGCGGCGGCGGTGACCTCGGAGACCAGCAGCGCCAGCGGGTAGACGATCTGGCGATCGTCGCGCCCCAGGATGCGCTGCAGCGGCGCCACCAGGAACTCGGCGGTGCTGCGCGTGTCCTCCAGATCGAGCTCGCGCAGCCCGTGGTCGCTCTGCGCGCCGGCCCAGACGGCCAGCGCATCGGGCTGGTCGCGGTAGTGCGCGAAGTAGGCATCGACCAGGCGATCGACGGCCTCGGCCACCGGCGGCGCGCCGTCGAAGTCGGACAGCAGGCGCTGCACCTCGTCCTGCAGCAGCAAGCGAACCCGGGCCAGGTTTCGCTTGGCCAGCTCGCGGATGATGTGCGCCTTGGACGGAAAGTACTGGTAGATCGAGCTGATCTGCACGCCGGCGCGGCGCGCGACCTCGCGCATCGCCAGCGCCTCGGCACCCTGCTCGACGATGAGCGCGAGCGCCACTTCCAGGATGGCTTCGACGCGGTGCCGGCTGCGCTCCTGGCGCGGCCGGCGGCCGCTTTCTCCGGCGCTGGTTCGCGCCGACGTGGACAGGAATTCGGGAGGGTTGGTCATCATTGACACATGATCAATGCTCACATTATATTGTGATCAACGATCACGTTCAAGCCCCGCCATGACGGACTTCCCCGCTACCGCCGCTGTCCGTCCCGACCTGCCCGTGGCCGCGCTGTTGCGCCTGGCGTGCGCCTACGCGGTGGCCACGAACGGCACCATCCTGATGCCGCTGATCGTGGGCGCGCTGATGCGCCGTTTCGACGCCGGCGAGGACGCAGCCACCGGCTTCGCCGCGCTGGAGATCGCCGGCATCGCCATCAGCTGCGCCGTCTTTCCGCGCTGGATCGCGCGCGTGCCGCGGCGGCTGGCGTGGATGGCGACGCTGGGCACGCTGCTCGCGCAGGCCGCGGGCGCCTGGATGCCGACGCTCGCTGCGGTGGGTGGTGCGCGGCTGGTCACCGGCCTTTTCGAAGGCGTGCTGTTCGTCGTGGTCGCCGCCAGCCTGTCCAACCGCGCGGCGGCGGAGCGGGCCTGGGGCGTGATCATCCTGGTGTCGGGCGTCATCGACTGCGCGCTGCTGGTCGCGGCCTATGCGATGCCGCCGGACTTCATCGGACGCTGGCTGTTCGTCGTGCTCGCCGCGGCGTTCGCGGCGATCGCGTGGCCCTGCGCGGCCGCCGGCGCCGACGCCGCGCAAGCCGGGGCAGCGATCGGGTCGCCGCGAAGCGCCCTCCGCTGGCGCGTGCTGATCCCGATCTGGGCGGTGATGATCCTGGTCTACAGCGTGCTGTCGGCGCAATGGGCGCTGGCCGATGTCGTCGGCCACCAGATCGGCCTGCCGCCCGAACGCATCGGGCCGCTGCTGGCGCTGGTCTCGCTGCTGGGCACCGTCGGCGCGCTCGCGGCCTCGCACGGGCGCAGCCACCAGCTGCGTCTGCCCATCCTGTGGGCCGCGCAGCTGCTGATGGCCGGCGCCGCGCTGTGGTTCTTCGTCGTCCGCGGCTGGGCCGACTTCTTCGCCGCGCAGCTGTTCGTCTCGTTCGCCTACTACGCGGTCACGCCCTTCCTGACCTCACGCATTTCGAGCCTGGATGCCGACGGCTCGCTGCTTTCGCGCAGCATCGTCATCACGTTCGTGGCGGCGTTCATCGGCACGGCGCTGGCCGGCACGATGCTGACGCAACTGGGCGGGCTCGGCTGCGGCCTGGCGCTGGGTGCGTGCGCGCTGCTGGCGATGCCGTTCACTTGGAAGGCGTTCGGGCGGGCTGCTCGCTGAGGCCGGAGGCCTGCCCACGCGGGAAGAACCTCCAATGCCCTTCCGAGACGACTTCGACCTCGCCATCGACCACCTTGATGGCCGTCTCGTCGTCGATCGCGTAGGCGGGGCCGCCCAGGCCGGCGGCCCATCTTTGCGCACAGGCCATCGTGTTGTCCGCAAAGCCCGGGTAGTCCAGGTGCGGAAAGATCGAGAAATCGACGAGTCCGAGCGCGACGTCCTCGCCGGTGATGGGCGGCCTGGTCTCGACGAAGGCCTCGCCGACCCGCGGCGTCATGGCCATGCTGCCGGCGCTGAGGCCCACCCAGACGAGATGGGGCATTGTTTCCAGCAGGTCCACCAGGCCGGACTGGCGCATCCAGTGACACAGATACAGGGCGTCCCCGCCCTCGACCAGCAGGACGTCCGCCTCGCGCACCCAGCGCGTCCAGCGCTCCTTGGCGATGGTGGGCAGCGCGGTGAGTTCGAGCACGCCGACGGACTTCCATCCGAGTCCGCACATCGGCAGCCCGCCAATGCCGCTGATGAAACGCCAGGCGCCGGCCGGCGTGCCATGGGGATGCCCGTACAACGCGGTCGGGATGCACAGGGCCACGCAGTCTGCAACGGGCTTGCCAAGCAGCTCGAGCAGCGCCGCATGGATGCTCGGGTTCTTGACGCCGGCGGAGGTGAGGAGCAGTTTCATGATGCCTTTCCGGAGCGGGCGAAGGTGCCAGTCCGCAGAACGACGATCGGAGGTGCCGCGGATCGACATGGCGCCCGGCCTTTTCCTGGTTCATTGCCCATCAACGGGGAGCCGCTTGTCGAAGGTCGTTGACATGCCAGGTCGGTGCTGGAGGTGTCTCGCATCGCGCCGGGTCGCCGCAACCGCGGCCACCATCGCGCCAAAATCGGCCGGCGACTCGGTGCGATGCCTGACGCCGGCCCCGTGGCGATCGGCGCCAGGCACGCTCTCGTCCGCGAGGAACGTGTCTCGGTCGCCGGCACCGCAGGGCGAACCAGAACATGCCAGGCACCTTGCTCTGCAGCCCGACCTCAGCTCGCCACCGGCGTCAAGGTGTGGGCGTCGCGGGCCAGCAGCCAGCGGCCGTCCGGCTGGCGCCGATAGACCGTCAAGCGGTCACCGGCCAGCTCCAGCGCCGACCCGCCCGCGTGCGGCGCCATGCGCAGCGAGTCCCGCGACAGCGTGTAGGCCACGTCGGCGGCGACCACGACGTCCTGCAGTTCGCTGACACAGTGGATGCCGGCTCGCTCATGGGCGCCGGAGAAGCCTTCGGGAAACGCATCCCGACCGACGGGCTCGCGGCCCGGATTCAGGAACACGGCATCCTGGGTCATCAGGCCGAGCAGGCCGGCCAGGTCGCCGCCATTGACGGCATCGATCCAGCGGGCGTGCACCTCGCGCACCGCCCGGTCATCGGCGTGCGCCTGGCGGCGCTCTGCCGAGCCGGCGTCGGCGCCTTCCATCCCCGGTGCGGCATTCGAATTCGGGATCATCGCTTGCTCCCCAGAATCGGCCGATGCGGCCATGGCCGCGACGATAACGCAGTCGGCCGCGGTTTCATCCAGGTACGCCGTTAGGATGATCGCCGCCCTCCCCCTGTCAGGTGCCGCCATGTCCACGTTCGAGTTCTCCCCGCTGCCCGTGCCCGCCTCCGTCGGCGGCGAATCGCCGTTCTGGCACCCGCGCGAGCAGGCGCTGTACTGGGTCGACATCCCCGGGCACAAGCTCAATCGTTTCGCCATGGCCACGCAAAGGCACGAGCAGTGGTCGTTCCCGACCGAGGTCTGCAGCATCGCGCCCCGCCCAGACGGCGGCGTGCTGATGGCGCGCCGCGACGGCCTGTTCCACTTCGACACCGCCAGCGGCGACAGCCAGCGCATCCTGGCCGCACCCTACGACCCGCGCAGGCTGCGCTTCAACGACGGCAAGGCCGACCCGCAGGGGCGCTTCTGGGTCGGCACCATCCATGACGAGCGCCTGCCCAAGGGCTCGCTGTACTGCCTGACGCCGCACAGCCTCGACCGCCTCGTCGACGAGGTGGCCAACAGCAACGGCCTGGCCTGGAGCCCGGACGGCCGCACGATGTACTGGACCGACACCAAGCTCAGCACGATCTTCGCGTTCGACTTCGACCCGCAAGGCGGCAACCTGTCGCGCCGCCGCGTGTTCGCCAGCTTTCCACCCAAGCAGGAGGGCCAGCCGCTGGAGACCTACGGCGGCCGGCCCGACGGCGGCGCTGTCGACATCGAAGGCTGCTATTGGGCGGCCTGCTTCGAGGGCCAGCGCCTGGCGCGCTTCGCGCCCGACGGCCGCCTGCTGCAGTCGGTGCCGCTGCCGGTCCGCTGCCCGACGATGCCGTGCTTCGGCGGCGACGACCTGCGCACGCTCTACGTGACCACCTCGCGCGAGAAGCGGCCCGAGGCCGAGCTCGCCGCGCAGCCCTGGGCCGGCCAGGTGCTGCAATGCCGCGTCGACGTGCCCGGGCTGCCGGTCAACTTCGCCGACGTCTGAGTCAGCCCGGCGTTGGCGCCGCGTCCAGCCAGGGCGCGAGCGACACGCGCCAGATGTTCTGGTTGCCGTTGTCCCACGCCGCGATGCGTGCCAGGTCGGCCTCGGCCTGGGCGGTCGTTCGCGGGTAGCGGATGGCGCCCTGGCGGTCGCTCGTGAAGTAGAGCGTGCGGCCATCGGGGGCCAGGCGCGGCTCGTTGCTGTCGCTGCCCTGCAGGTTGACGGGCGCGCCGAGGTCGATCGCGGGGCCCCAGCCGGCGCCCGCGCGCCAGGCGATGTACAGACGCTCGTGTTCGTCGCTGTCGGGATGCTTGGCGCTGAACACGATGAAGGATTCGTCCGGGGCGACCGCGGGGTCGACCTGCTGCATGGCCGGGTCGCCCAGCGCCTGCAGCACAGCCGGCTGCCAGCCGCCGTCGCGAAACTGCGCCCGCCACAGCTTGAACGGCCCTTTGCCGTCCACGCGATCCATGAAGTACAGGCTGCCATCGGCCGCGACGCTGGGCCCCCAGATGCTGGCACTGCGATTGACGGCGGCGGGCAGGTGCACGGGTTCGCCCCAGGCGTCGCCACGGCGCTCGACGCGCCACAGGTTGCCGCCTGGATGCTTCGCACCGCCCTCGGCCAGCGGCCGGTTGGAGACGAAGACCAGCGCCGAGCCGTCCGGCGCCAGCGTGGGCTGCGCATCCATCCAGCGGCCGGAGAACGGCGCGATGCGCGGCGTCGCCCAGCCGGCGGGCGCACGGCCGGACAACATGATGGCGCCGTCGCGCGCGAAGACCAGCGTCGCGCCGTCCGGCGTGAACGCGGCGTCGGCGTCGTTCGACGGCCCGGAGACGACGCCGGGCGCGAAGATCGCGGGTGCCGGCGCCGGCTCGGCGGCTGCGGCGACAGCCCACGCGAACAGCGCGCAGGCGACGAGTCGATGTGCGGACTTCATCAGGGCCTCCTCGTGAAGTGCGCATCGTCGCCCACGGCCGAGGCAAGGCGCCGCACCGATGCGACGAAGCACGGGAAGCCGGGCCTGAGCGGCGTTGTCGAGCACCCCGCGGACGTTCGCCCCTCGCAGCACTACACTGCGGCATCCACCGGCGTGACGCGCCCGTTGCCTGTCCGCACCGCCACGTTCGAGCAACAAATCCGCATGGCGGCGCACGCAGACTGCAGCGCCGCGACACCGCCGGTCGCACAACGAGATTCACGGAGTAGACGATGCGCTTGAAGACCTGGGCCGCTTCCCTGGCGGTGGCTTTGACCTTGCCGTTCCTGCACGGCTGTGG
>JBJMWF010000326.1:0-3724 GCA_045810265.1 Vitreoscilla sp. | reverse complement strand
TGGAGGTGCAGGGCCGTCGCGAGGACAAGGCCAGCATCGTGGCGCTGCCGGACATCGTGGCCGACCTGCGAGCCCGCCTGGCGGCATGACGCTGTCCGCCTGGGGCCGGCGCGCGCTCATCGCCGGCGCGCTGGCGTTGACATGGTCGGGTGCGGCCCGGGCCGGCGCGCAGATCCAGGAGCCGCTGGCCGACGCCGTGCGGACGGCGCTGACCGCCGCCATCGCCGGCAGTGCGCCGCCGCCGGAGCTCAGGTTCGACAACATCGACCAGCGCCTGGCCTACCTGCGCTGGCTCGGGGCGATGAGCGAGCGGCTCAAGAAGAGCAAGAGCGAAGGCCACGAGCGCATCGAGTTCCTGCAGACCGTCTGGTACGAGAGCCGGCGCGCGGGGCTGGAGCCGGCACTGGTGCTCGGCCTGGTCCAGGTGGAGAGCGGGTTTCGCAAGTACGCGATCAGCGTTGCCGGCGCGCGCGGCTACACGCAGGTGATGCCGTTCTGGGCGCGCCAGATCGGCGACGGCGACGCCGCCCGGCTGTTCGTGATGCAGGTCAACCTGCGCTTCGGCTGCGTGATCCTGCGCCACTACCTCGACGTCGAGAAGGGCGACCTGTTCATGGCGCTGGGCCGCTACAACGGCAGCCGGGGACAGGCAGCCTATCCGAACATGGTGCTGGGCGCGCGCAAGCGCTGGGAATGGACCGATTCGCGGGCGGCGCCGGGAGCCTCGGCCGTGGCCAAATAGGCCTGTCATTCTGCGCGCAGCGAAGCGGAGTCGCAGAATCCACGCTGGAGAAAGCGTGTGTCTGTGTGGATCCTGCGACTTCGCGCAGGATGACGGGCCCTCGTGAGTTGCTGCGGGAAGGCTAAAGCCCGTTCCAGCGCCGCGGCGTCGCGCCGGTCACGCCCAGCATCTCGATGACCCGCTCCACCGTGTCGTCCACCATCTCGGCGATCGACTGCGGCTTGTTGTAGAACGCCGGCAGCGGCGGGAACACGACGCCGCCCATCTCGGTGACTGCGCTCATGTTGCGCAGGTGGGCGAGGTTGAACGGCGTCTCGCGCACCATCAGCACGAGGCGGCGACGTTCCTTGAGCATCACATCGGCGGCGCGGGTGAGCAGGTTGTCGCCGAAGCCGTGCGCAATCGCCGCGAGCGATTTCATGGTGCAGGGCGCGACCACCATCGCCTGCGCGCCGAAGCTGCCGCTGGCGATGCAGGCGCCGATGTCGCCGACCGGCCAGGAATGCGTGGCCTTGGCGGCGAGCTCGTCGCGCGACAGCCCCAGCTCGTGGTGGACGTTGATCACGCCCGACGAGGTGACGACCAGATGGGTCGTGGCGCCCAGCTCGGCCAGGCGCTCCAGCAGGCGTACGCCGTAGGCGGCGCCGGAGGCGCCGGTGATGCCCACGATGATCGCCGGGGCCCCCGGCTGCGCCGCGGCAGCGCTCAAGCGGCCAGCAGCGGCTGCAGTTCGCCGGCTTCGTACATCTCCATCAGGATGTCGGAGCCGCCGATGAACTCGCCGTTGACGTACAACTGCGGGATCGTCGGCCAGTTGGCGTATTCCTTGATGCCCTGGCGCACTTCGCCGTCCTCGAGCACGTTGACCGTCTTCAGGTCGGTCACGCCGCAGGCCTTCAGGATCTGGATGGCGCGGCCCGAGAAACCGCATTGCGGAAACTGGGCGGTGCCCTTCATGAACAACACGACGTGGTTGTTCTTCACGAGATCATCGATGCGTTGCTGGACGTCGGACATGGCAGTGCAATTCGGCAAAGGGCGCACGCGGGCGCGGATGGGGCGTTTATAAGCCAAACAGCCGGTCTGCGCAGGCAAAAGGCTTCCCGGACGCTTCGGGAAGTGCGTCAGAACGAGTAGCGGACGTTGACCGCCATCACCGGCGCCCAGTGCAGCTGGTTGTTGACGTCGTCCAGGCCGCTCGGGCTGTTGAACAGGCCGTGGCCATGCGTCTGCGAGGCCAGGCCGAAGTCGGCGTTCAGGCTCAGCTGGCTGTTGAACCAGAGGTGGCTGTAGCCCAGCCCGATGTAGGGCAGGTTCTGCAGCGGGTCGGGCCGCGCGTCGTACAGCGACAGCGGCTGGGACGGGCCGACGACGCCGGTGCTCGCGCGCAGGCCCCCGACCAGGCTGCCCAGGGTCGGCCCCAGGTTGACCTGGGCGGCGTCGAAGAAGTAGTAGTCGCTGAACACGCGCAGGCTGCCGTTGGTCGAGCGATTGTTTGTGAGTGCGTACTCGGCAGCAGTGTGCTGCGGGTACCCGCCTTCCTGTGCGCGCAGGGCTGAACCCTGCGCGTGGGCACCCATCGTCAACACCGCGAGGGCCGCCATTGCGGCGACCCGGTGGCTGGCGCGCGCGGGGCGCCCTGTCGAAGTTGCATGTCCCATGGTCGGCTCCAGAAATGCCTTGCGGGCAAAAAACCAGACTCCAGAAAATCGATGCTACGCCTATTGCCGTGCAGGTGTTATCGGCAAACGGTGAGCTTTTGCCTGTCTCATTACCTCCTGTGACTTTGCAGAGACGTCGTCACGATAGCGTCGATTTCACGCTTGCGTGCGAGCCCGCAAGGTCTTACAAAGAGAGGATTCGGCCGCCGGTGCAGCGCGCCCGGCCTTCCAGGTCCACCCGGGTGGATACCTCGCCAAAGCCCGTTCGTTGCAGGATGGCCTGGACGGCCGGCGCCTGCTCCCAGCCGTGCTCGAACAGCAGCCAGCCACCCGTGCGCAGCCGGCCGGCGGCGCCTTCGGCGATGCGGCGGATGTCGGCCAGGCCGTCGTCGGCTGCCACCAGCGCGGACAGCGGCTCGTGCATCAGCGCCGCCAGGTGCGGGTCGTCCGCGGCGATGTAGGGCGGGTTGCTGACGACCAGGTCGAACGACGGGACGCCCGTGGCGCCGGCCAGTGCGTCCCACCAGTCGCCCTGCGCGAAGCGCACATCCAGGGCCAGTCGCTGCGCGTTCGCGCGCGCGATGGCCAGCGCGTCCGCGCTGCGCTCGCCCGCCCACACCTGCGCACGTGCGCAGGCGTGCTTGATGGCCAGCGCGATCGCGCCGCTGCCCGTGCCCAGATCCAGCACCGCCGGATGTCCGGCCTCGCCCAACGGCCCGTCCAGGAGTTCGAGCGCCCACTCGACCAGCGTTTCGGTGTCCGGCCGGGGTACCAGCACCGCGTCGGTGACCGCCAGGCTCAAACCATGGAACTCCCGCTCGCCCACCAGGTAGGCGAACGGCTCGCCGTCCGCCCGACGCTCGACGAGGGCCTCGTACGCCGCGGCCTGGCCCTCGGACAGCCGGTCGTCGCCGTGCGCCAGCAGCCACGCGCGCGACTGCCCGAGCACGTGGGCCAGCAGCAGGTGCGCGTCCAGCCGCTCGACGCCGCGCCCTCGCGCCTGGCGCAACGCGGCGTCGACGGTGGCTGCGGCGTTCAAGCGCCCGACTCCAGCGCCGCCAACTGCTCCTGCGCCCGCGCGGCGCGCAGCGCCCCGACGACGTCGCCCAGATCGCCTTCCATCACCGCACCCAGCTTGTAGAGCGTCAGGTTGATGCGGTGGTCGGTCAGACGCCCCTGCGGGAAGTTGTAGGTGCGGATGCGGTCGGAGCGGTCGCCCGAGCCGATCAGGCTCTTGCGTTCCGCGGCATCGCGCGCCTCGCGTTCCGCGCGCTCGCGGTCGCGCAGGCGCGCGAGCAGCACGGCCATCGCCTTGGCCTTG
>JBJMWF010000325.1:0-5457 GCA_045810265.1 Vitreoscilla sp. | reverse complement strand
CGTGGTGGCCGCGGTCGGCGCAGCCGCAGGCGGGGGCGCGGCCGCCGTGGCCGCCCTCAACGAGGATGCCAACAACCGGCAATTGCACAAGGCCGACTTGACGTTGGCGGACTCGCTGGCTGCCAAGAGCGGAGGCAAGTACACGGCGGCTCAGATCGACGCCGCGCTGCGCGCGGCCTCGTACAGCGACGGTAAAGGCACCGAACAGCCCACTGCCAATTCGATCGTCCCGTTGGATGATCCTGCGCTCTTGAAGGCGGCGCCCAACATGGGCGGGATCGTCACCACCGAAGTCAAGGATGGCGGGGCGCAATGGATCGCCAACCGCGATTCCACGGGCACCTACCTGAACCAGAAACTCGACAACGTCGACCCCGGCTTGGCGCGATACATCCTTTCGCAGACAGGCGGCGCAAACTCGCCCTATGCGTGGGATGACACCGTCTTGCGCGCGCCGACGGCGACCTCATCGACGCCCCAGATTCCTCCCGCGCCGGCGGGCACCACGCGTTCTGTGCAATACGTCGATGGCGTTGCCTACTATCCGGCCTACGCACAGTGCCCGGCAGCGTCTTGCCAGACCGCGGATCCCATCGCTGCTGGCATCGGCGATGCGCCAACACAGGCATATTTGGCTGCGCTCAATCGGAAGGGAGAGAAGGACCTAAACGTCGCCACGTCGGTGCTCGGCATAGCTGGGGCTGGCATAAGAGCGGTGCAAACCGTGACCGACCTGGCCGCTGGCGCTACTGCCGCCGTAAGCACCGGTTCGGCTGGAGCGGCCGACGTTGCTGCGGCGGCAGAGGGTACGCAGTCCGCGAACTCCGTTACGACGCTTAGCAATGCGCAAGCGACAGCGGCTGGCGCAGGCAGGACACCCCCCGGAGTGCCACCTTCAATTCTTGATGGGCGAGGGAGTCTGCCTGCCGGCATCGGAGGGCCTGGCACGCCGATTCCGATGCCACCGTCATCGAATCCCACTGCGACAGCAGAAGCGTTCGCTCGTGCGGCGTTTAACGGACAAACTCCGGATAAGCTCGTGCCCATCATGGGCGGAAACTCCTGGGTCGCGAAGTTGCCTGACGGAAGTGTCGTGACGTTCCGGGTTGCAGGGGATGCGTCCGCCGCCACTGATGCGACCACGGCAACCGTCGAGGTTAACAGTCAAGCCGTCAAGGCCATGAACAATGGCCAAGTGGCGAAATTCAAGTTTCCTGGACATCCGTAAGGTAGACATGCTCAAGTTTGATATTGCGTTGCAGCAGCAGCTTATCTCTGCGGTTCTAGATGATTTCTCCGCAAACGACTGCCTGCCGAGTTTGCATGGCGGGCAGTACGGCGACACTCCGACGATTTGGCGGGATGCCGTCATCGAGTTCCTTGGTGACTCACTTGCAGCCGGACTCATCGCACCACTTACCAGCGGGGATGGCTATGCGAGCAAAACTCCTCAGCATATCTGCGACATGTTGCGACTGGGCGATTTGTCAAATGGCCTCGACGCTGAGCTTGTCTGGGACGTTATCCATTTTTCTGGGACAGAGAAGTTGGTGACCATGATGCGTGACCTCGGACTTGCAACTTGGGAGGCGAGGAGCGCCTCCTTGTCGCCGGCCCTGAAGACGGCATTGACCCAACTTCGACTCGTTGGGGACTAAGCGTCTGCCGGACCGGGCGTTGCAAGTCTTTCGTCCCAACGCTCGAAGCCTGCGAGAAACTCCGAACGCCTCGGCCAGGGATTTTTTGCCTCGCAGAGTGTCACAGGCGCGGCTAGCCGGGTGGTCGGCGGCATCCCGTTGGCCGCCGGCGGGGCTGTCAAGTCGGCGACTGGAGCCGCCCTTCGGGAAGAACTTGCTCGGCAAGCCGGCGTTCCTCGGGCGCTGGCCAGCGTTCAGGGCGGGGGAGACCAAGGTCGGCGACTCGCGCCTGCAGGCGCTCGCCGCGCTGGGCGCCGCCGCGCAGCTCGCGGGGGCGGCGGCGCAGACTGCCATGAGCGGTGCCATGGGCGGCATCAAGGTCAGCGTCAGCCTGGGCCACGACCAGAGCAGCAGTGCCAGCACGCAGGCCAGCAGCACGGCGGTCGGCAGCCAGCTCAAGGCCGGCGGCAACCTGGCGATCGCCGTCACGGGCGCCGGGCAGGACAGCTCGCTTACGGCGACCGGCAGCGAGCTGACGGCCGTCGGCAAGACGTCCTTGAAGGCCGACGGCGCCGTCACCTTGCAGGCGTCGCAGAGCGTCGTCACGCAGCACACCACCAACAGCTCGAGCAGCGAGAGCCTGGGCGTGGGCTTTGCCTTCGGCGGCTCGCAGGAGGGCTTCACGATCGACGCCTCGGCCGGCCTGGCCAAGGGCCATGGCGACGGCACGGCCGTGTCGAACACGAACACGCATGTCAGCGGCGCAAGCGTCGACATCGTGTCGGGCGGCGACACGACCCTCAAGGGCGCGGTCGTCAGCGGCAACCTGGTCACCGCCACCATCGGCGGCAACCTGGCCGTGCAGAGCGTGCAGGACACGACCACCTATAACGCCAAGCAGCAGAGCGCGGGCGCCAGCATCAGCCTGTGCATCCCGCCGATCTGCTACGGCGCCAGCACGGGCAGCGCGAGTTTCTCGGACGCCAAGATCTCCGGCAACTTCGCCAGTACGGCGTCGGTGATTGAGCGGGGCCTCTTGCTCGGCCGCCGGCACTGCGAATGTCTGGTTTCGGGCGCCGAATCCTACGGCCCGACCGACAGCTGTGGGTCGCCAGCCGGCCAAGCCACTTGCCATAAGCAGTCTTTCAGCCGCCAAGCCCAGCCAACGTGCGTTCAAGTCGATTGATCGAGCATGCGAACGTCGGCTTTGCGGAGTGCGGGGCCACCGGACGTCCGGAGTTCGCCACAAGCCGACATGGTTCGCGCTGCTTTCGGATCGAGCTTGAGCCTCGAGGATCACGAGACGGTCATGGAGGTCCCGGCGCGCCAAGTCCGCAGCCACCGCCAAGCGGACCTACGTCCTGGCGGCATGTCGCACAGGGATTGCTGGAGCGGGCGCAGGGCGCGGGGTGTCGGGAGTCGCTTCCGCGCGGAGCGCCTTGCGCCGCGTTTCTGCTCCCCTTGAAGCATGGCGCCCGCCCGCGTTGGCCTACTCCTGCGGCTTGACCACCCCATTGGCCGGATACGGCGGCAGCAGCGGCGGGGGAGGGGGCAGCGTGCCGGGCTTGCCTTCGATCGCCTTGACCATCATGGCGACCGCGGTCTCGAGCTGGGCGTCGTGGCCGGCCAGCAGGTCGGCGGGTTCGTTCTCGACTTCGACGTCCGGGTCGACGCCGTGGTTCTCGACGATCCAGTGGCTGTCCAGGCCGTAGAGCGCATCTTCGGGAATCGTCACGTAGCCGCCGTCCATCATCGGCCAGTAGCCGCGGATGCCGCGCACGCCGCCCCAGGTGCGCGTGCCGACGACGGGGCCGAGCTTGTAGCGCTGGAACAGGTCGGGGAAGATGTCGCCGTCGGACGATGACCAGTGGTTGGCGAGCATCACCTTGGGCCCGTGCAGGAGTTCTTCCGGCTCGGTGACGACCACGCCCTCGCGATTGGTGCCCAGCGTGACCAGCATGCGGCGCAGGCGCTCGATGGCGAACGGGGCGACGAAGCCGCCGCCATTCCAGCGGTCGTCGATGACCATGGCCTGCTTGCCGAGCTGCGCATAGAACTGGCGCACGAACTGCTGGATGCCCAGTTGCTCCATGTCGCTCATGTAGACGTAGCCGACGCGGCCGCCGGACAGCTTGTCCACCAGCGCCCGGTTGTGCGCGATCCAGGCGGCCTCGTGCAGGGGCAGCTCCTTGTCGACCGGCTTGACCACCACGTGGCGCGGCGGCCCGTTCGGCGCCGAGGCCACGGTCAGATCGACGGTGGTGTCGGCGTCGGTCAGCTGCAGCAGGCTGTCGGGGTCGGTGGGCGCGCGCAGCTCGGCGCCGTTGACGGCCAGCAGATAGTCGCCGACCTTGACGTTGAGGCCGGGCTGCGCGATCGGGCTGCGGTAGTCGTCGCGCGTGTTGTCGCCAGGGTAGATGGTGGCGAAGCGATAGCGGCCGGAGGGCGCGTCGAGGGCCAGGTCGACGCCGAGCAGGCCGGCGTGCGCACTGGGGCCGGTCTCGCCGTCGTCGCCGCCGCCCACGTACGTGTGGGAGTTGCCCATCTCGCCGATCATCTGGCCGATCAGGTAGTTGAGGTCCTCGCGTGAACCGGCCAGCGGCAACAGCTTGCGATAGCTCGCATGCACGGCCTTCCAGTCGACGCCGTTGATGACGGGCGAATAGAACAGGTCGCGCTCCAGGCGCCAGGCGTTGTCGAACATCTCGGCCCACTCCTGGCGCGGATCGACCAGCGCGCGAAGGTGATCCAGCTTCAGCGGCTTCTTGGTTTCCTCGTCCTTGAAGGCATCGGCCTTGGTGTCGAGCACCGTGTAGTCCTTGTCGTGGCGCACGAGCACGCGCTCGCCGTCGAGCGACAGCGAATACGCGTCGACGTCCTCCGTCACGACCGACGCCTTGCGCTTGTTCAGGTCGTAGAAGTGCAGCGCCGACTTCTCGCCCTTGAGCTGGCCCTCGATCAGGCCCAGCGGCTGCGTCAGGTAGAAGATGCGGCTGCCGCGCACGTCGAACTGCGTGATGTTGCCGGCATCGACCGGTAGCGCCACCGCGCGATCCATCAGGCCGTCCAGGTCGACGCGCATCGGGGCGATGGGCGTGGTGCGGTCGGGCGGCTGCTTTTCGTCAGCCGCGCTGCCCTTGGCATTGGCGCTGTCCTTGACAGCCTTGGCCGCCTTCTTGCGCTGCGCGTCGTCTTGCATCTTCGCGTCGTCCTTGTCGGGCGCGCTGTCGGCCTCGTCGGACTTCGGAGCCACCGGCGACGCGGTGTCCCTGGCCAGCGCGATCGCGTAGATGCCGCCCGACTTCAGGAACGCAAAGTCGAAGTCGACGTCGGAGCCAACGGGGTTCTCGTGGCGGTTGGAGGTGAAGTACAGGTACTTGCCGTCCGGCGACCAGGCCGGGTTGGCGTCGATCTCGTTGCCTTGTCCGAGTCGCGTCACGCGCCCGGTCGCGAGCTCGTGCAGGTACAGGTCGCGGCGGCGGCCGACGGCCGACATGCTGAACGCGAGCCAGCGGCCGTCCGGCGAGAACGCCTGGTCGTGGATCTCGCCGAGCTTGTCCTGCGCGACCATCTTCAGCGCGCTGCCGTCTACCCCCACCGTCCACAGCTTGTGCGCACTGTCCGCGAACGCGAGCGTCCTGCCGTCCGCCGAGAACACGGGGCCGTACAGGTAGCCCTCCGTGAACGCGGTCAGCACCTTCTCGGCGCCGCCCTCCGCGGGACGGATGGCGATCTGCTGGTTGCCGCCGACATCGGTGGTGTAGGCCACCCGCTTGCCGTCCGGCGACCAGGTCGGATGATCCTCGTCGATGCCTTGCGT
>JBJMWF010000324.1:0-13674 GCA_045810265.1 Vitreoscilla sp. | reverse complement strand
TGGCGCTGCAAGGCCTGCTGACGCTCGTCCTGGTGAGCTCGATCGGCCCGCTGGTCTATCGGCTGGCCTACCAGCCGCTGGCCGACGCGTCGGTGCTGCTGCTGCTGATCGTCTCGGTCGGCGTGCACTTCACGCTCGTCGGCCTGGGCCTGGTGTTCTTCGGCGCCGAGGGCTACCGCACGCCGCCGTTCTGGGACGCCAGCTTTGCGCTCGGCGCGGTGACCATCTCCGGGCAGACCATCGTCACCATCCTGACCTCCGCCCTGCTGATGGGGGCGCTGTACCTGTTCTTCGCACGCACGCTGGCCGGCAAGGCCTTGCGGGCGACGGCCATCAACCGGCTCGGCGCGCGGCTGATGGGCGTGTCCACCGAGCATGCCGGACGCAGCGCGTTCTCGATGGCGGCCTTCATCGGCGCGTTGTCCGGCCTGCTGATCGGCCCGACCACGACGATGATCTACGACGGCGGCTTCCTGATCGGCCTGAAGGGCTTCGTCGCCGCGATCTTCGGCGGCCTCGCCAGCTATCCGCTGGCAGTCGGCGGCGCCATGCTGGTGGGGTTGCTCGATTCGTTCAGCTCGTTTTGGGCCAGCGCCTACAAGGACGTGATCGTGTTCACCGCCATCATCCCGATCCTGCTGCTGCGCTCGCTGACGGACCGCCACCATGACGACGAGGAGTGATGCGGCAGTGACCAGGCCCTCGTCCTTCTTCAAGACCGCCGCGGCGGCCGGCATCGCCTTGCTGCTGGCGTTGCCGCTGCTGCCGGTGCCCGAGTTCTGGATCACGCAGCTGGACTACATCGGCCTGTACGCCATGGTGGTGCTGGGCCTGGTGCTGCTGACCGGCGTCGCCGGCCTGACCTCGTTCGGCCAGGCGGCGTTCGTCGGCCTGGGTGCCTACGCCACCGCGTATCTGACGACCGCGCACGGCGCCTCGCCCTGGCTGGGGCTGGCCTGCGGCCTGGTGCTGACGCTGGTCGTGGCGCTGGTCGTGGCTGGCGTCACACTGCGCATGTCCGGCCACTACCTGCCGCTGGCCACCATCGCCTGGGGCCTGGCCATGTTCTTCCTGGTCGGCAACCTGGACTTCCTCGGCAAGTTCGACGGCCTGCAAGGCATCCCGCCGGTGACCATCGGCAGCCTCGAGCTGCGCAGCGGACGCGCGTCCTACTACCTGATCTGGATCGTCGCGCTGCTCGGTGCCGTGGCGCTGCGCCACCTGCTGGACTCGCGCCCCGGCCGCGCGATCCGCGCGCTGCGCGGCGGCACGCTGATGGCCGAGGCCATGGGCATCGCCACGCTGCGCTACAAGGTGCTGGCCTTCGTCATCGCCGCCCTCTACGCCTCGCTCTCGGGCTGGCTGTTCGCGCACTACCAGCGCTCGGTCAACCCGTCGCCGTTCGGGCTGCAGATGGGCATCGAGTACCTGTTCATGGCCGTGCTGGGCGGCGTCGGCCTGGTGGGCGGCGCCTTCGTCGGCGCGGCTGCGGTCAAGATCGCGGAGGACCAGTTGCAGAACTGGCTTCCCGCGCTGCTGGGCACCAGCGGGCCGGTCGAACTGGTGGTGTTCGGCATGGTGTTGATCCTCGTGCTGCAGGTGACGCCGCAAGGCCTGTGGTCGCTGGTCACGCGCCGGCTGCCGGTGCGCCGCCAGGACCCGTCCGCCTGGGCCGATGCCCAGCCGCTTTCCAAGGCGGCGCCGCCGGCGCGCGGCGAGACGGTGCTGTCCGTGCGCGCGGCACGCAAGCAGTTCGGCGGCCTGGTGGCCGTCAACGACGTCAGCTTCGACGTGCGGGCCGGCGAGATCGTCGGACTGATCGGCCCCAACGGCGCCGGCAAGTCCACGCTGTTCAACCTGATCACCGGCGTGCTGCCGCTGACCGCCGGGCAGGTCGAATACCGCGGTGCGCGCGTGAGCGGCCGCACGTCACGTGCGATCGCGCGCCTGGGCCTGTCGCGCACCTTCCAGCACGTGCGCATGATCCCCGACATGAGCGTGCTGGAGAACGTTGCGCTCGGCGCCCACAAGCGCGGTGGCGCGGGCGTGCTGCGCGCAATGCTGCGGCTGGATCGGCGCGACGAGCACCGCCTGCTCGCCGAAGCCTGGCGGCAGCTGCAGCGCATCGGCATGACCGAGCTCGCGAACGAACCCGCAGGCAACCTGGCCCTGGGCCAGCAGCGCCTGATGGAGATCGCCCGCGCGCTGTGCACCGATCCGGCGCTGCTGCTGCTGGACGAGCCCGCCGCCGGCCTGCGCCTGAAGGAAAAGCAGGCGCTGGCCGAGGTGCTGTCGCAGCTGCGTGCCGAAGGCATGAGCCTGCTGCTGGTGGAGCACGACATGGAGTTCGTGATGACCTTGACCGACCGCATCGTCGTCGTCGAATTCGGCACCAAGCTGACCGAGGGCACGCCGGACGCCGTGCGCCAGGATCCCAAGGTGCGCGCCGCCTACCTGGGCGTGGAGCATTGATGACGACGGCACCGCTTCTTCAAGTCGACGGGCTGCACGCCGGCTACGGCCGCGCCGAAGTCCTGACCGGGATCAGCATCGAGGCCAGTGCCGGCAGCGTCGTCGCGGTCGTCGGCCCGAACGGCGCCGGCAAGAGCACGCTGCTGAACGCCTTGATGGGCGTGCTGCCCTCGCGCGGCGAGCTGCGCTTCGATGGCGAGCCGGTGCAGCGCCTTTCGCTGGAACAGCGCGTGCAACGCGGGATCGCACTGGTGCCCGAGACGCGGGCGCTGTTCGCCACGATGCCGGTGGCCGACAACCTGCTGCTGGGCGGCTACCGCCAGCGCCGCGCGCCGCGTGCCGAGCAGGCCGCGCGGCTGGACGAGATCTACCAGCTGTTTCCGCGACTGCGCGAACGCCAGGCGCAGGCGGCCGGCACGCTGTCCGGCGGCGAAAGGCAGATGCTCGCGATCGGCCGCGCGCTGATGGGCAAGCCGCGGCTTCTGATGCTCGACGAGCCCAGCCTCGGGCTGGCGCCGCTGGTGGTCAAGGAGATCTTCCGCATCATCGAGCGCCTGCGCGAGAGCGGCGCCACCATCCTGCTGATCGAGCAGAATGCCCGGGCCGCCATGGCGGTGGCCGACCACGCCTACGTGCTCGAGACCGGGGCCATCGCCCTGTCCGGCCCGGCCGCGGAGCTTGCCGCCGACCCGCGCATCATCGAAACCTACCTGGGCAGGGCCAAGGCTTGATTGCACGGCCCATCGCCCTCACCTGACAGCCACCGATGAACGCCCTCACCCGCGAACAGACCATCCGCCTTGCGTCCTACATCCTGGCGGCCTTCGCGCTGGTGGGCGTGCTGGAGCTGCACCTGCTGGTGCCGCTGCTGGTGGGCCTGCTGATCTACCAGCTCGTGGTCTCGATCACGCCGTTCGCGCAGCGCTGGTTCAACACCAAGCTCGCCAAGATGCTGGTGATCGTGCTGTTCGCGGCCGTGATCATCGCCGCGGTCGGGGGCGCCGTGTTCGGGCTGATCACGTTCTTTCGCAGCGACATCGAGAACCTGCCGCGCCTGCTGGTCAAGGTGTCGGACATCCTCGATCGCGTGCGCGCCGGCATCCCGGCCTTTCTCGGCGGCTACCTGCCCGACGACATCGCCGACCTGCAGCAGAAGGCGCTCGACTGGCTGCGCTCGCACGTGGCGGAACTGCAGATGATGGGCACGCACACGCTGGTCACCTTCGCCGAGACCATCATCGCGATGGTGATCGGGGTCGTGCTGTCGTTGCGCGAGGTCGATCCGCGCAGCACCTCGGGCCCGCTGGCCGTCGCCTTGACGGCGCGCGCCGAGCGCTTCGCGCACGCCTTCCGCAACGTGGCCCTGTCGCAGCTGTCGATCTCGCTGCTCAACACGACCTTCACCGGGATCTACCTGGTGATCGGACTGCACCTGTTCGGCGTGCACCTGCCGCTGACCAAGACCATGATCGCGATCACTTTCATTGCCGGCCTGCTGCCCATCATCGGCAACCTGACGTCCAACACCATCGTCGTGGTCGTGAGCCTGGCCCATTCGCCGGCCGTGGCCGTGGCCTCCCTGGTGTTCCTGGTGGTGATCCACAAGCTCGAGTACTTCCTGGGCGCGCGCATCGTCGGCTCGCGCATCAAGTCCGAAATCTGGGAGCTGCTGATCGCGATGATGGCGATGGAGGCGCTGTTCGGCATCCCCGGGCTGGTGGCCGCGCCGATCTACTACGCCTACGTCAAGAGCGAGCTGCTCGACGCCGGGCTGATCTGAGCCCGGTCGCGGGCGCGGGAAGGCACGGGAGTGCCCGCCCGCCGGTGCCGATCCCCCGAACTGGCGGGATGCTGCGGTGCACCACGGGCAATCAAGGTCTTGCGGACTGGGGCAAACTCCGTCCTAAGGGTTTTCACGAGCCCGTTTCCACAAGGGACCTGTCCACGTGAGCGAAAAGAAGATCGAGTTCTACAAAGGCCCGGCCGGTGGCTGGGCAGCCCTCAAGAGCGTCAGCAAGGCCTTGCTGGCGCAGGACATCGCCGTCAAGGGCGCCAAGACGCTGCTGTCGGCCAACCAGCCCGACGGTTTCGACTGCCCCGGCTGCGCCTGGCCCGACCGCAACCACGCGTCGACCTTCGAGTTCTGCGAGAACGGTGCCAAGGCCGTGGCAGCGGAGGCGACGGCCCGCCGCGTCACGCGCGAGTTCTTTGCCCAGCACACCGTCACCGAGCTGGCCGGCAGGAGCGATTTCTTCCTCGAGGACCAGGGCCGGCTGACCGAGCCCATGGCCTACGACCCGGCGACGGACAAGTACGTCCCCATCGCCTGGGACGGCGCCTTCGAGCTGATCGGCCGCCACCTCAACGCCCTGCCCGACCCGAACCAGGCGATCTTCTACACCTCGGGCCGCACCAGCAACGAGGCCGCGTTCCTGTACCAGCTGTTCGTGCGCCAGTACGGCACCAACAACTTCCCCGACTGCTCCAACATGTGCCACGAGCCCAGCGGCTCGGCGATGCGGCCGCAGATCGGCGTCGGCAAGGGCACCGTCACCCTCGATGATTTCGAGCAGGCCGACGCCATCCTGATCTTCGGCCAGAACCCGGGCACCAACCACCCGCGCATGCTGGGCGAACTGCGTGCGGCGGCCAAGCGCGGCGCGCGCATCGTCAGCTTCAACCCCTTGCGCGAGCGCGGGCTGGAGCGCTTCGCCGACCCGCAGGCCAAGCTGGAGATGGCCACGCTGGGCTCGACGCAGATCAGCTCGCACTACTTCCAGCTGCGCGTCGGCGGCGACTTCGCCGCCGTCAAGGGAATCATGAAGCACGTCGTCGAGCAGGAAGACCGCCGCGGCGGCGTGCTCGACCACGCCTTCATCGCACAGCACACCGTCGGCGTCGACGCCTTGCTCGACGACCTGCGCGCCGAGTCCTGGCCGCTGCTGGAACAGGAGTCCGGCCTGTCCGAGGCGCAGATGCGCGCCGCGGCCGACGTCTACCTGGGCGCCGACCGCGTGATCGCCTGCTGGGGCATGGGCATCACCCAGCATGCGCACTCGGTGGCGACCATCCAGATGATCAACAACCTGCTGATGCTGCGCGGCCACATCGGCCGGCCCGGCGCCGGCCCGTGCCCCGTGCGCGGCCACAGCAACGTGCAGGGCGACCGCACGATGGGCATCTGGGAGAAGCCGCCGGCGGCGCTGCTCGATCGACTGCGCGACGTGTTCGGCTTCGAGCCACCGCGCGCGCCGGGCGTCGACGTCGTCGAATCCATCAAGCTGATGCTGGCGGGCCAGGGCAAGGTCTTCGTGGCGCTGGGCGGCAACTTCGCCGCCTCCACGCCCGACACCTACGAGACCTGGAAGGCCTTGCGCCAATGCGATCTGACGGTGCACGTGACGACCAAGCTGAACCGCAGCCACGTCGTCCATGGCCGCGAGGCGCTGATCCTGCCCTGCCTGGGCCGCACCGAGATCGACGTGCAGGCGGCCGGCCCGCAAGGCGTCACGGTCGAGGATTCGATGAGCATGGTGCACATCTCGTCCGGCATCAATCCGCCGGCCTCCGAGCACCTGCTGTCGGAGCCGGCGATCGTCGCCCGCCTGGCCGCGGCCACGCTGGGCACGCGCTCGAAGACGCCGTGGCTGTGGCTGGTCGAGGACTACGACCGCATCCGCGACCAGATCGAGGCCGTGTTCGACGACTTCCATCACTTCAACGAGCGCATCCGCAGGCCGGGCGGCTTTCGCCTGCCCAACACCGCCGGCGAGCGCGTGTGGAACACGGCGCCCAGGAAGGCCGTCTTCTATGCGCATGCCGTGCCGCTGGACACGCCGGCGCACCGGGCCCGCGAGCGCCAGCTCGACAAGGTGGTCTTCACGCTGCTGACCACGCGTTCGCACGACCAGTACAACACGACGATCTACGGCCAGGACGACCGCTACCGTGGCGTCTTCGGCCAGCGCCGCGTGGTGTTCATCAACCCGGCCGACATCAGGCACCTGGGGCTACGCGACGGGCAATGGGTGGACATCCAGACGGTCTGGAGCGATGGCGTGGAGCGCCGCGCCGACCGCTTCAAGCTGGTCGCCTACGACATCCCGCGCGGCAATCTCGCGGCGTACTACCCGGAGACCAACCCGCTGGTGCCGCTGTCGTCGACCGCCATCGAGGCCGGTACCCCGACCTCCAAGTCGATTCCGGTCATACTCACCCCGCACGAGGCGGCGCCGTCCGACCAGCACGCCGACACGGCGTTCGAAGGCGCCTGAACGCCGCACCGCCGCCGCAGGGCGACGGGCATTCGAACGACCGCCGACGCGGAGGGTGACGATGAACGCAGACGACCAGGCGCCGCAGCTCGACGAGTTGCCGGCCGCGATCCTGCGCGAGCTGGCGACCGCGCCCAACGACGCCGGCATGTCCTTGCCGCGCCTGGGCAAGCACCTGGGCCTGGGCGCCAGCGTGCTGATGCGGGCGCTGTCGGCAATGGGCCACGCGCGCATCGGCGGTGTCGACGGCCCGGGATGGGTGCGCGTCACGCAGATCGACGATCGGTGGACGGCCGCCCTCACCGAGGCGGGGCGCGAATTCTGCGCACGGCACCTGGGGCCCTGACCACCGCCGGCTATCCCTCCGGCCGGCTGCGGCAGCCGTCGCCCCGCCCGCGCACTCTGTTCAAATACCTTCTCTTCGAGTGGACGCAGACCCCGGCACGTGACCCAGACAGACCCATCGACGCTTGGCACGACGACCTTGGCAGGCGCCGACCTGGGCGAGTGGTGGGCACGTCTTCGGCCCTGGCTGCTGGCGGCCCTCGGGCTGGTGCTGACGGCTCTGCTGGGCATCGCGCTGCGGCGCCTGCTCAGCCAGGTGCACTACGCCGGCGTGATGGCGGCGATGGACGACACGCCGACGCCGCGCATCTGGGCCGCGGTGCTGGCCACCGGCCTGAGCTACCTGGCGCTCACGCGCTATGACGCCTCGGCGCTGCGCTACGTCGGTGCCAAGGTCGACTCGTCCACCGTGCTGCTGACCTCGTTCGTCGCCTACGCGCTGTCCAACACGATCGGCCTGGGCCCGCTGTCCGGCGGCGTCGTCCGCATGCGGCTGTACTCGGCGGCCGGCGTCGAGCCGCCGCAGATCGCGCGCGTCATCGTCTTCAACGCGGTCGCGTTCGGCCTGGGCATGGTGTTCTTCGGCGCCGTCGGCCTGCTGTGGGGCGCGCATGACGTCGCCACGCTGATCCACACCCACGGCTGGGTGCTGCGGCTGGCGGCCGCGGCGATGCTGATCCTGTTGATGGGCTTCCTGTGGTTGTGCGTGCGACGCAGCGCGCTCCCTATCGGCCGGTTGGGCACCCTGCAACTGCCGCCGGCCGGCCTGGCTCTTCGTCAGTTGGGCATCTCGGCGGTTGAACTGGGGTTCTCGGCCAGCGTGCTGTGGCTGCTGCTGCCCGCCGGCCACGTCCCGCTCGCCGCCTTCGTCGCCTTCTACGCGATCGCGGTGACGGCCGGCATCGTCACCCACATCCCCGGCGGCGTCGGCGTGTTCGAGACGGTGATGCTGCTGGGCGCCGGCAACGGCGTTCCACGCGACGCGATGCTGGGAGCGCTGCTGCTCAATCGCGGCATCTACTATGTGCTGCCGCTGGTGACCGCGGCGGGCATGCTGATCTTCTACGAGCTGCGCTCGGGCGTCGTGGCCCCGGTCGGCCGCATGGCGGTGCGTCTCAGTCCGAGCCTGATGGCGGCGCTGACGCTGATCGCGGGCATCTGGCTGATCGTGTCCGGCGTCACGCCCTTCACCGAAGACGCGCGCGACGTCCTGATGGCGCTGCACGTGCCGCTGCCCGTGGTCGAGGCATCGCACTTCCTGGGCAGCGTCGCGGGGCTGGGCCTGGTGCTGGTGGCGCGCGGCCTGCTGCACCGGCTCGACATCGCCTGGTGGATCGCCTCGGCGCTGGCCATCGTCGCCGCGGTGCTGGCGCTGCCCAAAGGCATCGCGCTGCACGAGGCGGAGCTGCTGTTGTCGCTGGTGGCGCTGCTGGCGATCTCGCGGCGCCAGTTCGACCGCCGTTCATCGTTGCTGGCGCAGCACCTGGAGCCCGAATGGCTGGTCGCCATCGGCGGCGTGATCATCGCCTGCGCCTGGGTGCTGTTCTTCGCCTACAAGGAGATCGACTACAGCAACCGGCTCTGGTGGCAGTTCGAGCTCGATGGCCAGGCCCCGCGTTCGCTGCGGGCGCTGACGGCGGTGGCGCTGCTGGCCCTGGGCTACGGCCTGTGGCAGCTGCTGCGGCCGCCGGCCGGCGCGCTCGCGGAGACCACGCCCGCCGAGATCGAACGCGCCGCCGCGATCATCCGGGCCAACCCGTCGTCCGACGCCTGCTACGCGCTGATGGGCGACAAGCACCTGATGTTCTCGCCGTCCGGCCGCAGCTTCCTGATGTTCGGCAAGCACGGCCGCTCCTGGGTCGGCCTGTTCGGCCCGTTCGGCGACCCGCGCGAATTCGCCGACATGGTGTGGCAGTTCATCGAGATGGCCACCGACCATGGCGGCCGCACGGCCTTCTACCATGTGCGGCCCGCGTCGCTGCCGCTGTTCCTCGATTGCGGGCTGCACCTGTACAAGCTCGGCGAGCACGCGCAGGTCGACCTGCCCGGGTTCAACCTCAAGGGCGCCAGCCGCGCGAACCTGCGCACCGCCGTCAATCGCGCCGAGCGCGAAGGCCTGCGCTTCGAGGTCGTCGCGGCCGACCAGGTGCAGGCCTTGCTGCCCGCGCTCAAGGACATCTCCGACGCCTGGCTGGCGCAGAACCGCGGCAGCGAGAAAGCGTTCTCCGTCGGGCGCTTCGATCCGGACTACCTGCGCCGCTTCCCCGTCGCCGTGGTGCGCCGGGACGACCGCATCCTCGCGTTCGCCAACCTGCTCATGACCGGCCTGCGCGACGAGGCGTCGCTGGACCTGATGCGCCACGCGCCCGACGCGCCGCCGGGCACGATGGACTTCCTGATGGTGCGCATCCTGCAGCACCTGCAGGCCGAGGGCTACCGCCGCTTCGGCCTGGGCATGTCGCCGATGGCCGGCATGGCCGAACGCAGCGGCGCGCCCAAATGGCAACGCCTGGGCCGCCTGCTGTTCGAGCATGGCGACCGCTTCTACAACTTCCGCGGCCTGCGCAGCTTCAAGGACAAGTTCGACCCGGTCTGGGAGCCCCGCTTCCTGGCCGCCCCGCGCGGCCTGTCGACGGCCTTCATCCTCGCCGACGTGACCACGCTGATCAGTGGCACCCGGGCGCCTCAGAAGACCTGACCTTTCCTGCGCGACTCAGGCCGCGCGTGGCAAGTCGATGACGAAGACGGTTCCTTCAGGCAGCGAAGAGGTGTAGTCGACGCTCCCGCCATGGGCGCCGGCGATCTCGCGCACGATGTACAGACCGAGACCGACGCTGCGTACATGACCCGGCACTTCGCCGCGGGTCATCGGTTCGAAGATCGTCGGTCGCATGGCCGGATCGATGGCGCCGCCGAAGTTGTGGACGGACAGCCTGACGCAGTCTGCCAGGCCTTCGGAGCGAACGCTGACCTGGGCGTCCGGCTGTCCGTAGGCCAGCGCGTTGGAGACGAGGTTGCCCAGGGCCTGCGCCAGGCGATCCCCGTCGGCGACCAGGCGGCCGTCGCCGGCCTCCAGGTGAACGATGTCGCGTGTCGGATGGGCGGAGGCGATTTCGGCCACGACGTCGCGCGCGATGGCGTGCGTGTCGACCAGCGCCTTCTTCAGGCTCAGCGCGCGACCCGTGCGCGCCCGCGTGAAATCGAGCAGGTCAGCGATCAGGCGGTTCGCGCGCCGGGTCGAGGACATGAGCCTCACGCTGAGCGCGGCCTGCTTGTCCGCATCGAGATGACGCAGGGCCAGCAGTTCCGCGGCCATCTGGATGGCGGCCAGCGGATTGCGAAGGTCGTGGCCGACGATGCCGAGGGTCTGCTCCGCCAGCAAGGCACGGTCTTCTGCGAGGGCGCGCTCCCGATGCGATTGCGTGACGTCCTGCAACAGGCCCGACAGATGCGTGGGTGCGCCGGCGTCGTCCGATCGCAGCCGCCCCCACGCCGCGAGCCAGCGTTCCTGTCCCTGGACACCGCGGATGCGGAACACCGCGTGGTAGCGCCCGTCCCAAGCGTCCAGGAAGGCCCGGAGCGATTCCGCCTCGGCGGGACGGTCCTCCTCGACAATGTGGCCGATGAACTCCGCTTGGCTGATGGGACGTGGACTCTCATGCCCCAGCAGCAGCGCCACGCTGGCCTCGTAGTGGCGTACGCGCGAGGGCAGGTCGACGGACCACTGGAACAGCTGCGCAGCGTCGACGGCCAGCTCCAGGCGGATGCGGGCCTCGGCCAGGGCCTTCTGGCTCGCCTGTTCGCTGCGAAGCAGTGCCTCGGCGCGTTCGCGTGCCTTGAGCAGTTCCTGCTCGTACTGGTGCCGGTCGCGGGCGCTGAAGACGGCCAGGTCGTGATACTCGGTGTCGCCGCTGGTTCGGACGACGGCGTTCATCACCATCGGAATGCGGTGGCCGTCCGCATGTCGCATCTCGAGCTTGACCTCGCTCAACGAGCGCTGCATCTTGAGCAGCGGGAACCAGTGCGTCTGGTGGAAGATGCGTCCGCCGACGGTCAGCAGCGTGTCCAGGCGCCGGCCTGCCAGTTGCTCCGCGGAGTGTCCGATCCAGGTGCAGAACGTCCGGTTGGCATGCAGGATCGTGCCGTCCGCGGCGGTGACGAGCAGTCCGCAGGCAGCGTCCTCGTAGTGACGGTCGCGATCTGCCCGATGTTCCATCTCAGAACAGTTCCTGCAGGAAGCCTTCGATCGCCGACGTGCTCGCGCTCGGAGCGCTCAGATGCGGACAATGGCCGACGTTGTCGATGATGCGCAGCGTGCTGCGCGGAAGCACGCGGTGCATGTACTGGCCCACGGCGACCGGCGCGATGATGTCCTCGCTGCATTGGAGGATCAGCGTGGGTGTCTGCAGGCGCGTGAGGTCGCGTCGATGGTCGGACAGGAAGGTCACGCGCGCGAACTGCTCCGCGATCTCGGGGTCGGTGCGGCAGAAGCTGTTGGTCAGTTCCGCGGCCAGCTCGGGCTGGTCGGGCGCGCCCATGATGGCCGGAGCCATGTTGCTGGACCAACCCAGGTAGTTGCTTCCGAGCGTCGCCAGCAATTCGTCGATGTCGCTGCGCTCGAAACCGCCGACGTAGTCGCCGTCGTTGACGTAGCACGGCGACGGGCCGACCATGACGTGGCCGACGATGCGGCCCGGGCATTCGAGATCCGCCAGCATGCCGATCATTGCGCTCACCGAGTGGCCGACGAACACGACGTTGCCCGGCGCGTAGGCATCGAGCAAGTCGTTGACGTCGCTCGCATAGCCATGCAGCGACGCGTATCTGGTTCGATCGTAGGCCGACAGGTCCGACTTGCCGCTGCCCACGTGATCGAAGAGCATCGTGCGCATGCGGCCTTCGAACGAGGGCGTGAGCAGCCGCCACATGTTCTGGTCGCAACCGAAGCCGTGGGCGAAGACCATCGTGATGGATTGATCGCCGGACAGGCGGACGTTGTTGCGAACCTGGAGATCCATGCGTTCCTCTTGGGGTTGCGGGGCGGAGCAGGATTGTCCTCTTTCGCCACTGTCGCGCTGGCGGCGCCGACAACCGTGCATTTCATCACTTCCGGCAGATGCCGCCAACACGCTGCGATGGCTTGCCGTGCAGCGCAATGCACGCGGGTCTTCGCGCTCGTTCATACTCACGGCATCGCGAAGGATCAGCGAGGACTTGTCGTCCGGCCTCATGGAGCTTGACCTTCGGATGCCGAGAACCGTCCCGAATCAATGCGTCTACATTCCCTGAAGCCCGGCCAGATCTGGAGCCGCCGCATCTGCTCGTCGTTCGTGCTTCTCTGCGCCCTGTCGGGGGCCGCGGCCAGCGTGCCCGCGCAGCCACTACCCGCCTCGCAGGCGCTGGCGCATGGCCTGTTCAGCGACCTGCACGTGTACCGCCCGGCCGGCGCCCCGCACCGCTTCGTCATGCTGGTGACCGAAGGCTCGGTGCCGAGCGCGCGCGAGAACGCCATGCTGCACACGATGCTGGCCGCCGACGCGATGGTCGCGACCCTTCCGCTGCCGCCGTTCTACGCCCGACTGGCGGCGCAGGACGGCAAGTGCACCTACGCGCCAGGCGCCTTCGAGAACCTGTCGCGCTACCTGCAGGCCTTCGAGCAGGTGCCGGGCTACCTGCCGCCCGTGATCGCGGGGGCCGACAAGACGGCCTCGTATGTCCAGTCTGTGGTGCTGCAGGCCCCGGCCGGCGTCTTCGCCGCGGGGCTGGCGGTGGACATGCAACCGCTGGTCCTGACACCGCCGCCCTGCGTTCCCAAGGGCCGCGCGGCCTCCGCTGCCGACGCGTCGGCGAGCGCACCCCCGACGCCCTGGATGACCGTGCCGGAGCCCGATGGCGCCGCGTTCGAGCGCGCCTTCGCCCAGCTCGCCGTGCCGCAGGCCGAACTCGGCGCCCCGCCGGCACAGCTGGACGGCCTGCCCATCATCGAAGTGCCGGTGGCCCAGCCCGGCAAGCGCTTCGCCGTACTGCTTTCCGGCGATGGCGGCTGGGCCGGCATCGACAAGAGCCTGGGCACCGCGCTGGCCGCGCAAGGCGTGCCCGTCGCCGGCTTCGATTCGCTGCGCTACTTCTGGGGCCCGCGCACGCCCGAGGAACTCGCCGCCGACCTCGACCGGGTCATCCGCTACTACGCAGCGCACTGGAGCCGCAGCGAGGTGCTGCTGGTGGGCTATTCGCAAGGCGCCGATGTCCTGCCCTTCGCGCTCAATCGCCTGCCCGCGGCCACGCGCGCCCGCGTCCGCATGACCGCCTTGCTGGGCCCGGGCCAGAAGGCCTCGTTCGAATTTCACCTCGCCAACTGGATCGGGCCCAGCGGCGACCGTCCGATCGCGCCCGAGGCTCTCAAGCTTTCGGCCGCGAGCACCCTGTGCATCTACGGCGCACAGGAGAAGGATTCGCTGTGCCCGGAGCTGGCACCCGCGCACGCTCGCGCGATCGCGCTGACCGGCGGCCATCACTTCGGCGGCGACTACGCGGCGCTGGCCACGCTGATCCTCGACGCGATGCCGCGCTGAGCGCCTCGCCC
>JBJMWF010000323.1:0-7964 GCA_045810265.1 Vitreoscilla sp. | reverse complement strand
GCTCCTCGTCCAGCAGGCCTCGAACCGCGCGGTGATCGACTGGAACGCCTTTTCGATCGGGCCCGGCAACGCCGTCCAATTCTCCCAGCCCGGTGCCGGAGCCGCCGTGCTCAACCGGGTCACGGGCAATTCGACGACGGACATCGCCGGATCCCTGTCGGCCAATGGCCAGGTGTTCCTCGTCAACCCGAACGGCATCGCGATCACGAGCTCCGGCGCTGTTCGCGTGGGCGGCGGCTTTGTCGCCAGCACCCTGGACGTCGGCAATGCCGACTTCCTCGCCGGCAGGCTGCAGTTCGCGGGCGACGGGCCCGGACAGGTCGCCAATGCGGGCGCGATCACCGCGCGCAGCGGCGGGTTCGTCGCGCTGGTCTCCAGCGATGTCCGCAACGACGGGCTGATCTCGGTGCCCCAAGGACGGGTCGGCCTCGGCGCCGGTTCGCAGGCCACGCTGGACCTGCATGGAGACCGCTTCCTGCAGGTCGCGTGGCCGGAGTCGTCGCGACCTGCGACGCAGGGCCGGATCGACGTCGCCGGTACAGTCCAGGCCCCCGCGGGCCGCATCGAACTTTCCGCGGCGAGCGCGCGGGACGCCGTGCACGCGCTGGTGCACGTGTCAGGCAACCTGGTCGCGACCACGGCCCATGGCCGCGACGGCGAGATCGTGCTCGATGCAGGAGCGCAGGGAACCGCCCAGCTCTCGGGCCGGCTGGACGTGTCCGGCCGCGGACGGGGCGGCCGCATCGGCGTCGCGGCAGCAAGCGTCCAGCTCGAGGGTCCAGCCGCCCGGCTCGACGCAAGCAGTCTCGACGGAGCGGGCGGCGACGTGACCTTGAGCGGCTCGCGGATCGACGTCGGAGCCGCGACCCTGGATGCCGATGGCGGCAGCCGCGGCGGCTCGATCCTGGTCGGCGGCGGCCTCCACGGGGCGGGCCCCCTGCAGCGCGCCGACGAGACGAACGTCCGCGCCGGTGCGCATCTGACCGCCGACGCGACGCGCAGCGGTTCGGGCGGCATCGTGGTGCTCTGGTCGGACGGCCAGACGCGGTTCGAAGGCAGCGCCAGTGCGCGCGGTGCCGGCCGGGGCAATGGCGGCACGATCGAGGTGTCCAGCCACGGCCTGCTGGATTACGCCGGCCAGGCCGATCTTCGGGCGCCCGCAGGACGCCCGGGCGACCTGCTGCTCGACCCCTTCAACGTCACCATCAGTACCGGCGCCGATACCAACCACAACGGCAGCTTCACGGCCACCGGCAACAGTTCGATCGTCAAGACCACCACGCTGCAGGCCGCGCTCGCCACGGCCAACGTGACGGTGTCCACAGGCAGCGCCGGTGCGCAGAGCGGCGACATCACGGTGGCCAATGCGCTCACCTGGGCCAGCGGCACGACGCTCACGCTGTCGGCCGCCCGCGACGTGCTCGTCAACGCGGCCATCACGGCCACCGGCGGCGGCGGCTTCAGGGCCTCGGCCGGGCGGTCGGTCTCGGTCACGAGGAACCTGACCGGATCCGGCGGCGCGTTCAATGTCAATCTGCAGGGGTCGACGACCACGTCCGGCTCGGTGACCGTCAACGGCGCAACCGTCTCCACGAACGGCGGCAGCTTCAACGCCAGCGCTTCCCAGTCGGCAGCGAGCACCACCGCGGTCAACATCACCAACTCGACGCTCGACACTGGCGGCGGCACGTTGACGATCACGGGCCAACATACGGCAGGGGGTACCAGCGGCACGGCGTCCAAGGCCGTCGGCCTGACCAACGCCTCGCTTCAGATCGGCACCGGCTCGGCGACCATCAACGGCACGGCCGCGCTGTCCGGCGCCGCCAACTTCGCGAGCGGCATCTACGCCACGGGCAGCTTCAACGTGGGCGGCACCGGCAACCTCACCCTGGTCGGCAACGTGACGGCCGCCAATGCCAGCACCTCGGCCATCGGCATCCAGTTCTTCAACGGCAGCTTCAACTTCGCGAACAGCCATGCATCGCTCAGTGGCAGCGGCGTGCGCGGCTTCGTCTCCGATTTCCAGGAGACCATCACCGTGGGCGGCGGCAGCCTGGCCGTGACGGGCACGGGCACCAACGACTCGGGCGTGCAGTTCAAGTCCGGCAACACGCTGGTCAACGGCGGCGGCACCATGACCTTCGCGGGAAGCTCCGGCCTGTACCGCGGACTCGACTTCATTCCGGGCGCCTCGTTGACCGTCAACGGCAACGTCAGCATGAGCGGGACGAATACGTGCTCGAGCAGTTGCAGGGATACGGCCGGCGTCCAGGTCTCCGACAACATCGCACTGGCCAGTGGCAACCTGTCGATCACCGGAACCGCGGTCATCGGGCCAGGCTTTCTCTGGGGCAACGGCAATACCCCCTTGGCAGGCTTGTCCAACGCCGGAGCCGGGACCTTCAGCGTATCGGGCACCAGCGTCAGCGGCGACGGCGTCGATCTGAAGCGCTCCACCGGAACGACCAGCGGCGCCCTCACCTTCTCGGGCAGTTCGACCAGTGGCATCGGATTCGACCTCGGCACCGGAAGCTCGCTCACGCAGGCCAGCGGCGCACTGGCGCTCTCCGGCAACTCGACGAACGCCACGGGCCTGAAGCTGGAGGCAACGTCCGCGCTGTCCAACGCGGGGACAGGCACGCTGACCCTCAATGCCGCGGGCGGTGCCTCGAGCGCCGGAACCATCAGCTCGCCCGCCGGCGCGCTGTCGCTGGGCACGACCGGGACGTTCACCCAGCCCGGCGGCTCCATATCGGCCGGGAGCCTGCTCCTGGGCGGCAGCTCGGGCCGGTATGCGCTGGGTGCGGCGGGGAACCAGATCACGACGGTGGCGGCCAACGCAGCCTCGATCGCGGTCACCAGCAGCGTCGATATGACGGTCGGTTCGGTCCTGTCGACGACGGGTGTCGTATCGACAGGAGCGGTCGACCTGGAGACGTCGGCTAATCTGCGCATCGCCGCCGGGGCCTCGGTGCAAGGGAGCAGCCCTGTCGTTGCCGCGGGCGGCAACTTCATCAACAACGCCGGAGCCGGCGCCGTGACGGCCACGACGGGCCGATGGCTCGTCTATTCGGCCGCGCCAACCAGCGACACCTTCGGGGGCCTGTCGAGCGCCAACACCGCGATCTGGAGCGCGACCGCGGCGAGCCTGCCCCCGACCAGCGTGGCGGCAAGCGGCAATCGCTACCTCTTCGCCAACCAGCCGACCCTGAGCTTCCGGCCGACCGATTCGTCGAAGGTCTACGGCACGGATGCTTCCACGGCGCTCGCGTCCACCTACGCGGTCTCGGGCTTCGATCCCGGCATCGCCAATGCCTACCTCGGCGACAACGCCGCGACCAGCTTCACAGGGTCACCGGCGCTCGGTTCGCCGGGCGCCGCGGCCACGGCGAGCGTCGCCGGCGGCCCGTACGGCGTGTCGATCGCGCGAGGCACCGTGACACCGGTCTCCGGCTATGCGACGACGTTCAGCGGTACAGGCTTGCTCAGCGTGACGCCGAAGGCGCTGACCATCACCGCCAACGACGCTTCGCAGGTCTACGGCAGCGCGACCGCCTTCGCGGGCTCGGAGTTCACATCCGCCGGACTGGTCAACGGCGACTCGGTGAGTTCCTTGACGCTGGCCAGTGCTGGCGCAGCGGCCACTGCCCGCGTCGGGACGTACGCGATCACCGGTAGCGCGGCGCTGGGCAGCGGGCTCTCGAACTACACCATTGGCTACGCCAACGGCACGTTGAGCGTGACGCCCAAGGCACTCACCGTCACTGCCAACAACGCTTCACATGTCTACGGCGACACCACCACTTTCTCCGGCTCGGAGTTCACGTCCACCGGCCTGGTCAACGGCGACGCGGTCACTTCCTTGGCCCTCACCAGTGCAGGCGCAGCGGCCACTGCAGGCGTCGGGACTTACGCGATCACCGGCAGCGCGGCGCTGGGCAGCGGGCTCTCGAACTACACGATTCGCTACGCCAACGGCACGTTGAGCGTGACGCCAAAGGCACTCACCGTCACTGCCAACAACGCTTCACATGTCTACGGCGACACCACCGCATTCTCCGGCTCGGAGTTCACGTCCGCCGGCCTGGTCAACGGCGATACCGTCAGCTCGCTGACCCTGGACAGCGCGGGCGCAGCGGCCACCGCTGGCGCCGGCAGTTATGCCATCAGGGGTAGCGCGGCCCGGGGCAGCGGACTATCCAACTATGCCGTCGCCTACGCGAATGGCGTCCTGACCGTGGCCCCGCGAGTGCTCCTCTATGTCGCGCAGCCCGCGCAAGAGCCATTCGGCGCCACCAACGGCCACTTGACGGGCCAGTTGCAGGGATTCGTCAACGGCGACACGGCGGCATCGACGTTCAGGGGCACACCGCGATGGACCGCCACGGCGACGACGGGCACCCCCGGCGTGTACGCCATCATCGGCTCCGGCCTGCAGCCGATCGGGCCAAACTACACCTTGGCCCAGGCCCCGTCGAACGCACAAGCGCTGCGCATCTTCGCGCCCGTCACGTCGGGCATCCCGAGCGACCTGATGCCGCGCGAACCCTGGAGCCCCGTCGGTGGCCTGGCCTGGTGCGGGACGCACGAACGATGGGACTGCGTGCGTTGAGGCGGCATGACGTCGCCGCTCTCACCCTGGTACTGCGTCCACCGAGGCGAGCGACTGGGGATTGTGTGATCAGTGCGCGGGAGTCGCCAGCACTGATGGTCGCGAATGCCGCGCATGCCACATGAGCGCGTGGCTCACGACACGGAAAATTCTGTACATTCGTCTCAATCTGCGACTGGCAGCGGCATCAGCGCGGCCCGCAACTTCGCCGCCACCTCGAGCAGCTGCCGTAGATCCTGGTCTGAAACGCGGCAATCGGGCCGGAACGAAACGGCGCCCTCCGCCTCCTCGAACTGCTGCGCAGAACCGTCCGAATGCGCGATGAGCCCGTCCCGCAGTGCACGAAGCCGAGAGAGTAAGCCCTCAAAACCGTTCCGTTCAGCCGCGCTGGGAAAGGTCTTTTCCACCGCGGCATTTCGCATCGCCACCGCGTCAGCTTCAAGGTTACCGGAGACGAGGCCTGGCGCTGCGAAGCCTTTGTTGAAAATCGTCAGAAACGTCATCACGGCCATGTGTGCGGCGGCGTCGGCGGATATGACGGTGTCGAACGCTTGTTGTGGGCTGCTGAAAGTCGCGTAGTGGTTCGGGTCGGCGAACCGGCCTCTCAGGCGAAGCGCAACATTCCCCAGATGGGCAGAGCGGTTGCACGCGTCAGTCCAGATGAATTTCCGACGTTCGAGGGCGCCCCCCTGCCCGGCCCCGGGCGCCGGCCCTCCGATGAAGTGCGACATCTTGCCGGCTGGCAACTGGATGGCGCCTTGGCGGCCCAGGTCTTCATCACTCATGGGGCTTCTCCTCTTGAGAGGTAGATGAACGCGCGCCAGTCAAGTGGCTTGCCGAGTAATCGAACCCGGTTGCATGGCACTTAACGGAACGGCCCGAGCGCTTGCGCGCCACCGCCTATCAAGCCGGCGAAGACGAGGCGACGGGCACTACAGGCTTGGCGACGCATCGGAAATGCAGCTCTGCGCTGGGCATGCGGGCGAATGGGATCGCGTTCCTGGCACTCGAATCGACAGTGTCCACGATCAAGCCTTTGTCGGCGCAGAACTTGTTCGCCTCAATGTAGAGATCCGCCTTCACCTGGGCACCGCTGACCATCAGGCCGCCAGCGCTGGTCTTGGTGATCATGTACGTGTCGGCTCCAGTTGGGATGACGCCACTGGAGGCGCAGGCAATGCAAAGCAAACTGAGCGCAGGGGCGAGTATGTGGCGCATCTTGATCCTTGTAAGTCGCGCAACCATTCTCGAGCATCCACCCCTGGCGCACGTCCTCCAGACTGCGGCTCGCCAGCAGCGTGCCCGTCGTCAAGGCGCTGCTGCGTGCATGGCACCGCGGAGCCGAGCTCACGCTGCTGGCCGATTACAAGGACAACTCGGTGGATCGCTCAGGCAAGGCCCGCGCAGCCCTGGGCGCGTTGGTCAACGCGAGCTGATGTTGCGGCTGTCCCTTCATCTCTCAAAGGAGAACGTCTCTGGTGTGCGAGAGTCTCAGATTCGTCCGCAGTTGTGCCAAATGCCCCGGCATAGATCGTGTTCGACGTGGAGCAGCTCGTCCGCTACTTTGGAGCAGGATCAGCCTTCTGAGCCCGCAGATAGTCGTAGAACGCTTGGGCTGCGGCAGTCACATCGTTCTTCGGAGTGGGTGCGTAGATTTTGGTATTTGTGCCGCGCGGAAAATCCGGGTCGCACACCACCCGGAGCTCATCGTCCCCGTTCGTTCCCGGAATTGCCTCCGTCGGCGCGTCGTTTGGGGAAGCATTAATCGTCCGGATGAAATTTCCGCTCCGACCGTAAGACGATTCGGTCTTCGTGAAAATGGTTCGTGCTTTGCAGTTGTACACAGTCCTTGCCGCGAATGAATAAGTGCCATTCGGCCTTTCGGTTTGCAAGTCGTAGAAGGTCTTCTCCCAGATAGTGACTGTGCTTCCTGCCTTCACAACCGAGTCCGCATCAAAGAACTCGATGAAGTTGTCGCCCCCGACTGTCATCAGCGTGTACCAAGTCGCCGCCATGCTCGAAGTAGACAGACACACTGCTGCCATCGCGACCAGTGCCTTTTTGGACATGCGATCTCTCCCTCTTGTTGAGTTATCAATTTTGCTCCACGGTGATGCCGGAAGTCCATAAAAGGTTCCCCGTGTTGGTCAACGCTCTGTCTCCGCTAATGAGACGGGTGTCCACGAGCGCAGGAAGCAGATGAATCGAGCAACCTCGACGACCGGCTGGTCGTGCCGCGAACGAGCAGCGTGATGGACGACCTCAGAGAAGCACTGCGCTAAGCCGCACGGGGCGCAAAAACCGCCGAACCCACGAGTGCGCTCGCGACCTGTTCCATCAACTGCCTGCAGAGGTACGAATTGTCAAGCCTGCAGACCAAGTCGCGTCCTACTGCCCCCGGCTTAGGGCTGTAGAACGCCAGGTCAGGATATAGATGCAGAACGTTCACTTCGACTTGCTCCCCTTCCCACTTCACCAAGAACTTGTACTCAAGGAATGGCTGCGCGCTTCCATTGAGAACAGGGCGCCAGGCCACGTCGATTCGGTGTCCGAACGAATGGGCAACGATTGCCCCATCTACGACGGTAAGCGACGACCCAGCCGACTGCCCCTCCGTAGCCGATGAGCCCAGTTTCCCCAAGAGAGTTTGATGCAACCCGTTAAGCGACGCAATTTGCTGCGCGATCAATCGCAACTGTTCTTTGTTCATGCTTGCTCCTTTATGTGGGTAAAACATGTGGGCAAAGCAAAAAGCCCCGAAACGCTAAGTGATTGACTTCACTCGGCTTTTCGGGGCTTTTGCTATCTGGCGGAGAGGGTGGGATTCGAACCCACGGTACCTTGCGGTACGCCTGATTTCGAGTCAGGTACATTCGACCACTCTGCCACCTCTCCAGGATTCTTGGCGTCCGCTGTGGTCAATTGAGCGGAGTCCGACACTCTAGCACGGTTTTGAGGCGTCGGCAAATTTCTGGCGCGGCAGCCGGCTGCTCAGAGGCCGAAACGCAGGAAGGTGACGCGGACCTTGCCGTCGACCACGCGAACGTCGCGCACGGCCAGCTTGGCGAGCGCGGTGCGGGGGCCCTGGCCCTTGAGCGTATAGATCGGATGGCCCTGCAGCGTGCGGCGCAGGGCGTCGGGGCCGCGCACCTTGACCACCTGCACGAGCTCGGGCGGGAAGCCCGTGAGCGAGAAGTTGTCGATGCGCACGTCGTCGAGGAAGAAGTCGCCTTCGTAGCGGACGTAGCGCAGCACGCCGGAGAACGCGACCTGTCCGGGCATCTGGCGGTGGCCGAGCGAGACCAGCACGTCGGCGGACAGGCCGATGCGGGGCGAGCCCTCGTCGAGG
>JBJMWF010000322.1:0-10335 GCA_045810265.1 Vitreoscilla sp. | reverse complement strand
GACGCCGCGTCGGCACGACGTCGCATCCGCTTCGACTACGAGGACGCCGCAGGCATGGCCACCTCGCGCGTCGCGCGGCCGCTGGGCTGCTACCACTGGGAGTCGGTCTGGACGCTCGCGGCGTGGTGCGAGCACCGCGCCGCGTTCCGCAGTTTCCGCCTCGATCGCATGCGCGCGCTGGACGTGCTCGATGAAGTCTTTCGGGACGAGCCGGGGCGGACCTTGCCGGATTTCCTGCGCCATGCGAAGCGGGAGCGACCGTGGACGGCGCCCTCCGCCGAGGCCTAGCGCGCACTGCGCACCGGAGTCCGCGGGCGTTGTTCCGCCAGGGACGAATGGGCTTGCATCGACACGGGTCAGCTGCCCGCCTCTAGACTCCGGGCATGCCCCTGACCCATCTGTTGCTCGCCCTGGCCGTCGTCGCGATCTGGGGCACGAACTTCGTCGTCATCCGCCTGGGCCTGGATGCCTTCGCGCCCTATACCTTTGCGGCGCTGCGCTACACCTTCTCGTTCCTGCCCTTCATCTTCTTCGTGCCCAAGCCGGCCATGAGCTGGGCCAAGCTGGCGGCGTTCGGCGTGCTGATCGGCGTCGGCCAGTTCGGGCTGCTGTTCTGGGCCATGCGCTCGGACATCTCCCCGGGTCTGGCGTCGCTGGTGATCCAGTCGCAGGTGTTCTTCACGATCGCGCTGTCGGCGCTGATCTACCGCGACCGATTGAAGGCCTTGCAGTGGCCTGCCTTCGCGTTGGCGGTGGGCGGACTGGCGATCGTCGCGTCGCACGTGTCGACGCAGTCGGGCGTGACGGCCTTCGGCGTCATGCTGGTCATCGGCGCCGCCTTCTCGTGGGCGCTGGGCAACCTGATCGCGCGGGCGGCCGGCCGTGTCGACGCGCTGGGCTTCATGGTGTGGTCCAGCCCGTTCGCCGCGGTGCCGCTGTGGCTCATCACGCTGGCGCAGAACGGGGCGCCGCCGGTCGTCGATTCGCTGGCGCGCGCCGGCTGGGTGGCCTGGCTCGCGGTGGCCTGGCAGGCGATCGGCAACACGCTGTTCGGCTACGGCGTGTGGAACTGGCTGCTGGCGCGGCACAGCGCCTCCACCGTCACGCCCACCGCGCTGCTGGTGCCGGTGTTCGGCATGACCGCGTCGGCGCTGGCGCTGCACGAAGGGCTGCCGATGTGGAAGCTGGGCGCCGCGGCGCTGGTGATGAGTGGCCTGGCGGTGAACCTAGTGGCCACACGCCAGAAGGCCTGATCAGGCGATCGCGACGCCCAGCTTGCCGGCCCAGTGGCGCGTCAACGGCGTCACCGGCTTGGCCAGGCAGCGTTCGTTGAGCACCGCGCGGCCGATGTGCGGCAGCTTGCTGGCGGCCGCGCAGTGCATCAGCGTCTGGGCGACGAGGTCGCGCCGCACGTGGCTGCCGCCCAGGCGCGCCGCCGATTCGTGCACGAGGTACAGGCCGCGCACCGCGGCGTCGTGTTCGCCGCGCTCGGCGGCCAGCAGCGCGCGCATCAGCGGCAAGCCCAGGTCGCGCGCGACGGCGTGGTTGCTGCGCGCGCCTTCCTCGGCGCGCATCACGCGTTCGGCGCAACGCGCGACCCAGCCTTCGGCCTGCGCGCGCTCGCCGGCGCCCAGCATCGCGAGCACGACGTGCCAGTCGGTGAAGGCATGGATGCCCGCCTGTTCCGGCTCGGGCGACCAGCGCTGAAGCAGGTCCTTGAACAGCGCGTCCACCTCGACGTCCATCACGCGCAGGCGCCAGTACAGCGCTGCCGCGTCGATGCATTGCAGCCCATGCGTCAGCGCGGCGCCGCACAGGTGCGTGTCGACCAGCCGCAGCGCGCCCGTGACGTCCAGCGCCTCGAGCCGGAACAGCGCGAGATGCCACCACAGATGGCTCGCGAAGCGCGTGCCGTCGGTCCAGCCGGCCTGCTGCTGGCGCAGCCAGATCGCGCCGTCGTCGAACCGGCCCTGCATCTCCATCGCATGCGTGACGGCGTGCACGGCCCATGGCGCGCGCGCCGCGGCGTCGGCGCGCTGCTCCTGCGCGAGCGCGACCGCGCGTCGGCCGAGATCTTCGGCCAGTGCCGTCTGGTGGCACTCGGCCAGGCCGAACGCATACAGGCCCAGCACGCAGGGAAACAGCGGATCGGCGTCGTCCCACTCGGGCAGCGCGCGGGCCGGCCGTAGCCGCATGCTGGCCGAATCGCCACGCGCGTGATCCCACTGGTGCGCCCAGTGCAGCGCGAGCGCGTCGCGCGGATGTTCCAGCAGCAGGTCGTCCCAGACCCGCAGAGCGGCGGCCACGCGGCCTTCCTGCAGCTTGCTCAACGCTTCCAGGTGCGCGCGCTCGCGCGCGGTGCCGCGTGAGGCGAGTGCGGCCGCACCGGCGAGCAGGTCGCGGGCGGCCGCGCGATCCTCCGGCTGGTTCAGGCCGAGGCGAAACCCGGCGTCCAGCAACAGCGGCAAGGCCCAGCCGGCATCGGCTTCGCGAGCGGCCTGCAGCGCCAGGCGCGGCGTGTCGGCGAAGGTCATCATCTGCCAGAGCGCTTCGTCCGCGCGGTCGGCGGCCGCGCGCGAGGCGGTTCCCAGACGCAGTCCGCGCGAGTCCTGCAGGCTCTCGGCAGACGCGCTCGTCATGCGAAGGCCGCTCCGTAGTCACCACGGCGAGCCTGGCCGCCGCCGACCTGCCCAAGCGCCCGGGAGGCGACGCTCGCAGCCGAGCCGAACCGAGCGCCCCCTTGGGGGGCAACGACCGGAGCGAGCGTGGGCGTCAAAGCGACAAGCCTTCGGGCAGGCCCAGGTGCAGGTTCATGGTCTGCACCGCGGCGCCGGAGGCGCCCTTGCCCAGGTTGTCGATGCGCGCCATCAGCAGCACCTGGCCGGGGCCGGCGAACACGAACAGGTCGGCGCGCTGGGTGTCGTTGCAGGCCTGGACGTCGAACGAGCCTTCGGCCAGCACCGCCGGATCGGACAGCGGCATCACGTTGACGAACTGCTCGTCGGCGTAGCGCTCGGTCAGCACGGCGTGCACCTTGGCGGCGTCGGTGCCCGCGGCGAACTGCCCGAGGTGGAACGGGATGCTCACCGCCAGGCCCTTGTAGAAGTTGCCCACGATGGGCATGAAGACCGGCGCCCGCGTCAGGCCCGAGCAGGTCTTCATCTCGGGGATGTGCTTGTGCGCCAGGCCCAGCGCATACGGGCGCGGCGCGCTGAGCGCGGCGTCGATCTGGCGCTCGCCGTCCATCTGGCGCGCGTGCCAGGACTGGTACTGCTCGATCATCTTCTTGCCGCCGCCCGAGTAGCCGGTGATCGACGTCGCCGTGACGTTCGCATCGGCAGCGACGAGGCCGGCATCGACCAGCGGACGCATCAGCAGGATGAAGGCCGTGGCGTGGCAGCCCGGGTTGGCAATGCGCTTGGCCTTGCGCAGCGCGTCGCGCTGGCCCGGCGCCAGCTCCGGCAGGCCGTAGACCCAGCTGGGGTCCGTGCGGTGCGCGGTGCTGGCATCGATCAGGCAGGTATCGGGGTTCGTGACCATCTTCGCCGCCGCGCGCGCGGCGTCGTCGGGCAGGCACAGGAACGCGACGTCGGCCGCGTTGAGCAGGCGCGCGCGCTCGGCGTCGTCCTTGCGCAGCTCGGGCGCGATGCGCAGCAGTTCGACGTCGGGACGGGCGGCGAGCATCTCGTGGATGCGCAGGCCGGTGGTGCCTTCCTGGCCGTCGACATAGACCTGGAACTTCTTGGCGGTGCTCATGCGATCTCCGGGTGCCGCACGGCGAGCGGCCGCGCGGCAGAATGGTTGCCTGGCGTCGGGTCGGACGCCATCTCAAGGCGAAGCATAAGGCAATGACATTACACGATCCCTGTCGCGCAGCAGCGCCGGGCGTGCACCTGCTGGTGCTGCCTGGCTGGCAGAACTCCGGACCGAGCCACTGGCAGACCCGCTGGGAGGCGCTGTACGGCGACGTGCGCGTCGAACAGAGCGACTGGATGCACCCGCTGCGCGGCGACTGGATGATGCGGCTGGACGAGGCGATCGGCGAGCTCGAGGCGCGCGAGGCCTCGCCTCAGGTGGCGCTGGTCGCGCACAGCCTGGGCTGCCATCTCGTGTCCGCCTGGGCCAAGCACTCGCGCAAGACGGGACGCGTGCGCGCCGCGCTGCTGGTGGCGCCGCCGGACGTCGAACGCGACGAGGTGCGCGGCGTGCTGCACTCCTTCGTGCCCATCGTGCGCGAGCGCCTGCCGTTCCCCTCGCTCGCCGTGATCAGCACCGACGACCCGTTCTGCGACCTCGAGCTTGCACGCACGATGGCCCTCGACTGGGGCGCGCAGGTGCTGGAGGTCGGCAAGCGAGGGCACTTGAACAGCGATTCGGGCCTCGGCGACTGGCCTGAAGGCAGGCAAGTGCTGGCCGATCTGCTGGCCGGCAGATAATCAACGATCATCTCCAGCGCTTCCGCCGCTGGCGCTACTCACCCTGCACGAGATTCAAGGGAGCGGCGGATCCGGCTACGCCGGGCCGCTCGCGGCCGGCCCCTCGGGGGCAGGGAGCGCCAGCGACCGTGGGGCCAACATTTCCATGGTCACCAAAAAACCCAAGGGACTCGGCATGGGCCTTGAAGCCCTGCTCGGTCCGAAGATCGACGAGACGCCGGCGCCCGCGGGCGGTCCGGTGCAGCCCACGTCGCTGAAGCTCACGCAGATGCAGGCTGGCAAGTACCAGCCGCGCACGCGCATGGACGAAGGCTCGCTGTACGAGCTGGCCGAGAGCATCCGCAGCCAGGGCATCATGCAGCCGATCCTGGTGCGGCCGCTCGAGGGCGCGGGCGCCAAGGCGCAGCGCTACGAGATCATCGCCGGCGAACGACGCTTCCGCGCCGCCAAGCTGGCCGGTCTCGACGAGGTGCCGGTGCTGGTGCGCGAGGTGCCCGACGAATCGGCCGCCGTGATGGCGCTGATCGAGAACATCCAGCGCGAGGACCTGAATCCGCTCGAGGAGGCGCAGGGCCTGAAACGGCTCGTCGACGAATTCGGCATGACACACGAGGCCGCCGCGCAGTCGGTGGGGCGCTCGCGCAGCGCGGCCAGCAACCTGCTGCGCTTGCTCAATCTGGCCGCGCCGGTGCAGCAGATGCTGATGGCGGGCGACCTCGACATGGGACATGCGCGGGCGCTGCTCACGCTGGAGCCGGCGCAGCAGATCCTCAACGCGACGGAGATCGTCGCCAAGAAGATGTCGGTGCGCGACGCCGAGAAGCTCGTGGCGCGCAGCCAGGTCAACGGCCGCCAGACGCCGCTGCTGCGCGTCAAGAAGGAAAAGCGCGGCGACCTCGCGCGCCTTGAGGAACAGCTCGCCGACAAGCTGGCCGCGGTGGTCGAGATCCGCATGCTCAAGAAGACGCGCCACGGCGAGTCGGGCGAGATCGCGATCTCGTTCGGCTCCAACGACGAGCTGGGCGGTCTGCTGGAGCGCCTGGGCCTGTCGGAGGACAGCTAGGGCAGGCTGCTCGTCACGCGCGACAACGAGCCGGCGGTAGCCGGCGTGAACTGCCAGGCGTCGCGGCTGTCGGTCTCGTCCTCCCCGAAGCCGCCGGCGGTGGCCAGCAGGGTCTGGCCTGGCAGCGACGTCGCGAGCCCCACGATCGCGTCGCCGCGCAGCATCGGCGCGCTGGCCCCCACCGTGCCGAGCGCGATGCCGGCGCCCGACAGATCCAGCTGCGTCAACGCTCCGGGCAGGCAAAAGCCGGTGCTGCCGGCCACGCAGGACAGCACCGCCACCGGGGCGGCCGGCTGGTCGACACGTGAACTGGCCGCGCGCACCACGCCCACCCATTGCGCGCCCAGCGTCGTGCGGGTCACGTTGTCGCCGCTGGCCAGCACGAAGGCCTGCGGCTGTTCGACGCTGCCGGCCAGCAGCAGGCCGTCGTCGGACGCCCCCAGCAGCTGCAGCGTGGTCGCCGGCGGCTCGACCAGCGTCACCAGGCCGCCGGCCTTGCGCAAGGTCTCGACCTGGTAGAGGACTTGCGCCGACGCCACGCCGGTGATCTCGACGCTGGCGACGTAGCCGCCGGCATCCACCAGCGTCGTCGGCGCCATCGTGAAGCTGCCGATCGTGCGCACAGTGCCGTTGGCCAGCGACAGCAGCGTGGTGCCGTCGTTCAGATACAGCGACTGAGCGTCGGCCACCGGCACCGCCGGCATGAGGTTGCCGAACGTGCGAAGGCTGGCCGTGTCGACGCTGACGCCGCCCGCGCCCCAGTGCAGTTCGTGCAGGCCGTTGGCGATGCGCAGGTAGCCCAGGCCGGACTGCTGCGGGTCGGCGCCTGCCCAGCCGTCGGTGGCCACCATGGCTGCGACGGCCGGCACGTCCTGCGCCTTGAAGCTGGCGTCGACGACCTCGTAGGTGGCCGGCAGGACGTGAGTGCCCGAGCGCTCGCCCAGCGTGGCAAGGAAGTACTGCGGCAAGCCGGTGGCGGCGTCGCGCAAGGGCGCGACGATCTGCAGGACCGCGACCGGCGCGTCGGTGGCGCTCATCGTCGCGCGGATGGCCCAGTGGTGGCTGCCGCCCTGGGCGTCGATCCAGGCGTCGCCGCCGGCGGCGTCCATCGGCGTCGCACCGGCCGGCAGGAAGACGTCCTGGGCACTCGACAATTGAACCGGCGCATGCGGGTGGCCGCCGCGCAGGTCGATGGAATAGAGCTTGCCGTCGTTGTCGTAGAAGACCTTCGCGTGGCCGAGTGTCGTGACCGTGCGGGTGCCCGCGTCGTAACGCGTCGCATCCGAGAACACCAGATGCGAGGACGTCCATCGGATGCCGTTGCTCATCACCAGCTTGACGTCCTGCACCGCGACCGCCGGATGCGCGGGATCCCAGACGCGCACGCTCTGGTGGTTGGAATCGGTGGCGACGAACTCGGCCAGCAGGTAGGCAGACTCCGTTGCCGGCGGCGGATTGGAACCGTCATTGCCCGGCGCAGTCGAACCCCCGCCGCCACCGCCACAGGCCGCCAGTGCAAAGCTTGACGCCGCGCAGGCGAGCGTCAACCACAGGAGGCGCGTGCGCGTCTCGATTCGAATCATCGGTTTGCTCCGAAAGAAGTCGGGACGCCGCGAAGGCCCGGTGAACCCGGGCGGGCGGTCAGGTGCGCGACAAGACGAGGGCCTGGCCAGGCCGCAGCACGGTGGCGCGGGGTTGGCAGGCGGGACATTTCGCACACCCGTGGAAAGAATCCTACAGGCGAGTTGAAATGTAGGGCGAGAAAGGTCAAGATGAAACCGGAACAACACCTTAATTGACGCATCGCCCGACACGAAATCCGCGCACGCTGTAACCTACGGATTCAGACACCCGATCCTCGTCCCATTCCCCGCTGAACGGACTGCTCTGATGGCGCCTTGACGCACCGCTACGTACTTCCCGCAAGAACGTTTCGGTCCGACCCGGACTCCATCAAAACATTCCAGACGCAAGCGCCTGGCCCGACCCGATTCACTTCGAGTTCGGCGCTTGCCGTGTCACTCAGCCCGGAGGTTTGTCATGGACGTGATCAGCCAGTTCGCAGCGCGCTACGAACGGACCCGCGAGGAAGAACTCTCGCTCGAAGAGTACCTGGCGGAATGCAAGCGCAACCCCCTGGCGTATGCCACGGCGCCGGAGCGCATGCTCAAGGCCATCGGCGAGCCGCAGTCGATCGACACGCGCAACGACCCGCGCATGTCGCGGCTGTTCGCCAACAAGGTCATCAAGATCTATCCGGCCTTCGCCGAGTTCTACGGCATGGAGGACGCGATCGAGCAGGTCGTCTCGTACTTCCGCCACGCGGCGCAAGGTCTCGAGGAGAAGAAGCAGATCCTCTACCTGCTGGGCCCGGTGGGCGGCGGCAAGAGCTCCATCGCCGAACGGCTGAAGGCGCTGATGGAGCAGGTTCCGTTCTACGCCATCAAGGATTCGCCGGTCAACGAGTCCCCGCTGGGGCTGTTCAACGCGATCGAGGACGGGGCGATCCTCGAAAGCGAATACGGCATTCCGCGGCGCTACCTCAATCGCATCATGTCGCCGTGGGCGGTCAAGCGACTCGAGGAGTACGGCGGCGACATCCGCAAGTTCAAGATCGTCAAGCGTCGTCCGTCCATCCTCAAGCAGGTGGGCATCAGCAAGACGGAGCCGGGTGACGAGAACAACCAGGACATCTCCTCGCTGGTGGGCAAGGTCGACATCCGCAAGCTCGAGAGCTTCGCGCAGGACGACCCCGACGCGTACAGCTACTCAGGCGGCCTGTGCCTGGCCAACCAGGGCCTGCTCGAGTTCGTCGAAATGTTCAAGGCGCCGATCAAGGTGCTGCACCCGCTGCTGACCGCCACGCAGGAAGGCAACTTCAAGGGCACCGAAGGCTTCGGCGCGATTCCGTTCGACGGCATCGTGCTGGCCCACTCCAACGAGAGCGAGTGGAAGACCTTCCGCAACAACAAGAACAACGAGGCCTTCCTCGATCGCATCTACATCGTCAAGGTGCCGTACTGCCTGCGCGTGAGCGAGGAAGTCAAGATCTACGAGAAGCTCATCCGCGGCTCGTCGCTGTCGGAGGCCACGTGCGCGCCGGGCACGCTCAAGATGATGGCGCAGTTCGCCATGCTCACGCGGCTGAAGGAGCCCGAGAACTCGTCGCTGTACTCGAAGATGCAGATCTACGACGGCGAGAACCTGAAGGACACCGACCCGCGCGCCAAGAGCTACCAGGAGTACCGCGACTACGCCGGCGTCGACGAAGGCATGAGCGGCATCTCCACGCGCTTCGCGTACAAGATCCTGTCCAAGGTCTTCAACTTCGACAGCCAGGAAGTGGCCGCCAATCCGGTACACCTGATGTATGTGCTCGAGCAGCAGATCGAGCGCGAGCAGTTCCCGCCAGAGACCGAGCAGAAGTACGTCTCGTTCATCAAGGAGAACCTGGCGCCGCGCTATGCTGAGTTCATCGGCAAGGAGATCCAGACCGCGTATCTCGAGAGCTATTCGGAGTATGGCCAGAACATCTTCGACCGCTACGTGACCTACGCCGACTACTGGATCCAGGACCAGGAATACCGCGACACCGACACCGGCGAAGTGTTCGACCGCGGCGCGCTCAACGCCGAGCTCGAGAAGATCGAGAAGCCGGCGGGCATCTCCAACCCGAAGGACTTCCGCAACGAGATCGTCAACTTCGTCCTGCGCGCCCGCGCGCAGAACGCGGGCAAGAACCCGCTGTGGACGAGCTACGAGAAGCTGCGCGTGGTCATCGAGAAGAAGATGTTCTCCAACACCGAGGAGCTGCTGCCGGTCATCAGCTTCAACGCGAAGGCGAGCGCCGACGAGGCCCGCAAGCACGAGGACTTCGTCAACCGCATGGTGCAGAAGGGCTACACGCCCAAGCAGGTGCGCCTGCTTTGCGAGTGGTACCTGCGCGTTCGCAAGAGTTCCTGAGCGTTGGAGAGCTTTCGTCCCGAGTCCGCTGCTGATCCGATTTCCGACATCGGATCTGCGGCGTCCACCGCGCCAACCGCGTCACCACTCATGCTGCAGCAAATCATAGACAGAAGGCTGTCCGGCAAGAACAAGTCGGTCGGCAACCGCGAGCGCTTCCTGCGCCGCCACAAGACGCAGATCCGCGAGGCCGTGCGCCGCGCGGTCGACGGCCGCGGGATCCGCGACCTGGAGCAGGGCGAGGACGTCCACATTCCCAAGCGCGACCTGAGCCAGCCCGTGTTCGGGCACGGCCAGGGCGGCAAGCGCGAGGCCGTGCATCCCGGCAACAGCGAATACGTCACCGGCGACCGCATCAAGCGGCCCGACGGTGGCGGGGGCGGCGGCTCGGGCAGCGGCCAGGCGAGCGATTCCGGCGAGGGCGAGGACGACTTCGTCTTCCACCTCACCAAGGAAGAGTTCATGCAGGCGTTCTTCGACGACCTGGCTTTGCCCAACCTCACACGCACGCAGCTGGCCGAAATTCCCGAGTACAAGTCGCACCGCGCCGGCTTCGTCAACGACGGCACGCCCAGCAACCTCAGCATCGTGCGCTCGATGCGCGGCGCGCTCGGCCGGCGCATAGCGCTCAGCGCCGACAGCCGCCAGGAGCTGCGCGAGGCCGAAGAGGCGCTCGCGCTGCTGGAGGAGCAGGGCGCGAAGGACGCCGTCTCGCTCAAGCACAAGGCCGAGCTGCTCGAGAAGATCAAGCAGCTCAAGAGCCACATCGCGCGCGTGCCCTTCCTGGATCCGCTGGACCTGAAGTTCCGCAACCGCGTGCGCGTGCCGGTGCCCTCCACACGCGCCGTGATGTTCTGCGTGATGGACGTGTCG
>JBJMWF010000321.1:0-4992 GCA_045810265.1 Vitreoscilla sp. | reverse complement strand
TCAAGGAGATCGTTTGCGTGAAGCCGGGATATTTTCCACATGAGCGCTCGCAGGACCACGGAGTGATCCTGCGCGGCACCATTCCGTTGTCCACGCTGGTTCCCATCTGGCGCGCCCTTCCCTTGACCTCAGCGCAGCGCGCCACGCGACAGCTGAGCAGCCTGCTTTGACGAAGGGGTCGATGGACGCAGTCACTCCCGCCGAAGCAGCTGCACCCGCTGCCTGGAACGGCACGATTCCGCGCACACGCTTTTTCGATGCGTTGTCCCTGCTCCTGCCCGCTGGCGAATCGTTCGTGATCGAGGCGCTCGAGGCATGCGGGACCGAAGCGGTCGAGTGCGACCCCGCAGCCGAGTCGGTGCTCGCTTGTTTCGTCCGCGAGGAACGCGCGCATCAACGTGCCCATTGTCTCTACAACCGCGCGCTCATCGCGGCGACCCCGGCAGCGGCGGCCCCCGCACAGCGGGCGGACGAGGCGGTGGCGCAACTGCAAGGCTTGCCGTTGATCCATCGAGTGGCGCTCGCGGCAGCGTTCGAGCAACTGACGGCTGTGCTGTCGCAGGAGGTCCTCGAGCATCGCCACCTGCTGGGCGATGCTCGAACCTCATCGCCGCAGAGTCGCCTGTGGCGCTGGCATGCAGCGGAGGAATTGCGCCACTGCCACGTCGCGATGCAGGCGGCCCAACGCTGTGGCGTGGGCACGCCGCAGCGCGTCATCGCGCTGTGCATGGCCACCGCGTACCTGGCGATGGACGTGCTGCGCGGCTGGATCACCTTATGCAGCAGCGACATTGCCGCCGGCGCCCGCCGTCGCGCCGTCATCCTCGACACGCTCGATTTCATGTGGCGCAGCTTGCCTTCGCTGGCGCGCATGACGCTGGGTTGGTGGCGTTGCGTGCTGCTGCCGCGCCGCGCTCCGCAGGCAGCACAGGAATCGCTGCCATGAACATGGAATGCGGCTTCTCGCCGGTCCGCGAGGTCTGGTCCCCCGATGGCCGGTCGTTGGGGGACGCGGACGGCCCTTTCGTCCTGCGGGGCGCGGCCAGCGGCTGGCCCGCGGTCAACGCATGGTCGTTCGAGAGCCTCGCGGCGGCGGTGCCCGATGTCCAGGTGGAGCTGGTGCAAGGCAATCGCGAGGCCGGCAACACGCGGCTCGTGCGGTCCTCGCTCCGGCAATACCTGGCTTCGCTGCAGCGCCCGGCCGTGCCCGGAACGCCGCCGTCCTGCCTCAAGGAGTTCGACCTGTTGAGGTCGGTGCCGCGCCTGCGCGAGGACCTGAGCCACCGCCAATTGCTGCCGCCACGCATGCTGTCGTCCACGCGCTGCTGGATCGGGCCGGCCGGGGCGGAGACGGGGCTGCACCATGACTATCTCGACAACGTGGCGGTGCAGATCCTCGGGGTCAAGCGCTGGAGTCTCGTGCGCCCAGGGCTCGTCGAGCGCCTGCAGGCGGTGTCCAGCAAGTACGATCCATGGGCCGTGCTGGCGAACGCGAGCGCGGCCGAACTTGCCACGAGGGGTGGCTCCGGCAGGGACTTCTTTTCGGTCGACCTGATGCCCGGCGACGTCCTTCATGTGCCGGCGCACTGGTGGCACGAGGTGCGCAACCTCACGCCAGCGCTGATGTTCGGCGGGTTCCACGGGCGCATCTCGAAGGTGCTGGTCCGCTCAGCCTGGGTGGGCGCACGCAACCTTCGTCACCGGCTCATCGGCGGTGAATGCACGTGCCACGGGGCCTCCTGAATCAGACTCGTTCGATCCCCCCGTGGCGATCCTCTGGCCCGCGAGGGCGGGTCAGCCTGCCACGCGCGTCGTCGACTAAAGTAGCGCGAACGTCGTACTTGGGAGTGGCCGATGCCTCGCCTGTCAACCCTGCTCGCTGGCGTCGCGGTCGCCGCCCTGGCGCAGGCCCCGGCCCTGGCTGCGATCGATCCGGCGCGCGCGCAGACCGTATTCCGCGAGGCCGCGCAGCTGTGCGGCCACGATGGTGGGGCGCTCTGGCATCACTCGCTGTGCGGGCCGATCCTGCTGGTCGACTGGACCGACAACACGGCCGTCGCCAGCCAGGCCGATGCGCAAGGCGTGTTGAAGCCGTCGGGGCGGGTGTTCGTCGGCACGCTGCCGCAGGACGTCATCATCGCCAGCACGCCGATCGAGTGGGCAGGCAGGCGCTGGACGGAGATGATCTGGCCCATGCCCGACGACGTGGCGCATCGCCGCGTGATGATCTCGCACGAGCTGTTCCACCGCGCGCAGATCGAGCTGGGCATGCTGCAGCACGACGGCGGCAACCTGCATCTGGACACGCTCGAGGGCCGCATCCTGCTGCAGCTCGAATGGCACGCGCTGGCGCGGGCGCTGTCCGCACCCGACGCAGGCGAGCGCCGCGCCGCGGTCTCCGACGCGCTGCTGTTCCGGCACGAGCGCTACCGGCTCTTTCCCGAAGCGCAGGCCGAGGAGCAGGCGCTCGAGCTCAACGAAGGCGTGGCCGAATACACCGGCGTGCGGGTCGGATTGCCCACACCGCGCGAGCGCACGGCCTATGCCTTGCGCGATCTCGAGGCCTTCGTGCAGGTGCCCACCTTCGTTCGGTCCTTCGCCTATGCCTCCGGGCCAGCCTGGGGCTTGATGCTGGATCAGGCCGATCCTTCGTGGCGCGACCAGTTGGCGGCGGCGATGAAGAGCGGCGATCCACGCGGCCTGGACCAGATGCTGCAGGGCGCGATGAAGCTGCCCGAGCCATCGGCCGCCACCCTGAAGGCGCGCGAGGCGGACTACGACACCACCTTGCGCCCGCGCGAGCTGGCGCGTGACCAGGCCAGGCAGGCGCACTTGGCGGAGCTGAAAGGGCGGCTGGTCGATGGCCCGGTGCTGCGCCTGCCGCTCGCCGGCCACCACGCCAGCTACCAGTTCAATCCGCAGACGCTGGAGGCGCTGGGCAGCACGGGTGTCGTCTATCCGACCATCAAGCTCGGCGCCGATTGGGGCACCCTGGCGGTGGAGCAGGGCGCGTTGCTGGACAAGCAGATGACGGTGGCTGCCGTCACCGCGGCGGGAGCCTCGGCCGACGGCCTGCAGGGCCCGGGCTGGCGGCTGAGGCTGAACAAGGGTTGGGTCGTGGCGCCGGGCGAGCGCGCCGGCGATCTCGTCGTCAGGCAGGAGGGCGCTGCGCCATAGCCAGCCGTCCGTGCCGCCGACTTCAGGAGGGCAGCGCACGCGGCCGGCGCCGCACCGATAGACTGGCCGGATGAGCGAGCTTTCGAATTCGCCGGCGTGGGACGCGCCGGCTCCGCACGTGATGCCCGTCGAGGTCACGAGCGCCCACATCGACCTGATGCAGCACGTCAACAACGTGCACTACCTGCAGTGGCTGGAGAACGTGGCCTGGGATCACTCGGTCGCGCTCGGCATGCGCCAGGAGGACTACACGCGCCTGGGCCACGGCATGGTGGTGCGCCGCCACGAGCTGGACTACGTCGCGCCGGCGCTGCTGGGCGACCGCGTGCTGCTGGCAACGTGGATCGTCGGGCTGGACCGGCTGTCGCTGCACCGCCGCTACCAGTTCGTGCGCGAATCCGACGGCGCGACGCTGTTCCGTGGCGCCACCCACTTCGTCTGTGTCGAGATCGCCAGCGGCAAGGTGCGGCGCATGGTGCCCGAGTTCACCGCGGCCTACGCCGGCGGCCTCACACCGTGGCAGGCCGCTTGAAGATGCCCTTGCCGCCGTCGTGCGCGATCGGCACCGAGGTGTGTTCGTGCACCACGAGCCAGCGGCCGCCGCGTTCGCGCAGCACCCAGCTGAGGCGGTTGTCGAGCGAACGCAGCTTCTGCCCGCTCGGGTCGACCGCGGTGAAGGTGAGCGACGCCGTCAGCAGCGCCATGTCGCCCGACACCTGCGTGCGCACGTCGTGCGCCTCGACGATGGAACGCTCGTCGCCCAGGAACGCGAACCAGCCCTTGGCCATCTCGCGCCAGGAGTCGATGTCGTGCGACCACTGGCCCCACAGCTCGAAGATCTGCGCATCGTCGGCGTAGATCGCGACGAAGGCGTCGGCGTCCTTGGCGAGGACGGCGGCCTGGTAGGCGGCAAGGCTCTGCGTGACGAGGCGGTCGTCTTGGCTCACGGAAGCGCTCCTGGAAGTTGACGAGCCGCCAAGTATCCACCGGGCGGCGGACGGCGGCTCGTCAGGGCCGAGCGTCGTTCAGATGCCGGCGTACCACTCGTAGCCGCGGTCTTCCCAGAATCCGCCCTTGCCGCCATTCAAGTGCGAGTAGGCGTCGGCGACCTCGATGCGGTTGACGTACTTGGCCTGCTTGTAGCCCAGCTGGCGCTCGATGCGCAGGCGCAGCGGGGCACCGTGCGCGACCGGCAGGTCCTTGCCGTTCATGCCGTAGGCCAGGATGGTCTGCGGGTGGTAGGCGTCGAGCAGGTCGATGCTCTCGTAGTACAGGCCCGTGTCGTCGGCCGTCTCGCCCAGGTTGTCGGCGCAGTGGAAGATCACGTAGCGCGCTCCCGGCTTCAGTCCTGCCAGGTCGAGCACCTGCGACAGCGGCACGCCTTGCCACTTGCCGATCGCGCTCCAGCCCTCGACGCAGTCGTGGCGCGTGATCTGCGTGCGCGCCTTCATCGCCTTGAGCTCGGCCAGCGACAGCGACTGCGGGCGCTGCACCAGGCCGTCGACCTGCAGCCGCCAGTCGACGAACTTGCCTTGCAGCAGCTGCGCGTACTCCTTGCTCTGCGGCATCATCGAGCCGTTGGCGCGGAACACAGGCGACAGGTCGCGCTCGCCGTATTCCTTGGCGAGCGGCTGGTGATCGAGGATCAGCCGCTGGCTGGCCAGCGTGAGCTTCTCGGCGCTGCGAAGCGTCGCGTCGATGCGCGGATTGTTGACGGCCCGGTCGCAGCCCGCGAGCGCGAGCGAGCCCGCGCCGGCGGCGAATGCCGTCAGCCACTTGCGGCGCGCCTGGAACGGCGTCATGCGCTGCGCCTTG
>JBJMWF010000320.1:0-4256 GCA_045810265.1 Vitreoscilla sp. | reverse complement strand
CCGCTGGTATCGCGAGCAGCACGACTTCATGAGCCTGCCGGTCTACGTCGCCGCGAACACGGTGCTGCCCTGGGGTGCGGGGGAGGAGCGTCCGGACTATGACTTCGCTCGTGGAACCACGCTGCGTGTCTTCGGCCTCGACGACGGCGCCACGGCTGCGTTCACGGTGGCGGGCCTGGACGGCCGCATCGCCGCCCGCGGCACGGTCACCCGGCACGACCGGCGATACGTCGCCCGGGTGACGGAAGGCGAGTTGCGCGACTGGCGGCTGAGTGTCGATGGCCGGCAGAGCGCCGTGGTGGTGGAAGGCGCGGAGCTGGCCTGGTCGGCTTGAGCCGATGTCGCGCGGCGCCCCGCCCGGGCGCCGCGCGCAGCCTCAGGCGCGAGCGGCGCGCTTGCGCTTTGATCGGGCACCGTGCCAGCAAAGATGCTGGCACGGTGCAAGCAACGAACCGATGGAAGCAAGCCCGTGCGGCGCGCACCTCAATGGCTGCGCTCCACGAGGATGCGGTCGAGGATGCCGGAAGGCTGTCCTGGCGCCGACTGCACCAGGAGCGTGACCTGGCGGTGGACTGCGCCCGGCGGCAGGCGTACCGACAGCGGCCCGGGCTGCGGGTCCGTCTTCTCGCCCAGCTTGACCCCATCGACCCAGACCTCGGCGCTGCCGGCGACGTTGCGGAACACCAGCCGTGTCCGGCCGTCGTTGGCATCGGCCCGCACGTTCATCTCCGATCGGTACAGGCGATAGGACGTGGCCTCCGCCTCCTGGCGCATCGGCGGTTCGCCCCAACCCCAGCTGTTCATGTCGTTGCCTGCCAGGACGACGTTCGGATCGGCGCGCGTGGCCTGCGCAGGCGAGATGCGCCAGTTCTGCAGATAGGTGATCGGTTCGGCTGCCGGCACCGAGGGCACCGCGGGCGTTGCACGCAGCACCAGCTCCGAACGGGCATCCTGCAGGCCGGCCGCCGACGCGTGCAGCGTCAGCGCACCTGTGCCACCGCGGCGCGACTGCACGATGACCTGCGCGAGGCCGTTGTACAGCGTGCGTTCGCTGGCCTTGTCGGCCTCGTGGGAGTTGGGGTCGCCGTTGCCCACGCCGATGATGTCGCCCTGGCCCTCGAGGTCGAATCGAACGAGCGGATTCGCCACCGGGACAGGACGCCCCTGCGCATCCACGGCGCTGACCGTCACTGGCACCGCGTCGAGCCCATCGTCGGCGAGCGCGTCGCGATCCGGCGTCAACACCAGCCGCGCGGGTGGCCCGCTCGTCTCCACGCGGTCGCGGCCCAGCACGGCGTCGCCGCGCAAGGCCACCGCCTCCAGGACGCCCGCGGCGTAGGGCACGTCGAAGCTCGCCATGTCGATCGGATCGACGTCGCCTTCTGCGACCACCTTGCCGTTCAACAGCAGCCGCACCCGAGGTGCGTTGGTCGCCACCATCACCTTGATCGGCTGGCCTTCACGGCCCGGCCAGTTCCAGTGCGGCAGGATCTTCACGACGGGGCGATCCTTCGCCCAGTGCGCCTGATGGATGTAGAACGCCGCCTTCGGAAAGCCGGCCAGGTCCATGGCGCCGAAGAACGAGCTGGCGCTGGGCCATTCGAAAGGGGAGGGCTCGCCGCGGTAGTCGATGCCGGTCCACAGGAACGATCCGGCGATGAAGCGGCGCTCGGCGATCGCGCGCCAGGCGTCCCGGTGCGTGCTGCCCCATGACGATGGTTGATCGTCGTAGCCGTCGAGCACGTGCGCGCCCTGATCGGTGTGGAATTCGCCGCGCGACATGTAGGCGGAAGTGTCCTCGGTGCTCGTCATCGGACGGGTCGGGTGCTCCTTGTGGTAACGGTCGTAGGCCCACGACTGGTAGTTCAGTCCCACGACATCCAGCGCTTGCCCGGCGTTGACCGGGCTGAACAGGCCCGAGTGCATGGCCGCCGTGACCGGCCGCGTCGCATCGAGGGCCTTGATCGCCGAAACCATGCGGCGCGCCATCTCGTAGCCCACCTCCGTGCCCTGCAGCGGTTCTTCGTTGAAGATCGACCACATCATCACGCTCGGATGGTTGCGATCGCGGCGCACCAGCCACGTGAGTTGCTGCAAGTAGTCCGGCGAAGGGTTGAAGTGGCGGTTCTCGTCGAGCACCAGCAGGCCGAGCCGGTCGGTCATCGCGAGCACTTCGGCCGCCGGGGCGTTGTGCGCGAAGCGGATGGCATTGACGCCCATCTCCTTCAGGCGCTTGAGGCGGAATTCCCAGATCGACTCCGGGACGGCGACGCCCACGCCGGCGTGGTCCTGGTGGATGCACACGCCCTGGATCTTCATCGGCTCGCCGTTGAGGGAGAAGCCGAGCTGGGGATCGAATCGGATGGTCCGGAATCCGGTCTGCACCTGCGCGCTGTCGAGTCGGCGGTCACCCTCTCGCAGCACGGCGCGCACGCGGTAGAGATTGGGCTGCCGCAGCGACCACAGTCGGGGCGCGCGCAACCCGAGGTGCAGGCGGGCGTCGGCCCCGGCCAGCGGCTGCACGGTGGCCGAAGCGCTGCCATGGGCGACCTCCACGCCGGCCGGATCGATCACGCTCACGTCGACGCTCACCCGGTGCGCGGCGCTGGCGCTGTTCTCCAGCGCGACTTCGACCGGCAGCGTCCAGCCCTTGATGTCCTTGACCGGATCCGCGTGGAGCCCGTCGGTGGCGATGTGGACGGCGTCGCGCTTGACGAGCCAGGTATGGCGATAGATGCCCGCACCCTCGTACCACCAACCTTCCATGGCGTCCGCGTCGACGCGCACCGCGATCGTGTTGACCTCTTCGCCATAGCGAAGATACGGCGTGACGTCGATGTTGCGGCCGTTGTAGCCGGACCAGTTGCGGTTGACGACGATGCCATTGATCCACACCGTGCTGTTGGTGGCGACGGCGTCGAGCTGGAGCTCGATGTGCCGGCCGCGGTCCGACACTGGCAGCTGGACGTAGCGTCGGTACCAGCCGATGCCGCGGTGGCGGTAGCCCTGTGAGGCGTTCTCCTTCGGATCGAACGGAGCCTCGACGGCCCAATCGTGCGGCAGGTCCAGTCGGCGCCAGCCCGAGTCGTCGAAATCGGCGGTGGCGGCGCCCCACGAGCCGTCAGCCTTGCCGTTGTAGTAGCTGGAGCCATGGCCCCTGACGGGATCGGTCGGCACCTCGCCGAGGTGGAACAGCCAGCCCTGGTCGAGGGAGAGGCGCTCGCGCTCTCCAGCCGCCGCATGGCCGCCACATGCCGCGAGCGCCCATACCAGGCAAAGGAGTCGCGTCGTTCTGATCTTGGAGTTCATGCGGATGACTGTTCAATGCCAGGGTGAGAGTTCAGGTCGCAGACGCCGCGTGATCTCGTTGGCCCGAGCTTCGGGGCCATCAGCGCGAACAAGCCTCAAAGAATGCTCCACCGCTGCACGATCCCGCCGGTGCACGTCCATTGCCGCACTTCCGAGCCCGGGTCCGTCTGGAAGTTGTAGTCATCCAGGCACAGACCGCTGTTGCGGTTGACGATGCTGACCTGGCCACCGCCGGCGTCGATGAGGCGCCACTGCTGGACGGGCAGGCCGTTGCAGGTGTACTGCTGGATGGTCGAGCCGGGGGCGGTCTTCCAGTCGGTATCGTCCAGGCACAGGCCGCTGTTGACGTTGACGATCGTGACATAGCCGTCGGTGGTGGGCACGATGTTCCATTGCTGCACCGTCAACCCGTTGCACGTCCATTGCACGGCGGGCGAGCCGGGAGCGGTGGCGAAGTTGTAGTCGTCCAGACAAAGGCTGCTGTTCGCGTTCTTGATGGCACGCTTGGTCTGCGTCGCGGTGGCCACTGCGTACTTCGCCGCGACCAGGTTGGCCTGGACGGCGTCCTCGGTCGCATCCGACGGATAGCCCGAGGTCATCGCGCCCTCGTAGAACGTCCCCTGCGCCCCGTTGCTGTTGTCGCCGCCGATGCCCAGCACGATCGCGCCTTCCTTGCTCATGGGCGAATACCCGCCGCTCGGGTGCACGCCGTCATAGAGGGTCGACAGCGAACCGGCCTGTGTGTTGCCGCCGCGGATGGCCCAGTGGTTCGGCTGTCCCTTGACGATGGCAGTGACGAATCGGTTGGTGATCGTGGGGTCGTTCGCGTTGAGGTGCGGGTCGTTGCCCGAGAACAGGCCGTTCTCCAGGTCCGCCATGATCCACGGGCCCGCGCCCGCTCCGGTTCCCCACCAGTTGGAGTTGCCGAAGTAGATCGTCTCCATGTG
>JBJMWF010000319.1:0-7718 GCA_045810265.1 Vitreoscilla sp. | reverse complement strand
GCGGCCTTCCCGGACGATGCGGATCGCATCTTCTACATCGAGGACACCGGCCTGCACCGGCTGATGTGGCGGCTGGGCGGCCTGCTGCCCGCACGCGTGGCCTACATCACCACGGGCTTCGTCTCGCGCATCGCGACCCAGCTTGCGCAGCGTCGACTGGCGCGCGAGCTGGTTCGCAGGCACGGCATCGACGTGGTGCACCAGCCCATGCCGGTGTCGCCGCGCGAACCCTCGCTGATGCACTCGCTGGGCGCGCCGGTCGTCATCGGCCCGCTGAACGGCAACATGGACTATCCCGCCGCGTTCCGCAGTTCGTCGGAGCGACGCGTGGCGTTCGTCGAAGGCATCGGACGCCGCTTCTCCAACACGCTCAACGCATTGATGCCCGGCAAGCGCCTGGCGGCCGCCATCGTCGTCGCCAACGAGCGCACACGGCGCGCGTTGCCGGCCAAGCTGCGCGGCGAGGTGCTGGTCATCCCCGAGAACGGCGTCGACCTGCACCTGTGGCGGCAACGGGACGCGGCGGCGGCGGCGGGGCCTGCACCCCGAGCCGTCGTGCAGTTCGCCTACATGGGACGGCTGGTCGACTGGAAGGCCGTGGACCTGCTGCTGCTCGCGTTCGACAAGGCGCGTGCCAGCGCGCCGATGGCGCTGACGCTGTTCGGCGACGGCCCGCAAAAGGCGTCGCTGATGGCGCTCGCCGAGCGGCTGGGCATCGCGGGCGAGCACCCGGGCGTGGCGGGCAAGGTGTTCTTCGCCGGCTGGAAGACGCAGGCCGAGTGCGCGGACGCGCTGCGCCTGAGCGACGCCCTGGTGCTTCCCAGCCTGTGGGAGTGCGGCGGCGCCGTGGTGCTCGAGGCAATGGCGTGCCGGCTGCCGGTGATCGCGACGGCCTGGGGCGGCCCGCTGGACTATCTGGACGACGACACCGGCATCCTGGTGCCGCCGACCTCACGCGAACAGCTGATCGCCGGCCTGACCGAGGGCATGGTGCGGCTCAGCGAATCGCCGGCCTTGCGGCAACGCCTGGGCGAGGCGGGCCGACGACGCATCGAGGAGGAGTTCGACTGGGAGCGCAAGATGGACGCGGTGCTCGCGCTGTACGCGCGCCTCGCGCAACGCCCCGAGCCCGCCTGAGTCCGGGCCAGCGTGCGCCAGTCAGTGCACGCCCAGGTGATGCGGGAAGAGGAACAGGAGCGCCAGCACCAGCGCCTTTCCGACCACCAGGCCGCCGATGATCGCCGGCAGCAGGATGGCTTCCGCCCGCCATGACAGCGCGTGCATCTTGCGCTTGAACCAGAGCGCCAACGGCCAGGCCGCGTACTGCGACAGCGCCACGCCGACGATCGCACCCGTGACGCCGTACAGATGCCGCCCGACGATCAGGCCCAGCACCAGCGCGCCCAGCCGCAGCATGTTGGCGAGTGCCCCGTACTTGGTCTTGCCCACCGCCAGATAGCCCATCTCGACGACCTGATAGCGCACGCCGACGATGCCGGTCGACAGGATCATCACCATCCAGCCGGCGTCGTGGTACCGGGCGTCGTAGATGAGATCGATCAGCGTGGGCGCGGCAACGAACAGCACGCAGGCCGGGAAGACCACCAGGCCGTCGTAGGCCCACTGGAAGCGCTCGAAGCTGCGCGGCATCTCGTGGGGACGATCGCGCCAGACCTCGGACAGCGCGGGAAACGCGATGCTGTTGCACAAGGTGTTGGCGATGTTCTGCAGCAGGGTCGCCATGATGATGGCGATCGAATACAGGCCGAACTCGCGGCTCGGGATCAGCCCGCCCAGCAGCACGCGATCGCCGTTGGCGGCCAGGAACGAGGCGATGGACGACAGGATGATCCACTTGGCATGGCCCATCAGCTCGCGCGCGGCGTCGCGATCGATGCGCAGCCTGACCGAATGGCCGGGCAGCGTCCAGTAGCTCATGGCGCAGCGAACCACTTCGGCCATGATCGCGCCACAGGACAGCGCCCAGATGGAGCGCCACATCCAGGCGATGAAGACCATCGTGATCGCCGCGGCGATCTGCGCGGTGATGTCGATCTTTGTCAGCAGGTGCTGGGTCATCTGGCGCCGGGCCTGGATCATGCGGATCGATCCGAGGCCCTGGACGACGAGCACCACCGCGAACGCGCTGATCAGGTAGGGCAGCCGGGGGTCGGCATAGACCGTCCCGGCCTTCCACAGGCCCCAGTGCCGCGCCACGGCGACGCCTCCCGCGGCCGCCAGCGTGGCGAGCGCCAGGCACTGGTTGCGCAGCAGCTGGATCGTCCACGCCGTGTCCAGGAACGCCGGATCGCTGCCGCGCGGGCTGAGCACGACGCTTCGGGCGACGCCGAGGTCGCTGAACAAGGCGAGCGCGGTGGCCAGCATGAAGACCACCGACATCAGGCCGAACGCATCGGGGAACAGCAGCCGGGCCAGGACGATGTTGGTCGCCAGCCGCAGCGCCTGAGACACCGCCTGGCCACCCACGATCCAGGAGCCGGCGCGAATCACGCGCGCCTTGAGCCCACCCGGCTTGGTCGCCGTCGACAAGGCTTCGGCGGTCATGCGAGGCTCTTGGCGCGCCCGATGCGCGCAGCGATGGACACGCCCGCCCGCTCGTTCACGAGTCGATTCGTCATCTCGTTCCCTTGCGGCCCAGGCCGGTGGCCGAGGCGCCGACGAGCGTCGCCTTCATGTGCGAGGCATGGATGCCGATCCGGCCGAAGCGGCCGCGCACCAGGTCCTTCGCGATCAGGATGGCGTCGGCCAGCAGATCCAGCGCGAGGAAGGAGAGCGCGCCGCCCAGCCCGTGGTGCTTGCGGAAATACAGGAAGGCACTCTCGATCTGCAGCGACTCGAGCTGGCGGCCCGACTTGCTGATGGCGCCGTCGGACTTGGCGCTCTCGCCGCCGATGTGCACGACGGAGACCAGGGGGTAGTAGACGACTTGCCAGCCCGCCTTCTTGACCTCGCGGCAGTGATCCACTTCTTCGAAATACAGGAAGAAGCGCGGATCGAACAGGCCCACGCGATCGAGCACTTCTCGCCGGATCAGGTAATAGCAGCCCGGCACCCAGTCGCATTGGCGGATGTCCGGATGATCCCACTGCAGGTCATCGACCATGCGCGGGCTGCCGAAGCGCCGCGTGATGCCCGCGCGGGCCCAGAACGTGTTGAGCGGCGTGGGGAAGTAGCGGCAACCGGGCTGCACCTCGCCATCGCGACCGACCAGGCGCACGCCCAGCACGCCGCACTCGGGGTGCTGCTGCATGTAGGCGAGCGGGCCCTCGAGCGCGTCGGCCGGCACGAAGGCGTCGGTATTGAGCAGCAGCAGGAAGCGGCTCTTGATGTCGTTCAGCGCCAGGTTGTTGGCGCGCCCGAACCCGACGTTCTCCGCGGAGCGGATCAGCGCGACATCCGGCCGACTTTGCTGCAAAAACTCCGCCGACCCATCGCGCGAGGCGTTGTCGACGACGATCACCTGGCCGCCGCCGATCGGCACCATCGCTTGATCCAGCGCCTCCAGGCACGGGGTCAGCAAGGCTTTGGTGTTGTAGCTGACAAGAAGCGTCGTCAGGGTTCCGGGTTCGTGGTGCATTTCTCGACGCATCTGCGCAGGTACGATGGCCGTCAGGAAGCAATCTCCGAGCCAGTGAAAAGACCATGCCTGAATGGCATGTGGCCTCCGACTGGAGGCCACAGCAGTTTAGTCGACGGCGGCTCAGTGCATCAGCAACCGGTCCACCAGCAGGTGACCGAGTCGCGCACCTTGACCACGGCCGTCCACTTGGCGGAGGACGTGTCGAACTGGTTCTCCTTCAGGCCCCAGATGCCGTACTTGCTGGGCGTCGCCACGTCGTTGTACAGGACGAAGGTCTGGCCGCCCGCGGCCTGCCAGTCGGCCAGCATCCTCGCATAGGCGGTGCCCATGCGCGGATCGCGATTGGCCTGCGTGAACAGGGTCACCAGCGACGCGTCGGTGTCGCCACCAGGAGGCACCAGGCCCTGGCCGCCTTCGTACGCCCACATCGGGATGCCGAACCGGTCGGCCACCGCCTTGTTGGCAGTCATCCAGCCGTGGATCTGGGCCAGCGAGCCACCGGAAACGGTGCTGCCTGCGGCGGCCAGCGGTGCAGCGAGCGGCGAGACGCCTTCGGAGCCCATGATCTCGTTGAACAACTGGTTCAGACCGCCATCGGCCTGGGTGTACCAGTTCGAAACGGTGGAGCGCAGCTTGGGCGAGCTGACGTATTGGCCGAAGTAAGGCGCGATGGCCAGCACGTCGATCGACTTGCCGCAGGCCTGACCCAGCGTCTTGGCGGCGACGGTGCAATTGAGGACACTGCTCGCCGAGCCCGAGGATGCTGCCTGGGTGTTGGCGATGCAGCGCACGCGCCCCTTGTCCGCGCCGAACTGGCCCTTGATGATGTTGCAGACCTGAACCAGCCGATTGGCGTACCAGTTGGCCTGCAGCTGGTAAGGATCCGTCTTGGCCGCGACTTCGGCCGGCCATGCCGCCTGGGCCTGGTCGTAGATCCAATGGGTGGCCGGGAACGCGTAGTTCCAGGCCTCATTGGAATATTCGACATTGACCGACAGGTTGGCAGCCAGCTGCTGATGCAGCACCTGCGCGAACTGGACGACGTAGTCGTCGGAGGCGTGCGTCGGAACATTGACCCACGGATCGACGTTGGCGGTGTTGGCCAGGTTGATCGCCTGCTCGATCGGCACGCCAGCCGCCGTGTTCCACGAACGCGCCGTGGCCACCGTGCGCTGCGACCAAGCGGTCACCTGCGAGGTGTTCGTGTGCTGCCAGTCCATGAAGCGGGCCGTGCGGAAGTTCTTCAGCTCGGTGAGCAGCGCCGGATGCCAGATCGAGTTGGCCGGGAAGTTCTCGAACGCGACGAAGGTGCCCAGCGAACCGCTGCACGCGGCAGCGCTCGCCGCGTAGGTCGTCATGTCGGCCGAGCACGCGCCACCGGGCGGGTACACGCGGATGTTGCGCAGGTAGTTGGACGGATTCGTGGCGGTGATGGCGATGGTCAGGCCGGCCGTGCTGGTGTTGACGACGTCGACGACGTCGCGACCAGCACTCGATTTGGCGGCGTTCCGGGTGCCCACGCCGCTATAGGCAAGTGTGCCTGCGCCGTCGTAGCGAACGATGTACTGGCCTGCCTGCTGCCAGCCGCCGCTGAGGACCACGGTCGCTACCGACCGGAATTTCACGTTGGTATCGCTGGCGGCTGGCAGGCTGCGCACCCAGCCGTTGGCGTCGAGGTCAACCGAGGCTTCCTCGAGGGTGTCCCAGCTGCCGGCGCCGGTCGCGAAGTTCTTGCAGGTCGTGCTGCCCGCTGCGTAGGGGTTGCACTGGGTCAGCCAGGGGCCGGCCTTCTTCATCAGGTCGATCACCGGCAGGGCCGGCGAATAGTAGTCCAGGCTGCCGAGATTCAGGCCCAGCGACGAGCGTGCCGAAGTGGCCCGCGTTCCGATCACCGAGCTGCGGGTCGCGCTGGTCGAGGCGGCGGAGGCCACCATCGTGTCGTCGTCGGTCGACGGCTGCGAAGAGGAGCCTGCATTTGCATCGGCGCTCGTGGTCTCGGTGGGCGTGTTGCCCTGCGCGATCGTCGTGTCGGTGCTCGTGGAAACAGACGCGGCACCGCTGCTGTTGCCGGACGTGGACGTGGACGTGGAGGTCGACGTCGACGACGCTTGCGTGGACTCGTCGCTGCCGCTGCTGCCGCCGCCGCCGCACGCGCTGACCAGCGCGCTGACGGCGACCGCGATCGTCGAGCCGCGCACCGTGTCGTACAAATTCAAAGCCATTTGGGTTACCGAAGTCGGGATAAGCCGCAGCCAATCCTCGTCATCGGCGAACCCCGAAGACACGTGCTGCGATGCACGGTCTATCGGCAGAGCCGGGGAAGTAAGTGAATGCAAAAAGCAAGGGATTGCAACGTCACATCCACCGACACGAGTGGAAGGGCGAACTCCGCCTTGCTTCGGTACGCCAATGGATGTACCGCATTCGATCGCGTCAGGCTGCGCGAGGTGCTCGACCATAGCGGCAGCCGGCCTCGGCCACAACGCAGCGAGTGTGACCAAAAGCGTCGCGCTGACGCGCGCAATGTCGCGGTTTCTAAGGAGCATTTCGCTCGTGGCGGCCTAGGAAAGACCGACCAGTTGCCGGCGCGCCGCCGGTGTCAAAGCGCGCACCAAGTCACGAATGAATCCGTTTTGAACAAGGAAGCCCTGTTCAGAATCGCGGCCCAGCGTCGACACGCGAAACAGCAGGCCGTCGACGATCTCGCCGTGCAGGCCGTGACGGATCTCGGCGATCTTGCGATCCAGGCCGCTCAGGCTCTGCTGGTCGCCCACGATCGTCCAGTAGGTGACCGGCTCGTAACGGCCGATGGCCAGTTGCTCGGTCTCGAGCCGCTTGACGCGCACGATCCCTTCGGGCATGTCGATCTGCGACGTCTTGTTGCTCTTGACCTGGAAGCCCTGGGCCGGATAGCACACCTCGGGGTAGTGCAGCTGCACGTCGTCGTCGGCCTGGTCGGCACCGTACGCGATCGACAGCATCACCTGGTGGCCCGCATCATCGACGTAGAAGCGGCTCAGGATCTGGCTATAGAGCTTGTTCAGGATCGCTTCGGTCTGCGGATCGATGATGCCGCCGGCCGAACGCGTGTCGACATGCCAGTTGCCGAAGCGCATCGGCACCAGGTCGTCCAGCTTGAACGGCCCGCGCAGCAGCGCCATGCGCCTGGTCGGCACCATGGCCTGGCCACCGGCTGCCGCCGCGGCCATCAGCACCGCCGCGATGGCGGCACGCCGGGTCAGGATGGCATCAGACATGTTGCGGCCTCGCGATCGTTCGCAGCGATAGCCAGCGCAGCCCGCTGTCGGTGGCGATGATGAAGACCAGGGCGGTGATGAACAGCACCATGCCGGCCGCTCCATGCAGGAAGCCCTGCCCGGCCTCGTCGCCGTAGTAATAGGTGATCAGCGCCAGCACGATCACGCGGATGACGTTGGCCGCGAAAGAGATCGGGACGATCAGGATGGCCAGCGCGATGTTGCGAAACACCGAGCTGTGGCGCACCACGTTCAGGTACAGCAGGCCCATGGCCTCGAGCGAGAACAGCGTGTGCAGGCCGGCGCAGGCGTCGGCGACCAGGAGCTGGTACTGGCCGATCTGCAGGATCACGCCGGTGCGGGCGATCGGATACCCGGCGGCGTACAGGATGGTCGTCGCCGCGCTCGACACCGCCAGCTTCAACGGCTGGGTGATGGCGTCGACGAAGGTGGCGGGCAGCGGGATCAGGAAGATCATGAAAAACAGTGCGAAGGCCGCGCCGCGCAGCTGCTTGGGCCCCCGCAGCAACAGCACCAGGCCGGGCAACATGAACAGCGCTGACAAGGTTTGCGCGCTCAGGATGCGCTGCGAGCGGCCGAACACGTACAGCAGCAGCCCGATCGCGATCGCTGCCCAGGCCAGCAGCGGCCGGGGGGCGGAGACCGACGCATCGTCGATGCGTTCCCACGAACGCCAGATCAGCCAGACGCAGATCACCAGCACGATCACGCCCTGGCTCTGCTCCTGCGTCGACCAGATGTTGACTGCCAGGTCCCAGATCGTCGGAACATAGAGCGCCAGCAGACCGAGCGCGCAGATCCACCACGGGATCGTCCGCGGCGCGGTCAATCGTTGAACG
>JBJMWF010000318.1:0-7521 GCA_045810265.1 Vitreoscilla sp. | reverse complement strand
GCGCTGGCGCACGACGCCCGAGCGATCGGGGTCCCACAGCTGCAGCACCGAGGCCTGCGCGTAGATGTCGGTGGCGCCCAGGCTGGACGGGTGCGCCGCGTTGCCCTCGATCTTGATCGGCCGGCCTTCCTGCGTGCCCACGAGCACGCCGAGCGCGAACCCGTCGCGCACGAAGGCGCTGGCGTAGTACAGCGGCAGGCCGCCGCCACGCGCTTCGGGCAGCTCGACCCAGGGATGCGCCCGCAGCTTGGGCGGCGGCGAGCAGGCGGTGTTGGCCAGCGCCATCGAAGCGGCCATCGCCGCCAGCGCCTGGCGCCGGTTGACGCCTGCGCCGCGATCCCACCGAATCACTTGTTCGACGGCATCAGCGGAGGAGGGCAGCTTCGAAGGGGACATGGCGGGTTTCGCAGCGCGGCGGCAAGCGATGTGCCGTCAGCGATGGCAGGTGGAACAGTCGGTCATGCGGCGCTGGCTCTCCAGGTGCGCGGCGCGCGCCAGCGCGGTCGCCTGCATCGGCGGCGGCAGCGGCGCGTTCATGGCGAAAGCCTGGGTCACAGGCCGCAGGTGCGGCGCGGGATCGCGGTGGCAGTCCAGGCACCACTGCATCTGCAGCGGCTTGGCACGCCACGTGAGCGGCATCTGGTCGACGCGTCCGTGGCACTCGACGCAGGCCACGCCCTTGGAGACATGCACGCCATGGTTGAAGTAGACGAAGTCGGGCAGCACGTGCACGCGCTGCCAGGTGATCGGCTGCCTGCTTGCCGCACTCTGGTGCAACAGCGCCAGCAGCGGCTGGTCACGGTAGAGCTGCGAGTGGCAGCCCAGGCAGACGGCGGTCGACGGCAGGCCGGCGTGCGCCTCGGTCTCCACCGTCGTGTGGCAGTAGCGGCAGTCGATGCCGTCGTCGCCGACGTGGTGCTTGTGGCTGAACGGGATCGGCTGCGCGATCGGCTCACCGAGCTGCTCGTAGGCGCGGGCACGCCAGACGAACAGCAGCACCGTGGCCACGGCCAGCGCCAGCAAGGCCAGCACCGCCAGTCGGACGACGAGGACCGCGCGCGGCGAGAAGACGGCGCTCATTGGCGCATGGCGCCGGACATGATTCGGCGAGGGCTGGTGGGCACGTCATCGGGCGAGCGACGGCCTGGGGTCGGCATGCGAAGGCTCCTGGACAGGTGCCGCCGCGGGGCAAATCGCATGCGCGCCACGCTTGTGGCACCCCTCGAACCGTGAAATACCCCAAGTCACGGTATCGACACAAAGGGAAAACACCGGCTGGCGCGGCGAGCATCCTCGTGAACAATCGTTCCTGGAACATTCGCTTTCCGACGCGCTGGAGGGCAGGGTCGGATGCGATCGAGCACCGGACGTCTCACGACGCCAGGTGCCCGAAGTACTTCCTGAGGTGATGTTCCGGGGTGAAATTTTAGGGGCCGCAACTTGCGGCCCTTTTTTCGTCTGTCGGTGGCAACCTCGGGTTTTTACCAGGCTCGCGGGCGCGACGTTCAGCCCTTCACTTGCGCGTTGTGCTTCTTGTTGTAGATGCGTGCGCTCTGGCGGTTGTCGGCGCGCGCGATGCGGCGTTGCTCGCCGGCGCTGACGTTGCCGTTGGCACCGGCGCGGGCTTCGCGTCGGTCGACATGCGACTGGCCGCGCTCCAGGTTCGCCGCTTCGCGGTTGCTCAGGCTGCCGCTGCGCACGCCGTTGTCGATGCGTTGCTGCTGGTCGATGTTGCGTTGCGTGTCGGCCTGCGCCCGCTGCGACGACGCCGATAGCGGGTTGCCGTTGATGCCATTGTTCTTGGCGCGGGTGATGTCGCGGCTGGCCTTGTTCTGGGCCGCAGTCAGTTGCGCCTTCTCGGCCGGCGACAGCGAGCCGTCCTTCAGGTCCCTGGCCTGCAGGCGATCGACATGCGCCTCGTCGCGCTGCAACTGGGCGTTCTCGCGCGTGGTGATCGTGCCGTTCTGCAGGCCCGCTTCGATGCGCTGTTCCTGCTTGACGTCGCGCTGCGTGGTGTTGGCGGCATTGGTCTGCGCCGAGGCCGCGAAGCTGCTGCCAAAAGCGGCGGTGGCGATCAGGGCGGTCACGAGAAGATGGCGGTTCATGGCTGGCTCCAGTGGTGTGTGTGGTGTCTTCGGTCGCGAACTGCGTGGTGTGTTCGTACCGGTTCAACGAGGCCGCGAACGAGCGAGTTGACCCCGATGCATCAACATCACCTGCAGATGCACGCGCTTGACGAGGCAGCAACACGGCAATGGAATCTTTCGCTCGCTGCCACGCCTGTTCCACAATGCGCGCATGCCCGATGACGACACCGACAAGCGCCTGACCGACCTCGAGGTCAAGGCCAGCTTCACCGAGGACCTGGTCGACCACCTGAACGACCTGGTCACGCGCCAGCAGGAGCAGATCGAGCTGTTGATCCGCGAAGTGGGCAAGCTGAAGGACCGCGCGCCCGACACCGGAGGGGGCGCGACGCGCGATCCGCGCGAGGACCTGCCGCCGCACTACTGATTCGACTCAGGTGCCGCGGCGGACGATACGGTACATTGGTACAAATGTTATCGATCTCCGCATGAATCCGCCCGAGACGCCCGAGCCGCACAGCCCGGCGCCGCAGCCCGACGTCATCAGCGCGATGCGCGAGGACCTGGCGGACTGGCGCCAGTGGCTCGCGCGCGTGATCGTGCTGGCCTACGCCGCGGCGGCGGGGCTCTCGGTCGTCGCGTTCTCGAAACTGTGCGACCTCGCGCAGCTCGGATTCGCCAGCGTCCTGGCGCTGCATCCACTGACACCGCTGCTGTGGACGACCGCGTGCACCGCGGGCGTCGTGTGGCTGGCGCGTCGGTTCGCGCCGGGTACCGCGGGCTCCGGCATCCCTCAGGTGATGGCAACGCTGGATCCGGCGGCGCCGCCGCAGATCCGCTCGACGTTCGTGTCGCTTCGGCTCAGCCTCGCCAAGGCGGTGCTCACGGCGGGCTCGCTGCTGGCGGGCCTGGCCAGCGGACGCGAAGGGCCATCAGTGCAGATCGCCGCCGGCGTGATGCAGCACGCGCGGCGCTGGTTGCCGCCGCATCCGGGCATCTCAGAGCACGGGCTGCTGGTGGCCGGCGGCGCCGCGGGCATCGCGGCGGCGTTCAACGCGCCGCTGGCCGGCGTGATGTTCGCGATCGAGGAACTGGCCTCGCGGCTGGAACAGCGCAGCAGCGGGCTGATCATCGCGGCCATCGTGCTGTCCGGCCTGATGGGCGTGTCCTTCTTCGGCAACGCCACGTACTTCGGCACGCTCGACGTGCCGTCGCTGCACTACGCGATGTGGTGGCCCGCGCTGCTGCTGGTGCTGGCGGCGGGCGGGCTGGGCGGGGTCTTCGCGCGGCTGCTGCATGCATCGATCACGGAGCAGGGCGGCCGACTCGGACGTTGGCGCGCCGCGCACCCGGTCGCGTTCGCGGCCGCCTGCGGCCTGGGCGCCGGCGCGATCGGCATCGTCAGCCATGGTGCGACCTTCGGCAGCGGCTATGGCTACACCCGCGGGCTGCTGGAGGGGCATGTGGACGTGCCGCTGCTGTACGTCACGCTGCGCGTGGTGGCGACCTGGCTCGCGGTCTGGTCGGGCGTGCCCGGCGGGATCTTCGCGCCGTGCCTGGCCATCGGCGCCGGCGTCGGCCACGACATCGCGGTGTTCACCGGATCGCAGGCCGACGCGACGGCGCTGATCGCGATCGGCATGGCCGCCTTCCTCGCCGCCGTGACGCAGGCCCCCATGACCTCTTTCATCATCGTCATGGAGATGGTCGGCGGCCACGCGATGGTGCTGAGCCTGATGGCCGCCGCGCTCGGCGCCAGTCTGGTCTCGCGCTGGATCGCGCGCCCGCTCTACGCCGCGTTGGCCCAGGCGATCGTGGCGCGTGCGCGCGTCGCCGCTGCCGCCGCGTCGGCGTAGCCCAGCCTCACAGATCGATCAGCTTTTCGCGGATCGCCCAGCGCACCAGCGCGGGCACGTCGGGCAGTTCGAGCTTGGCCATCAGCCGGCTGCGATAGGTGTCCACCGTCTTGGGCGACAGGTGCAACTCCTCGCCGATGGCGGCGCTCGACTTGCCCCGGGCCACCATCACCAGGATCTGGCGCTCGCGCGGCGACAGCGTGTTGCCGCGTTCGGCGTCGGTGGTCAGGCCTTGCACGGCGATGTCGGTCAGGCCTTCGCCCAGATAGCGGCGGCGTTGCATCACCGCGTCGATCGCGGCCACCAGTTCGCTGCTGGCCGAGCCCTTGAGCACATAGCCCGAGGCGCCCATGCGCAGGGCCTCGGCGACGTCGCGCGGCTGCTCCGACATCGACAGCACGATGACCTTGGCCGACATCTGGCGCTGCTGCATCTCGGCCAGCACCTCGAAGCCGGAGCGGCCACCCAGATGCAGGTCCAGCATCACGACGTCCGGCGCCAGACGGCCGACGTCGGACAGGGCCTGCGTGATGTCTGCGCCCTCGCCGACGATGCTGTGGCCCGCGCCCTGCAGCAACGCGCTCAGCCCGGCGCGCACGATCGGGTGATCGTCGATCAGATAGATTCTTGCCATTCCCTTGCTTCTCCCCTGAACCCGGCGCCTCGACCCTTGGCGAAACGCTGTGCTCCTTCCATGATGGCGGCCGGCTTGCGGCTTGGTGACGACTTCTACGAGTCGTGCACCTGTTCGATCGGACATCGCGCCAGGTTCTCGAGCCCGCACACTACGCTGGGCGAGTGCGGGGGTCAATTGCCGGGCACCAGTCGAATGTACCGTGTGCCGGAGCGTCCAACGCGGCGGAACAGGCACGAATCGACGAGCCATTCAAATGCCTGGCTGCCCCGCCGCAGTGCGACTGACGTCCGTCGCCAGACCGAACGGCGCGATACCGCGACCCCGTCGAGCCGCTAGCGGCCGGCCAGCGCCGCCAGCAGCCGATCGATCTCCACCGGCTTGACCAGGTGCGCGTCGAAGCCGGCGACCGTGGCGCGCGCGACGTCGTCGGCGCCGCCGTAGCCGGTGAGCGCGATCAGGCGCATCGGCTTGCCGTCGAGGCGGCGGCGGATCTCGGCGGCAAGCTGGTAGCCATCCATGCCGGGCAGCCCGATGTCGATCACGGCGGCCGAGGGCGCGAAAGCCTCCAGCTGGGCCAACGCGAGATCCGGGTGCACGGCGGTCGCCACTTCGTGGCCGAAGGCCTGCAACAGGATCTCCATCGACTCCACGGCGTCGACGTTGTCGTCGACCAGCAGCACGCGCTGGGCACCGGCGGACGAGGGGGTGGTCGGATTGGGGACGTTGAACATGCGGCGAACGGCTGGCGATGGGCGGCGTGCGGATTATGGCAGCGGATGCGCGCGCGGCTCGCCGGCTGTCCTACACGCGGTCATCCAGTCAGCCTACTGCGGTCGCGCTCCGCGCGGTCGACACTCGGATGACTCGACAACGATGGCGGAGACCACGATGGCAGACAGCGGTTCATGCAGCGCAGGCACCACACCCCGGACGGTGCTATGACCGCCGGCCGGATGCTCGCAAGCGTTCTCGCCGCAGGTCACCGGCGGAGGGTCGCCGCATGAGCGCCGTCCACGTCATCCCGTCGGACGAGACCCTGGAGCTGCCGGTGGAAACCGCTGGCGAAGGCGACCAGCCGCCCCAGGAGAAGGAACGCGTGCTGCTGCACATGCCGATCGACGTGCGCAACATGTCGATGATCGTCATCGCGTCCTTGCTGGGGCTTTATGCCCTGCGCTGGGCCGCCGAGATCGTGATCCCGGTGCTGATGGGCCTGCTGTTCAGCTATGCCCTGACGCCTTTGGTCGACTTCCTCGTGCGCCTGCGCATCCCGCGCGCGCTGGGCGCCGCACTGGTGATGATCGCGCTGACCGGCGGCATCGCCTGGGGTACCTGGTCCCTCAGCGACCAGGCCAACAGCCTGATCGAGTCGCTGCCCGACGCGGCCGCCAAGCTGCGCGACACGCTGCACCCGCGCCAGCGCGCACCGAGTCCGTCGACGATCGACACCGTGCAGAAGGCCGCGGCCACGCTCGCGCAGGCCGCCGACAGCGCGACCAAGCCCACCCCGGGTGTCGCCAAGGTGCAGATCGTCAAGGCCTCGTTCAACATCCAGGACTACCTGTTCACCGGCACGATGCGGGCGGCCGAGGCCGCCGCGCAGGTGCTGGTCGTCGCCTTCATCACCTATTTCCTGCTTGCCGCGGGCGACACCTTCCGGCGCAAGCTCGCCCGGATCGCCGGGCCCAACTTCGCCAAGCGCAAGATCACCGTGCAGGCGCTCGACGAGATCACCGAACAGATCCAGCGCTACCTGCTCGTGCAACTGCTCACTAGCGTGCTGGTGGGAATCGCCACGGCGCTCGCGTTCTGGGCGCTCGGCTTCAACAACGCCGCGGTGTGGGGCGTGCTGGCTGGCGTGCTGAACCTGATTCCCTACGTCGGCACCGTGCTGATCTGCGGGGCGTCGTCCGTCGTCGCGCTGCTGCAGTTCGGCACGCCGCACATGGCGATCGCGGTCGGCTCGGTGTCCATCGTGATGCACGTGATCTCGGGCTACATCATCACGCCGTGGCTGACCAGCCGCACCAGCCGGCTCAACGCCGTGGTCGTCTTCATCGGCGTCCTGGCCTGGGGCTGGCTGTGGGGCGTGTGGGGCCTGCTGCTGGGCACGCCGATCCTGATGGCCTTGAAGGCGATCTGCGACCGCGTCGACGACCTGAAGGCGATTGGCGAGTTGCTGGGCGGCAGCGACAAGGCCGGCGAGAGCAACGGCAACAGCGGCACCGTCGCGTCCTGAGCCACCGGCCGGCGCGAGCCATGCGGCCCCGACGGCCGGACAGCAGCGGCCCGCTTGAGCTTAAAGTGCAGTCATGGCTTCCCACGATCATCACGCGCACGACGGTCACGGCCATGGCCAGGCCCCGGTGCACGCGCACGCGCACTCCGACCATGACCATGACCATGGCCACGATCACGGCCACCACGGCCACCACGGCCACGGCCACTCGCACGCGCCCAAGGACTTCGGCGCCGCGTTCGCCATCGGCGTGCTGCTCAACTCGGGCTTCGTCGTCGGCGAGGTGGTCTACGGCCTGCGCATCGACTCGCTGGCGCTGCTGGCGGACGCCGGCCACAACCTGAGCGACGTGCTGGGACTGCTGCTCGCCTGGTTGGCCAGCGCGCTGGTCAAGCGCGCGTCGAGCTCGCGCTTCACCTACGGGCTGCGCGGCACCTCCATCCTCGCGGCCCTGGCCAACGCCACGCTGCTGACGCTGGTCACGGGCGCGATCGCCTGGGAGGCGGTCCTGCGGCTCTCACATCCGGCGGCCACCGAGGGCGGCGTCGTGATGGCGGTGGCCGCGGTGGGCATCGTCGTCAACCTGGCGACCGCGCTGCTGTTCATGTCCGGCCGCAAGGACGACCTGAACGTGCGCGCGGCCTACCAGCACATGGCTGCCGATGCCGCGATCTCGCTGGGGGTGGTGGTGTCCGGCGCGGT
>JBJMWF010000317.1:0-10156 GCA_045810265.1 Vitreoscilla sp. | reverse complement strand
GTTGGCCGACCATCACATCACGCACGGCCGCCTGCCCGGCCATGTCGAGATGATGAACCTGCTGGCGCGCGGCGCCGGCAAGCGCAACCTGCAGGAACTGCAGGCCCAGGCCGCGCACCATGCGCCGGCCGCGGCGGTCGCCGACGTCGCTGCGCCACCCGCGCCGGCAGCGATCGACTCCTGGTTCGACGCGCCTGAACTGCTCGATCCGGCGACGACGCCCAACCTCGAGCTGATGTCGCCCCGACTCAGCGAACGCGCGGCCCGCACGCTCAAGTGCTTCGACTTCAGCGGCCGCCTCACGCGCTGGCCGCCCAAGCTGTCGCAGCAGCGGCTGGCGATGTGGGTGCTGTGGACGCGCTTCGACGGCCGCCGGGTCTACACCGAGGCCGAGGTCAATCACGTGCTCAAGGCCTGGCACGTGTACGGCGACCACGCGACGCTGCGGCGCGAGCTGATCAACCACCAGCTCATGACGCGCAAGAGCGACTGCAGCGAGTACCGCAAGACGCCGCAGTGGCCGGACGACGAGGCCCAGGGGCTGCTGCGAGCGCTGCGCAAGCGGCAGGCGCCGTATCGCCTCTCGAACCGGCCGCCGCGCGTGCTGCCGGCCGGGGCGCAGCTCTCGCAAGCGCCGGCCGCTGACTGAGACCGTCCGGCGGGCGGCGCCGGCGCGTCCGTTCCAACGTTTGTTCGAGAACTTCCATCGAGGCGTCGCCGCGCGTTGCGGCGCCGCCTGTCCATTGCAGAAAGAAGAAATGAGATGCGCGACCTGACCCAAGGCTCGATCCGCGGCCACCTCATCGCCATGGCGATGCCCATCACCATCGGCATGCTGGTGCAGACGATGTACCTGATGGTGGACCTGTACTTCGTCGCCGGCGTCGGCAAGGAGGCCGTCGCCGGCGTCGCCGCGGCCGGCAATGTCAGCATGCTGGTGCTGGCCCTGACCCAGATGCTGGCGGTCGGCACCGTCTCGCTCGCGGCCCGCGCGCTGGGCGCCAGCGACAAGCCCGCCGCCAGCCGCGTGTTCGCGCAATCGATGCTGCTGGGCCTGGCCTGCATGGTGGCGACCCTCGTCCTGGGCCTCTGGCTGGGGCCGGCCTACATGCGCGGCGTGTCGGCCGACGCCGCCATCGCCCGCTCCGGCGTCACCTTCATCCTGTGGTCGCTGCCGGGCCTGGCGCTGCAGTTCGTACTGGCGGTGGCGGGCTCGGTGCTGCGTGCCGCCGGCATCGTCAAGCCGGGCATGGTGGTGCAGCTGGCCACCGTCGGCCTGAACATCGTGCTCGCGCCGGTGCTGATCGCCGGCTGGGGCACGCACCACCCGATGGGCGTGGCAGGCGCGGGGCTGGCCACCAGCCTGTCGGTGGCGGCCGGTGTGCTGATGCTGACGGGCTACCTGCGCCAGCTGGGGAATGTCGTCTCGCTGTCCGGCGGCCTCGCCAAGCCGGACCGCGCCATCCTGGGCAGCATGCTGCGCATCGGTCTGCCGGCGGGCGGCGAGTTCCTCATCATGGTGCTGCTGAACTCGGCGATCTACGCGCTCATCCGCGACTTCGGCGCGGGCGCGCAGGCCGGCTTCGGCATCGCCGGCCGGGTGATGCAGGCGCTGGCGATGCCTTCGATGGCGATCTCGCTGGCGATCCCCGCCGTGGCGGGCCAGAACTTCGGCGGACGGCATCCCGAACGCGTGGCGGAGACGCTCAGGCAGGCCCTGCTGCTCGAGATGATGGTGATGGCCTTCGTGGTGGCCGCCTGCCAGCTGTGGGCCCAGGTCCCTGTTCGCTGGTTCACGGCCGACCCGCTGGCGATCGAAGCCGGCGTCACCATCCTGAAGGTCGTCTCGTGGAATTTCTTCGGCCTGGGGCTGGTCTTCGCATGCTCCGGCATGTTCCAGGCGATGGGCAACACGCTGCCGGCGCTGGCCAGCTCGCTGACCCGCTTGCTGACGTTCGCGCTGCCCGCCCTGTGGCTGAGCCAGCGCGCGGGCTTTCGCCTGCTGGACGTGTGGCACCTGTCGGTGGCCAGCGTGTGCGTGCAGGCGGTCATGAGCCTGCTGCTGGTGCGGCGCCAGATGCGATCGGCGCTGGGCTCGATGCGGCAGGCAACGAGCGCCGACCCAGCGCACGGGAGCGCGCTCGCATGAAGCCGAGGCACCCGCCGCCATCGCCGATCGAAGGCCTGCGCGCCGTCCACCTGACAGCGCGGGACGCGCCCATGCTGCAGCAGTTCTTCGATGCCAACCCGGCGTATTTCCTGGCCGTGCAGGGCGAACCCGCGGGCCCCGAGCAGGCGCTCTCGGAGCTGACGGAGACGCCGCCGTCGGGCGTGCCGTGGTCCACGGTCTGGCAGGTCGCGTACGTCGAAGCGTCCGGCCGCGTGGCCGCATTCGCGGGAATCGTGACCGACCTGTTCGCCCCGGATGTCTGCCACATCGGCCTGTTCATCGTGGACACGTCGCGCCACGGCACCGGTGACGCCCAACACCTCTACGCCGGCATCGAACAGTGGGCGCGCGATCACGGCACCGCCTGGATGCGCCTGGGCGTGGTGGTCGGCAACACGCGCGCCGAACGTTTCTGGGCGCGTTGCGGCTTCCTGCCCGTGCGCACGCGCGAAGGCTACGTGATGGGCCGCAGGACCAACGTTGTCGCGGTGCTTGTCAAACCACTCGGAGGCAGGTCGCTCGACGGGTATCTCGGGGTGGTGGCCCGCGATCGTCCCGACTGAACGCGAGACGGCCGGCCGCGATGTCAGACGTTCAACAAGGTCGCGCGGTAGTGCACCAGCTCGTCGATCGATTCCTGGATATCGGCCAGCGCGGTGTGCTTGCCCGCCTTCTTCAGGCCCTCGAGCGCCGACGGCTTCCAGCGCTTGGCCAGTTCCTTGAGCGTGCTGACATCCAGGTTGCGGTAGTGGAAGAACTCTTCCAGCTTGGGCATGGTGCGCGCCATGAAGCGGCGGTCCTGGCAGATCGAGTTGCCGCACATCGGGCTCTTGCCCTTGGGCACGTACTGGCTCATCCATTCGATCAGCGCGGCCTCGGCCTGCTCCTCGGTGACGGTCGAGGCCTTGACGCGATCGATCAACCCGCTGCGGCCGTGCGTGTTCTTGTTCCAGGCGTCCATGCCGTCCAGCGTGGCATCGCTCTGGTGGATCGCGAACACCGGGCCCTCGACGCGCACGGTCAGCTGCGGATCGGTGATGACCACGGCCACCTCGATGATGCGGTCGGTGTCGGGGAACAGGCCCGTCATTTCCATGTCGACCCAGATCAGGTTGTTGTCGGATTTGTGCAGCGGCGTGTCGGTCATCGGGTCTCCCGGCGGGTGGGGTCTTGGGCTTCGCGCCAGGGGCGGCGCGCAAGGCGTCATTCTCGCGCAGCCCGGATCTCCGGCCCGTCACGTGCAGATTCGTTTCGTCCCCTCCAGGGGCGCGCCCGTCGCGATCAGCTGGCACGGCAGCGCCAGCCTGCCTATCGTGGCGCATCGCCTCAAGGAGACCGCCATGAATCCCGCCCCCAGCCCCCGCCATCCCTGGAAAGCCTTCGCCGCCGTGATCGCGATGTTCGCGCTCCTGCACGGCGCCCGGGCCCACGTGTTCTCGCACGACGAGGATTTCGGGCGGGTGCACATCGGCCATTCGGTGCAGGTCGACGATGACGACTGCCCGGACGTCGATGTCCATTTCGGCGCCGACTTTCCCTTCGACGATGACGACATCGAGACCGACTTCAGCTGAACGCCGCGCCGGCCGCCGCGCGCAGGCGCGCGAGGCACACGGCGCGGCGGCGCGGGCTTACCAGCCGACGCCGTAGTAGTCGTAGACCGTGCGGCCGTACTGTTCGTCGTAGTCCGGACGGCGGTTTTCCTCGTAGCGCGGGGCGCCGTCCAGCGTTTCCTTGGTGATGGGCACGACGTAGCCGCCGCGCTCGGTGTTGTACTCGAGCAGGCTCCACGGCACCGGATAGCGGTTCGCACCCATCCCCAGGAAGCCGCCAAATTCAAGTGCGGCGTAGCGCACCTGGCCGGAGCGCTTGTCGATCACGAGGTAGTCGATCGAGCCGAGCTTGTCGCCTGCATCGTTGTAGACAGTGGTGCCTTCGACGCGGTCCGACGTGATCACGTCACGGCTGAGGGTTTCGTTGAGCGTGTCCATGGTGGGCTCCTGTTGCATTTGGAAGACGAAGGATGGGCATGCACGAGGCATTGCCCGCCATGGATCTCGTGGCAAATCGCGGTCCGTCCGCGAAGCGGCTCAGGTTCCCGCTCAACCGGCGCCGCAGGTGAACGGATAGGCCTTTTCGTAGGCCCGGCACTCCTCGGAGTTGTGGTTGGCCGCGCTGCTGCAGCAACTGTGCTTCATGCAGGCCGTCATGTTGGCGCGACGTGCCGCTGACTTGCCCGTCAGCCCTTCCATGCAGCTCGCGGTGACCCGCCCGGCGGGCAGGACCGGCGCCAGTCCCTCGGCATCGGCCACCGAGACCTCCACCGGTTTGCGGTGCTCCTGCTCGCGCGACAAGGCGGCGGGGCGGGCGGCGTGGACGGCGGCCGGCGGCGGCGTGGGCACGGGGGTGGCCGTCGGTGCAGCAGCCGGCGGTGCCGTGGAGGCGATCATCTCGCGCCCGCCATGCATGGGTGACAGCCAGCGGTGCTCGATCTCCGGCTCGGCCAGGCTGGCGCCGGCGTAGACCGCGCGGATCACCATGTCGGTGCGTTGGCGCTGCGCGGCGTCGGCCTGGGGATCGGCCACCCTCACGCGCCCGGTCGCGGCATCGACGTCCACCAGGGCGGGGATGCCTTCGCCGTCCAGCGCCTTGCGCAGGCGGCCTGACATCTCGGGCGCGGACATGCCCGCCGAGGGAGTCGCGGTCGAGCCTGCGGCAATGGTCGCGGCTGCAGGAGTTGCGGTCGAGCCGGCGGCGGTGGGCGCCGCGGCGAGCTGGGCGTCCGGCGTCAGCGGCGGCAACGCGACCGCGCCGGTGGACGGCGCTGCCGTGGCGACTGCAACGGCAGGCCGCGACGCGGCAGCGGTGGCGACGGGCCCGGCCGATGAGGCCCTCTGGCCGCTGGTTGCCGCGACCGGCGCGGTCGCCGCGGGTGCACTCTCGGTCAGCCATTCCCTGGGGCCGGGCAGCGAGCCCTTGTACCAGGCGACCCCCGCAATGGCGGCGGCCAGGATGCTCAGCATCGCCAGAGCGCCCCAGGGGCCTTTGCTCTTGGCCGCTGGAGGCTTGAGCGGGCGATCAGTGGCGTGGGACATCCTGGGCGGCGGTGCGGTCGGTGAGAAGGCCGGCTCCACCGGGCGTGGCGTGCCAGGCCGCGCCGCGGCCGCAGTGGCAGCCACCGGATCGGGTGGAGTTGGCGAGGACGACACGGCGGCCGCGGCCGTGCGCAGCCGATCGCGATCAGCGGTGACCCGTTCGAGTTCTTCGGCCATGCGGGCGCGCAAGGCATGCGACTCTGCGGCCAGTGCCTCGGTATTGCGCAGGCGGTCGCGCATCAGCGCGCGAGCCTCGCGCTCCTTCTCCAACTGCTGCTCGAGGGTGTCGGGCGCGCCGCTGGGCGCGCCGGGGGCACCGGCTGCCGTCTCGGGCGGCACCCTGCCGTCGATGTCCTGATATTTCACGGTCGGTTCTCCATCACATGGTCGCCCCGCCCTCCCAAGGCATGGTAGTCGGGCGAATTGCTGCCGAGATGTCTGGCGTGCGCCGAGCCGTAACAAGGTGTCAGCCCGGCGGCTCTTGCATCCTGCCGGTGTCGCACCCACCTGCAAGCCGGGTTCCCGCTGCATTTCGGGCACCAAACATGGCCTTGCGCGCGTCGGCGCCCCGCGCCCGACAACCTACACTTGCACCATGAATCCTGTCGTCCTGTCCCTGGCGTTCTCGGCCGCCGTCCTCGCCTCGCTTCTGGTCAAGTTCTGGCTGGCCACGCGCCAGATGCGCCACGTGGCCGCCCACCGCGCCGCCGTGCCCGGCGCCTTCGCCGCCACGGTGCCGCTCGCGGCGCACCAGAAGGCGGCCGACTACACGTTGGCCAAGCTGCGCCTGGGCCTCGTCAGCGACGCGTTCGGCAGCGCCGTGCTGATCGGCTGGACGCTGCTGGGCGGCCTGGCGGCGCTCAACAGCCTGCTGCTCGACCAGGTGGCGCCGCATTGGGGCGCAATGGCCTACCAGCTGCTGCTGATCGGCGCGTTCGTGCTCATCGGTGCCTTGCTGGAGCTGCCGTTCGATCTGTACAGCACTTTTCGCCTCGAGCAACGCTTTGGCTTCAACAAGACGACCGTCGCGTTGTTCATCACCGATATGGTCAAGTCCACCTTGCTGGGCATCGCGATCGGCGGGCCGCTGCTGGCACTCGTGCTGTGGATCATGCAGGCCACCGGCACCCTGTGGTGGGCCTGGGCCTGGGGCGCGCTGACGCTCTTCCAGCTGCTGGCGATGGTGATCTACCCGACGCTGATCGCGCCGCTGTTCAACAAGTTCGAGCCCCTTGCCGACGACGCGCTGGTGGCGCGCGTGCAGTCGCTGATGCAGCGCTGCGGCTTTCGCGCCAAGGGCTTCTTCGTGATGGACGGCAGCCGGCGCTCGGCGCACGCAAACGCCTATTTCACCGGCTTCGGCGCGGGCAAGCGCGTGGTCTTCTTCGACACCCTGCTGCAGCGCCTGAACGGCGACGAGGTCGAGGCCGTGCTGGCGCACGAACTGGGCCACTTCGCCCATCGCCACATCGTCAAGCGCGTGGTGCTGATGCTCGCCTCGAGCCTGGCCGGCTTCGCGCTGCTGGGCTGGCTGGCGGCGCAATGGGGCTTCTACATGGGCCTGGGGGTCACGCCCAACACCCTCATGCCCAACGATGCGCTGGCGCTGCTGCTGTTCATGATGGCGTTGCCGCCGTTCATGTTCTTCGTCTCACCACTGTTCGCCAGCCTGTCGCGCCGCGACGAGTACCAGGCCGACGCCTACGCGCGCAGCAACGCCAACGCCGCCGACCTGGTGCGCGCGCTGCTCAAGCTGTACGAGGACAACGCCTCGACGCTCACGCCCGACCCGCTCTACGTGCGCTTCTACTACTCGCACCCGCCTGCGTCCTCCCGCATCGCGGCGCTCGGGCTCTCCGATGCCGCGCTGGTGGGAGCGGCCGCTTGAGCGCGCCACGCGGCGCGCCGCCCTCGTCCAAGCTCGAACTGGCGCGCGTCGTCGGCGTGCACGGGCGTCACTCGGTCATCGAGACGGCTGACGGCACGCGCATGCTGGCGCACGGTCGCGGCAAGAAGAGCGAGGTGATCGTGGGCGACCATGTGCGCTGGCAGGTGTCCGGCGACGAGGCCGTCATCGAGTCCTTCGAGCCGCGCACCAGCCTGCTCAAGCGCCAGGACGAATGGCGCAGCAAGAACTTCGCGGCCAACATCGACCTGCTGCTGATCATGGTGGCCACCGACCCGCCCTACAGCGAATCGCAGTTGGCGCGTGCCTTGATCGCCGCGGAAGACGGCCGCATCGCGGTCAGGATCGTCCTCAACAAGATCGACCTGCCCGAGGCAGCCGCCGCCCGCGAACGCCTGGCGCCGTATCGCCGCATGGGCTACGAGGTGCTGGAGGTGGCGGTCAAGACCGATCCGGCGGGCACGCAGGCGCTGTTCGAGCCGCTGCTCAAGGACAAGACCACCCTCGTGCTGGGCCCCAGCGGCATGGGCAAGAGCACGCTGGTCAACCTGCTGGTGCCGCACGCCGATGCCCAGGTGGGCGAGATCTCCAAGGCGCTGAAGTCCGGCAAGCACACCACCACCACCACCACCTGGTACTGGCTGGACGACGCGCGCCGCAGCGCCCTGATCGATTCGCCCGGCTTCCAGGAGTTCGGCATCCACCACATCAAGTCGGCCGAGCTCGGCTCGCTGATGCTGGACTACGGCATGTACCTGGGCGACTGCAAGTTCGCCAACTGCACGCACCGTCACGAGCCCTCGTGCGGCGTGCGCGCGGCGATCGCCCGCGGCGACATCTCGCCGTCGCGCGAGCGCATCTACGAAGAGCTGATGGGCGAGCTCGAGCGGGCGGCGTCGCGGCACTGAGCGCGCAGCGGGGCGCAGTGACGTGCCGCGATGCCGCTGCTGCGCTCCACCGGCCGTTCGGTCAGGTGCGCGGCGCTATTGCAGCAGGTTCGCCAGCTTCAGCAAGGCCACCAGCAGCATCCACAGCACGACCGAGCGCCAGACCAGCCCGACGACGATGCCCAGGTGCCCCAGCTGCGGCGGCATGCCCTGCGTGGTGCTGCCGCCGGATTCGAAGGCGGCCGCACCCTCGCCGCTGCTGAAGGTCTTGGAGCGATCGGGCGTGATGCCGGGCGCGGTGCCGCCGCCCAGCTGCACGCCGACGGCGCCCGCCGCGGCGGCCAGGATGATGCCTTCGTTGACGTGCTTCCACAGGCCGGCGTCGCGCTTCCAGCCATCGATCGCGTCCTGGAAGTTGCCGACCACCGCGAAGCCGAACGCCGTCAGGCGAGCCGGGATGTGGTCGATCAGGCTGAACAGGCGCTGCGACAGCGCCATCAGGTTCTCGTTGATCGGCATGTCCAGCGACTTGCTGCGGAAGGCCCAGTAGCGCGAGGCGAACTCCGCCATCCGGTACAGCACCGCGCCGGCGGGCCCCAGGCCAAGTGCCGAGAACACGATGAAGCAGAAGAACACGCCGAAGACGTGGCGATGCGCGGCCAGCAGCGAGTGCTCGATCATGTGGCGCAGCAGTTCGGTGCGCGGCAACTCCGAGGCATCCAGATGGCGCCACTCGGCCAGCAGCCGGCGCGCCTCGGGCTCGTCACCGCTCTCGAGCGCAGTGCGGATGTCGGTGAAGTAGTGGCTGAACTGGCGAAAGCCCAGCGTGAGGTACAGGATCGCGATGTCGAAGACCAGCGCGGCGATCGTGTTGTAGTGCGCGATCCCGATGTAGACGAGCGCGGCCGCGACGGCCGGCGCGATCACCGTGACCAGCCACACCACCTTGGCGTGCTGCGGCTTGCCGGCGTCGAAGTTGCGGCCCGTCCAGCCCACCCACGACGCGAGCGAGTAGTGCACGACGTTGTTGCGCGGCAGCGGCTTGATCTGCTCGAGCAACAAGGCAAAGAGGACAGCGACGAAACTCATTGGGACGGATCATATCCGCAGCGCGACCGCAGCCGGCCCGCGCGACGGCCTCGCGCCGGCCGCTTCAGTGCGCGAGGAAGCCGTACAGGTTGCGCAGCATCGCCGCCGTCGCGCCCCAGACGAAATACGGCTCGCCGCTGGCGTCGGCGCCCCAGGGCATGGAGATGAACTGGCGCGCGATGCCCTGGAATTCCGCGGCGTGGCGCCGGTGGTTGGCAGGATCCATCAGAAACGCCAGCGGCACCTCGAACACCTCGGCCACCTCGAAGGGATCGAGCGCCAGCGCGCGCGGCGGATCGAGCAGCGCAACCACCGGCGTGACCTCGTAGGCGGTCACGGTGGTGTAGGTCGGCAGCACGCCGATGACCTCGATCTCGTCAGCCGCCAGCCCCACTTCCTCGCGTGCCTCGCGCAGCGCGGTGGCGACGGCGTCGACGTCCTCCGGATCGGTGCGGCCGCCCGGAAAGCTCACCTGCCCGGCATGGTCGTTGAGGTGATCGGTGCGCTTGGTGAGCAGCACCGTGAGGCCTTGCGGGCGGCGCACCAGCGGTACCAGAACGGCGGCGTGCCGCAGCGGGCGCTCGGACAGGCGCTGGCCGTCGCCAACGAACTCGGGCCGCCAGGCGGGCTCGCCGTCGACATCGGCCTGCGCTGACGCGGCGTCATGGGGGCGCGCGAGCACGCGCAGCGTGGGCGCGAAACGCGCGCGCAGGGCGTCGGGTGTCAGGCGCTCGAGCGGGATGGGAGGCAGGTGCGAATCGAGGCCGACGACCGGTGCGAGCCGCGGCTCGCGGATGGCTCCGCGTGGCGGGGCGGCCGGCGTGGACGGTGCGTCGGAGGAAGGCATGCGGCGAGGTCAAGGTCTAGGCTGGACCGACGATTGTCGGACCGCCTGCCCGGCGCTGCACGCCTGTCTGGCCATCACCCCCTCGACCCGCGGGACTCGCCCCTCAGTGCATCGTCCAGGCGATCTTGCGGCCGACGACCTCGCGCGCGAAGTCCTCGAGCG
>JBJMWF010000316.1:0-43467 GCA_045810265.1 Vitreoscilla sp. | reverse complement strand
CGGGGGCCGGCAGCGCCTGGCCGAAGGCGGCCACGCCGGCCATGGCCAGGCCGAGCAGCGCAAGAAGCTTTTTCATCGGAAGGCCGAAGTCACTCGGCAAAGTAGCGCACGACCAGCGACTTGTGCAGCACCAGCTGGCCATGGAAGAAATGCCCGGCGCCAGGCACGACGACCACCGGCAGCGCCTGCGGCCGGGCCCAGTCCATCGAAGCCGAGAGCGGCACGACGTCGTCGGCCTCACCGTGGATCAGCAAGGTGTCGGCGATGACCGGCGGAGCATCGTGCTTGGCGGTGGACGGCGCGATTAGCACCATCTTCTGAGGCTTGTCGGCCGGCGCAAGTTGCGCGGCGGCGCTGGCCGCGACGAAGCCACCGAAGGAAAATCCGCCCAGCACCAGCGGCTCGCCGGCGACACGATGGGCAGCGATCACGGCCAGCGCGTCGTCGACCTCGCCGCGGCCCTCGTCCCAGCTGCCGGTGGAGCCGCCGACGCCGCGGTAGTTGAACCGCACCACGCGCCAGCCGCGCTGCGTGAGTCCGCGTGCGACGGTCGTGACGACCTTGTTGTCCATCGTGCCGCCCTGCAGCGGATGCGGATGGCAGACGACCGCGAGGCCGCGATGGGGCACGTCGCCGAGGGTGTCGACGGCGATGCTCAAGGCACCGGCCGGCCCCGCGATTTCGCCGCGCCTGGTGAAGGTCTGCATGCTCAGCGCCCGACGTCCGGTGCCAGCAGCAGGCGTTCGACCGGCTTGCCGCCGACCAGGTGCGAATCGACGATCTCGTCGATGTCGCTCTTGTCGACGTAGGTGTACCAGGTCTCGTCTGGGTAGACGACTGCGACCGGGCCGCCCGCGCAGCGGTCCAGGCAGCCGGCCTTGTTCACGCGGATGCCGCCCGGCCCGGACAGGCCAGCCGACTTGATGCGCGACTTGCAGTGGTCGAAGCCGGCCTGCGCACCGACCCGCGAGCAGCTGTCCTCGCCGGGCTTGCGCTCGTTGAGGCAAAAGAAGATGTGGTGCTTGTAGTACATGTGTGCATTGTAGGAAGGCTGGCCGGCCGGGCGCTGCCAAGCGGCCCTGCTCGCGCGAGGGCGGGTCAGCCCGCAGGCGCCGCGTCGCTGCGCACCAGCCGCCCGAACAGCGTGGCACCCGCGGCGAACGGCCACAGCCAGCCGACCCATTGCGCCAGTCCATGGAAGTGGATGAAGCGGCCTTGCTCCCACTGCTGCAGGCTGTCGGCGTAGTACGGATCCGAGGGTGCCTGCGCCACCAGCGCGACGTTGACCGACAAGGCCACCAGCCCCAGCGCGGCCGCCGGACGCTCACCGATGAAGACGCAGGCCAGCGCCATCACAGCGCCGAGGACCAGGCCCATTGGCACGGTCGACGTCACCCAGCCCAGCGCGTGCACCGGCCCGAAATTGAGCGCGGCCGACAAGGTGTTGGCCGCCAGGCCGACCGCCACCGCGACCGGCACGATGACCGCCCGCCGCCAGCCGGGCCGGGCGCTCGCGAATGCCAGCAGGCAGGGCCCGAGCAGGCCGATCGCCACCGCGATGCCTTCGGCCGTCCTCGACATCACGCCGGTGTTCTCGCCCAGGCTGGCCCACAACCAGTCGAACCAGGGCGCCAGCGGATGGTCGCTGAGCAGGTCGTACGCCTCCTCCTGCAATCGCTCCCAGGTAATGCCCAGGCCGAACGGCACGTTGCGCGGATACAGGAAGCCGACCGGCCACAGCACCAGCAACGCGATGGTGGCGCCGCTGTGCGGCACGAACCAGTTCGAGCGCAGGGCGGCCCAGCGGCCAGCCGCCCCCGCCGACTGGATGGCGACTGCCAGGCTCAGGCCGGCAGCGGCGCCCAGCGAGTTGAGGGCCCAGTCCATCAGCGACGAGTAGCGCCCGGGCAGGAAGTGCTGGGTGAACTCCATCCCCCACGACAGCAGCGAGGGAAAGACCAGCGCGACCAGCCCCGCGATCAACGGCCGGCTTCCGCGGCGCAGCGCCGTGGCGTAGGTGAGCGCCCCCAGCGGCATGTAGCCCACGAAGTTGGACCAGTCGTCGAAGCCGCCGTGATAGCGCGGCCATCGCAGCATCAGCAGCGCCTCGAGCGGCTGCCCTGCGGGCCAGAACCAGCCGCTGAACGGGTACAGGCTGGCATAGATCACCAGTCCGGTAAAGACGACGGTCAGGACCAGCGCGGAGCTCTCGCGCGGGCGGGTGGGCGAGCTCGCCGGCAGGCGCGGGATGCGCGCGGGAGCGCGTGCGGGCCGGGCCATCGTCGCGCGCCCGCTGCCGCTCAGAACGGCCGCACGACGACCAGGATGACGATCGCCGCGAACAGCAGCACCGCCATTTCGTTGAACACGCGGAACCAGCGCTCGCGGCGCCGGTTCTCGAGCTTCTCGAAGCTGCGCAGCATGCTGCGGCACATGTGGTGGTAGCCGATCGCCACCAGGACCAGCAGCAGTTTGGCGTGCAGCCAGTACTGGCCGTGCATCAGCCCGCGTTCCAGGGTCACCAGCACGATTCCCAGGCCGATCGCCACCACCATCAGCAGGCTGGCAAAGCGGTACAGCTTGCGCGCCATCAGCAGCAGGCGCTCGCGCTCGGCGTGGCTGTCGCTGGGCACCTGCGTCAGGTTGACGAAGATCCGCGGCAGGTAGAACAAGCCGGCGAACCAGCTGGACACGAAGACGATGTGCAGGGCCTTGACCCAGGGAAGAAGACCGATCATGCGGCCATTATGTGCGGCGACCCTGGCGACACCCTGGCGGGCGCCGACCGGCAGGAAAAGCGCGCGGCACAAAAGAAAGAGCCCCGGTATCCACGAAGTGGACGACCGAGGCTGCAAAGCCTTGACGCTGTCATCACGCAAGGCACCTGCTCAGGGAGGAAAAGCAGGGGACAATATCCTCACGGACATCGTCCGAAACGGAATGTAGCAGATCATCCGGCCTGCGCGACAGCGAAACCGCGCGCCACAGCACGCTGGACGCGTGTTTTTGATGAAAAAGGTTAATTCGCCCGTGTCGCACCTGCCCCCCTTTCCCGCCAGCCGCCCGCGCCGGATGCGCCGCGACGCCTTCAGCCGCGAACTGATGCGGGAGCACCGGCTCAGCGCCGGCAATTTCATCCTGCCGGTGTTCGTGATCGACGGCCACAACCAGGTGCAGGACATTCCCAGCATGCCGGGCGTGCAGCGCCTGACCATCGACCGGCTGCTGGGCGTGGCCGAGGAGTGCGTCTCGCTGGGCGTGCCCGCGCTGGCCTTGTTCCCGGCCATCGAGCCGCACCTGAAGACGCCCGACGGCGCCGAGGCGCTGAACGCAGACGGGCTGATCCCGCGCACCGTGCGCGCCCTCAAGAAGCAGTTTCCGGAACTGGGCGTGATGACCGATGTGGCGCTGGATCCGTTCACGTCCCACGGCCAGGACGGCCTGCTCGACGAGACCGGCTACATCGTCAACGACTCCACGGTGGCCATGCTGACGCGCCAGGCGCGCGTGCAGGCGCAGGCCGGCGTCGACATCGTCGCCCCGAGCGACATGATGGACGGGCGCATCGGCGCCATCCGCGCGATGCTCGAGTCCGACGGCCACCTGCACACGCGCATCATGGCCTACAGCGCCAAGTACGCCAGCGCGTTCTACGGCCCGTTCCGCGACGCGGTGGGTTCGGCCTCCAACCTGGGCAAGAGCAACAAGAAGGTCTACCAGATGGACCCGGCCAACTCCGACGAGGCCTTGCGCGAGGTGGCGCTCGACATCGCCGAGGGCGCCGACATGGTGATGGTCAAGCCCGGCATGCCGTATCTGGACATCTTGCGCCGGGTGAAGGACGAGTTCCGCATGCCGACCTACGTCTACCAGGTCAGCGGCGAGTACTCGATGCTCAAGGGGGCGGCGATGAACGGCTGGATGGACGGCGAGGCGGTGATGATGGAGTCGCTGCTGGCGTTCCGGCGCGCCGGCGCCGACGGCGTGCTGACCTACTTCGCGCTGGAAGCGGCGCGCCTGCTCAAGCGCCCCTGACGCCGCCTGCGCGCCGTCGCGCTCAGTGCCGGGGCGCCTCGCTGTAGAGCCGCTGCGTGAGCGTGCGGGCATCGAGCTGCAGCAGGTCCTTGTCGATCTCCTGGTCGACCAGCGCGCTCACCGACTTGTCCAGCGCCTTGCGCAGGCGGCCGAGGAAGCGCGGTGCCGCCGCGATGCGAAGGGTGTCGAAGCGGTGCTGGCGGTGGGCGTCGGTCAGGCGCAGGGACAGCCGATGCGCGAACAGCTCCGCCTCGTGATCGAGCTTCTCTTCGCCGGCCGAACTCGTCGCGCTGGAGGGCAGCGCGCCCGCGCCCGGTGAACGCCGGCCGTAGGCGTCGTGCCGAAAATCGGCGTTGTGCGCACGCGCGGCCGGATCCACGATGGTCTCGATCTCCTTCAGATCCTCGTCCGGGCCGTCGCGGCTGAGGATGCGGGCGCGGCCTTCGTCGGCGACGACGACCCAGGTCGTGTTGCTTGGCATGGTGGATTCCTTGGTCGATGGGCTCTTGCGAAGTGTCAACGGCTGCGGCCGACGCCGGCGGCGTTGGCGTTCTGCTCGCCGGGATGCGCGTTGCGCTCGGCGTGGCGCGCGTCCGCGTTCGCGTCCTGGGATAGCGACGTATTGCCGCCGGACGCATCGCCGGCCAGTTCGTCGAGTTCTTCCTGCTCGGCGGCGGCGTCGGCGCGAACCGCGCGCGGGTTGGCCGGGCCGGAAGGGAGGGTGGAGTTGCGCATGCTGGGGCTCCTGAAAGAGGGATGCCTCCAGTGCGGCAACGGGCATGCCCCGGCCGGCCTTTCTCCGCAGGGTGCGTCAGGCGTAGGGATCGGCGAAGCCGAGCCCGGCCAGCACCGCGGTCTCGCGCGCTTCCATGCACGCGGCCTCCGGCCCATCGTCCTCGTGGTCGTAGCCCTGCGCGTGCAGGGTGCCGTGCACCAGCAGGTGGGCGTAGTGCGCGGCCAGGTCGATCTTCTGCTCGCGCGCCTCGCGCTCGACCACCGGCGCGCACAGCACCAGGTCGGCCTCGATCTGGGGCTCCTGCACGTAGTCGAAGGTCAGCACGTTGGTGGCGTAGTCCTTCTGGCGGTATTCGCGGTTGAGCGTGCGGCCTTCCTCCTCGCCGACGATGCGCACGGTGATGGCGGCCGGCAGCTCGAGGCCGGCGCGGACCCAGCGGACCACCTTGTGCCGCGGCAGCAGCGCGCGATGGCTGGCATCGGCGAACTGCAGGCTCAGTTGCAGATCGGGCAGCGCGGCGCGCGGCATCAGGAACGCCCTCCGCCGTTGCGGCGCTTGCCTTCCTGGAAGGTGGCCGGTGCGGGCGCCGCGCGTTCGGGCCGCTCGGGCGCGGGGCCCGACTCGTTGCGCGATCCGGCCGCTTCGTAGGCCTCGACGATGCGGGCGACCAGCGGATGGCGCACGACGTCGGCCGCCCCGAACTGCGTCACCGCGATGCCGGCGACGCCGCGCAGGATCTCGGACGCGTCGGCCAGCCCGCTGCGCGCGCCGCGCGGCAGGTCGACCTGCGTCAGGTCGCCGGTGACGACGGCCTTGGTGCCGAAGCCGATGCGCGTCAGGAACATCTTCATCTGCTCGGGCGTGGCGTTCTGCGCCTCGTCCAGGATCACGAACGCGTGGTTGAGCGTGCGCCCGCGCATGAACGCGAGCGGCGCGATCTCGATGGCACCACGCTCGAAGGCCTTGGTCACGCGTTCGAAGCCCATCAGGTCGTGCAGCGCGTCGTACAGCGGCCGCAGGTAGGGGTCGACCTTCTGCGACAGGTCGCCGGGCAGGAAGCCGAGCCGCTCGCCGGCCTCGACCGCCGGGCGCGTCAGCACGATGCGCTGCACGCTGGCGCGCTCGAGCGCATCGACCGCGCAGGCCACCGCCAGGAAGGTCTTGCCGGTGCCGGCCGGCCCCAGGCCGATGGTGATGTCGTGCGACAGGATCTGGCGCAGGTACTGCACCTGGTTGGGCGTGCGCCCGATCAGGTTGGCGCGCCGCGTGTGCAGCACGATCTCGCTGCCGGCCGAGACTTCCGCCGGCGCCACCGGCTTGGCGTGGCCCTGGATGACGTCGCGCTGCGCCTCGTAGAGCAGCAGTTGCAGCTGTTCTTCGTCGATGGGCCGGCCGCTGCGCTCGTACAGCGCCTCGATCAGCGCCATTGCGCGCGGCGCCTGCAGCCGTCCGCCCTCGACGCGGAAGTGCTCCTGGCGCCGCGTGATGACGACGTTGAGACCCTGCTCGATGGCGCGCAGGTTCTCGTCGAGGACGCCGCAGACGTGCGCGAGGCGTTCGTTGTCGGGCGGGGAAAAGGCGCGGCGGACGATCACGGGTTTAGTTCGTTGAACATCAGGAAATCATTGTCCCCGCATTCGATAATGACCCCATGATCGGTCGTCTCACGGGCATCGTCGCGGAAAAAACGCCCCCGCAGGTTCTGTTGGACGTGCAAGGCGTGGGCTACGAGGTCGACGTGCCGATGAGCACGTTCTGCAACCTTCCCGGCCTGGGGGAACGGGTCACGCTGCTGACCCACTTCGTGGTGCGCGAGGACGCGCAGCAACTGTTCGCCTTCCTCAGCGACGAGGAGCGTGCCACGTTCCGGCTGCTGATCAAGATCTCGGGCGTCGGCCCGCGCACGGCGCTGGGCATCCTTTCGGGACTGTCGGTGAGCGACCTGGCCGGCGCCGTCGCGCGCCAGGAAGGCGGGCGGCTGCAGAAGGTGCCGGGCATCGGCAAGAAGACCGCCGAACGGCTGCTGCTCGAACTCAAGGGCAAGCTCGGGCCCGAGCTCGCCGTCAGCGGTGCGGCCATCGCCGGCGATGCGCAGGGCGACATCGTGCAGGCGCTGATCGCGCTGGGCTACAACGAGAAGGAAGCGGCGATGGCGATGAAGGGGCTGCCCAAGGACGTCGGGGTCAGCGACGGCATCAAGCTGGCGATGAAGGCGCTGTCCTAGTTCTGCCGCGCGGTCGCCTTGACGTCGACCGTCTCGCGCTTGCCTTTCGCGTCCTCGACCACCAGCTTGATCGGCACCACGTCGCCGGCCTTCAGCGGCGCCTTCAGGCCCATCAGCATCATGTGATAGCCGCCGGACTTCATCTGCACCGGCTGGCCGGCGGGCAGCGGCAGCGCGTCGACGCTGCGCATCTTCATCAGGTTGCCGTCCATCTTCATCTCGTGCACCTCGACCGAGGCGGCGACAGGCGAACTGGCCTCGACCAGCTTGCCGCCGTGCGCCGACGTGATGGTCAGGTAGGCGGCGGTCGTCGTCTGCTGGGCGACGGTGGTGCGCACCCAGGGCTTGTCGACGGTGACCTGGGCGTGGGCGGCGGCGGCCAGCAACGACAGGGCGAGAAGAAGGACGGATTTGTTCATGGCGCGAATGTTACGTGAGCCGGGTTCGAACCGCCGGCGGTGCGGAATGTTCCCTTCGCGACCGCCGCCGGCGCCGTTATGATTACTGAATGTCCATACAGACCGACGATTTCGGCGGCTCCAGCGCTCGCGATCCGCGCCCCGCGCGGGTCGTCGCGGCCAACCCGACGTCGCCCAACGAGGAGGCGATGGAGCGCGCCCTGCGCCCCAAGCGGCTGGACGACTATGTCGGCCAGGTGAAGGCGCGAGAACAGCTCGACATCTTCATCGGCGCCGCCCGCAAGCGCGCGGAATCGCTCGATCACGTGCTGCTGTTCGGCCCGCCGGGCCTGGGCAAGACCACGCTGAGCCACATCATCGCGGCCGAACTGGGCGTCAACCTGCGCCAGACCTCCGGCCCGGTGCTGGAAAAGCCCAAGGATCTGGCGGCCATCCTCACCGGGCTGGAGCGCAACGACGTGCTGTTCATCGACGAGATCCACCGGCTGTCGCCGGTCGTCGAGGAAATCCTCTACCCGGCGCTGGAAGACTTCCAGATCGACATCATGATCGGCGACGGCCCGGCCGCGCGCTCGATCAAGCTGGACCTGCAGCCATTCACGCTGGTGGGGGCCACCACGCGCGCCGGCATGCTCACCAATCCGCTGCGCGACCGCTTCGGCATCGTCGCGCGGCTGGAGTTCTACACCTCCGAGGAGCTGGCGCGCATCGTGGCCCGTTCGGCCGGCCTGCTGGGCGTGCCGATCGACCCGGAGGGCGCGCTGGAGCTGGCCCGCCGCTCGCGCGGCACGCCCCGCATCGCCAACCGCCTGCTGCGCCGCGTGCGCGACTACGCCGACGTGAAGGCGCAGGGCCGCATCACGGTGCCGGTGGCCAACCTTGCGCTGGCCATGCTGGACGTCGACCCGCAAGGCTTCGACGTGATGGACCGCAAGCTGCTCGAGGCCATCGTCCACCGCTTCGACGGCGGGCCGGTGGGCCTGGACAACGTCGCGGCGGCCATCGGCGAGGAGCCGGGCACGATCGAGGACGTCATCGAGCCCTACCTGATCCAGCAGGGCTACCTGCAGCGCACGCCGCGCGGGCGCATCGCGACGGTGGCCGCCTACCGGCACCTGGGCCTGGCGCCACCGGCGCGCACGGGCACCGACCTGTTCGGCCTGCCACCCGAGCTCTGACCCCCGACGTTCAGTCGGTGCGCGCGGCCAGGGCCGCGGCCACAGGCATCTTGTCGGCCGATTCGTCGAGCGTGGGCGCGCCGACGTCCAGGTGGCTGGTGTCGTTCCAGCCCACCATCGTCAGGCCCGAGCTGGTGTGCAGCAGGCGGTTGATGGCGGCGTTGTCCAGTTGCCAGATGCGCGGGGCGTCCAGCGGCACGCGGGCGGCCGCGCGGTACAGGCAGTCCATCACGCCGCCGTGCGCCACCAGCACCACGGTCTTGCCGGCATGGCGTTCGGCGATGCGCAGCGTGGCGGCGACGCAGCGCGCGTAGAACGCGGTCAGCGATTCGCCGTCGCCGCCCGGCGCGTACTCCGGGTCGCGGCTCTTCCAGCGCGCCGACAGCTCGGGCCAGCGTTCGGCCACCTCGGTGTGCGTCATGCCCTGGAAACCGCCGAAGCTGCGCTCGCGCAATCCGGCATCGAGTTCCAGCGGGATGCGGTTGAAGCTCGCGATCGCCTGCGCGGTCGCCTGCGCGCGCGCCAGATCGCTGCTGACGACCACGTCCGGGCAATCCTCCGCGAGCCAGTGGGCGGTGCGGCGCGCCTGCTCGAGCCCGCGCTCGTTGAGCGGGATGTCCAGCTGGCCCTGCAGCCGGGCCTCGACGTTCCAGGCGGTCTCGCCATGTCGCACGGCGATCAGCCGCGTCGCTTCCGCATGGCTCATTCGAAGGATGTCCTCATGGCGTCTTCCCATCAACCCCAGGTGATCGGCTGCTTGGCGGCGAGCGTGCGCTTCATCATTTCCACCATCGGCCACACGCGTTGGCGCAGGCTGACGCGGTCAGCCGTGGGGCCAGCGTCGCCGGCACCGGCGGACCCGGGGCCTTCGGTGGCCACCGCCGCCTCCAGCGCGCTCATGGCGGCAGGCAGCTGGTCCACCTCGATGATGCCTTGCGGCGTCGCGGGCTTGCCGATCAGCGACAGCACGCGCTCGGCGACCGGCTGCGTCATGATCAGGTCGCCGGTGGCCTTGCTCTTGAACTTGTAGATCATGGTTGGCTTTTCCAAAAAAAAAGCGGCCGGGGGAAAGCCCTGGCCGCGATTGTCCGCGATCCGCTCGGCGATTCGTCGTGAACCACCGGGCGTTACGGGGGAATGGATCAGCGATTGCGGCGGATGCGCACCACTTCGACCAGGGCGATGACGGCGGCGCCGACGGCGGCGGCCACCAGCAGCGACTTGATCGGCTCGTCCTGCACGTAGCCGCGCGTCGATTCGACGGCCTGCTGGCTGCGATCCCGCAGGACCGCGGCGCGCTCGCGCGCAGCGTCGTAGCCATCGTGCGCCATCTCGCGGGCACGCTGGCTCGCGCGCGACAGCAGCGGCTTGGTCTCGCCGTAGGCGGACGCCAGGCCATCGACGGCGCTGTTGATGGCGGCCTGCGCATCGCGTTCCGCGGCCTTGAGCGACGCGGCGGCGCGGTTGAAGTGGTCGGAGTACGTGGCGGTGGACAGCTGGGTTTCGGACATGTCGTGAGCTCCTGGTAAGTTGTATTCGTCGCCGCGGCCGGGGGTAGCGGCCAAAGCTCTGAAGAGACGTTTCGAGTGTGCGCGACCGCCCTGCGCTTGCCGGTAGGGCTGGGGCGTGCCTGCTTGTCGGCGGACACCGGCACCGGCGTAGGACTCGAACTACAGAGCAAGCAGCATGCGCGCCTGCGCCGTCCGCGGGGGCCAAGACCCGCTCGCCAACGCAAGAATCAGTGCGGCATCTCGCCCGGCTCGCGCGAGGACAGCGCGATGCAATAGGCCACCAGCTGGTCGATGTCGCGCGATTTGTCGAACACGCGGTCGGCGCCGCTGGCCAGGCAGCGCGCCTGCATCTCGTCGGTGGCGTAGTTGCTGAGCACGACCAGCGCCGCCTCGGGGCGCCTCTGCCGGGCGGCGGCGATCACGCCCAGGCCGGAGCCGGTGCGCAGGAAGATGTCGATGATCACCAGGTCGCAGTGCGTGCCACCGCGGCGCAGCCAGTCGACGGCCACGCTCTCGTCGGCCGCGGTGCCCACCACGTGCACCGGCGCGAGTTCCTCGAGCGCGGCGATCAGGCTCTCGAGCACGATGACGTTGTCCTCGACGACATAGACGTCCAGCCCGCGGGCCGGCGCGCCGTCGCCGCGCGCCTGGCTTCGCGGGGCGGCGCCCACGGCATCGGCGGTGGCGCCCCGGGGAGTCATTGGCGGCTCGCTGGTCGGGAGGCGCCATCCTCGCGCGCCAGCCATTCGGCACGCTCGATCAGGGCCTTGCCATCCACCTCGTCGAGACAATCATCGGTCTCGCGCCCGGTCGCCACGCAGCGCTGGACTTCGGCGCTGACCGTGGACGCCGCCGCCTCGGGCACCAGGCCGTGCGGTACGGCGGTGGCCAGGAACAGTGTGGCGACCACCGATGTGACGACGGGCAGCACGTTGCGGACGGTGAGGGCGGACATCGGGGGCGGCTTTCGCGATTGGAGGAACAGTGGGCCCGAGGATGCGCGAAATACGGGCCGCTGGCTGCCGGCCGGTGTCCCGACGCCCTGTAGTGCCTGTCCTACGCGGCGGGGCAGGCCGCCGTGCCCAGTATCAGAATTGCAGCCATCGCTCCGTCACCGAGAGGACTCCCATGAGCACGCCCGCCCACCCGCCATCCATCCCGCCCGACGCCCTTCCGACGCCTCCGCCCCGGCATGACGGCGAGGCGCCGGCCGAGGACCTCGACCTGGAAGAGGACATCGCCCCCAACCTGGGCGGCGAGGACCAGATGCAGGACGCCTAGGTTCTCCTCGGGCCGGTGACGCGGCCTAGAGCCGTCGCTGCGAGGCCGGCAGGCTGAACCAGGACTCGAGCGCACGCTCTTCCATCCAGGAACCGAGGCGGCGGCCCTGCAGCCCGTCGCAGCCGGCGGCGATCAGCGCCGCGCATTGCAGCTGGGTGTCGGCGCCCATGGCATGCACTTCCAGCTGCATCGCGTGCGCCAGTTGCACCAGCGCCGGCACCCAGCGCGCTTCGGCGCCTGCGCCGGCACAGGCCTGTGCGAGCGCCGGGGCCAGCTTGACGCCGGCCAGCGGCAGCCGCTGCAGCGAGGCGAGCGCGCTGGGGCCATCGCCGAAGCCGTCGAGCATCACGCGCACGCCCTGGCGCGCCAGCGAGCGCACCGTCGCGAGCGCCGTGTCGGGCTCGGTGTGCAGCGCCGATTCGGCGATGTCGATCTCGAGTTCGGACGGCGCGCAGCCGGCGGCTTCCAGTGCGGCGGCGACGCGGCGCGCGTAGCCCGGTTGGGTCAACCGCCAGTCGGACACGTTGATGTTCAGCCGCAGCGCATGCCCGGCCTCGCGCCAACGGCGCTGCTGCAACAGGCCATGCTCGAGGACCCAGTCGTCGAGCGCACCAAGCAGCCCACGCTCCTTGGCGACGCCCATGAACTGGCTGGCGGCAACCTCGCCCAGTTCGCGATCCCGCCAGCGCAGATGCACCTCCAGCGCGACGGCCAGGCCGGTGGCGGTGTCGAAGCGCGGCTGCGCCGCCAACCGGAAGCGCCCTTCCTCGGCCGCGCGCAGCAGGCCCGCCTCGACGCGGTCGCGCTTGCGCTGCCAGGACTCGAAGCCGAACTTGTGCACCGCGAACGACGAGCGGCTGGCCTGTTGCGCGCGGTGCATCGCGATCTCGACGTGGCGCAGGATCTCGTCGGCGGACAGGCCGATCCCCGGATAGGTACCGATGCCGATGGCCACCGGCACGCCGGAGTCGCGCTGCTGCGAGTCGATCAGCCGGCGCGCCGCGGCCTCGGCGGCGGCCTCGCTGGCGTGGGCCATGAGCACGCCGAAGCGGCTGCCGCCCAGGCGCGCGCAGTGGTGCGGCTGGCGCATCGCGCCGCGCACCTGGCCCGCAAGCTCGGACAGGCGGCGCGCCCCGTAGGCGCTGTCGCCGCCCTCGCCGAACAGGGCGTCGCGATTGAATTCGATGCACAGCACGGCGAAACCGGCGCTCTGATGGCTAGAACGCAGGGCGTCCTCCAGCGTCAGCAGGAAGCCGGTGCGATTGGGCAGGTGCGTGAGCTGGTCGACGCCGCGGTTGCCCGGCTCGCGCGGCGAACCGGCGCGGTGCGGGTTGGTCTCGCGGAACGAGAACACGCGGCCGATCGGCCGGCCGTGGCTCCACTGCGGTTGCGCGTGGCGCTCGATGAGCGCGCCGTTGACCTGCCCGATCCGGTCCACCGCCTCGGACAGCGTGTGCGCGTAGACCTCCTCCAGCCGGCGGTCATAGCCGTCGACGTCCATCACGTTCATGCGCACCGACTCGTGCACGGCGCGGTCATCGCCGGCGTGCAGCACGGCGTCTGGCAGCGACCACATGCGGGCGAAGCGGCGGTTGAACGCGCGGATCTTGCCGTGCAGGTCGGTCACGAGGATGGCGTCGGCCGTCGCCTCGAGGGTGGCGCGCAGTTCGGCCAGCGCCGTCTCGCGCTCGAGCTCGATGCGATGCTCGACGCTGCGGTCGCGCACCTGCACCAGGAACAGCGGCGTGCCGTCGCCCAGCCAGACCGGCGCGATGCGGCGCGAGACGGCCAGGTTGCGGCCGCCGGGCAGGTGCAGCTCGGTATCGCTCTCGAGCACGCTGACGACCCCGCAGCGCACGCCGTCCCAGTAGGCCATGTCCTCGAGCTCGGGGATCGCATCATCGGCGTCCAGGCCAGCGAGATCCTGGCGTTCGAGCAGGCGCTCCGCCTCGGCGTTGGCGGCCAGGATGTGGCCTCGCGCCGCGTCGACGATCCAAGCCGCATGCCCCAGGGCGGCGATCGCGGCGAGCAGGCCGCTGAACGACTCCCTGCCGGTGGCCTGCGCCAGGAGCGGCGCGGCGGCAGTCATGCCGCGGCCTCTTCGCGCACGTCTTCCTTCGGCGCGCTTTCGACGTCGAAGAAGTACGAGATGCGCTGGCGCGGCTTCAGGTAGTCGACGGCGCGCGTGGGCAGCTGCACCGGCTTCATGCTGCGGCGAATGCCCAGCTGCGGCGTCTTCTCGAGATCGAGGTGGATCGCGTCCTCAAGCGCCACGGCCGGGTCGTAGACCAGCACGCGCGGCTTCAGCGGATGCACCGCGTTGACCGTCATCACCATCGCGAAGCGGTCGTCGCTCAGCTGCACGACCGAGCCCGGCGGGTAGATGCCCATCATCTTGATGAAGCCGCTCAGCAGCGTCTCGTCGAATTTCGAGCGGCATTGCGCGAACAGGCGCGACAGGGCTTCGTGCGGCGTGACCGACTGCGCCGGCGAGGCCGCGTTGCACAGGTTGTCGTAGCGGTTGACCAGCGCCACGATGCGCGCCGGCAGCGACATCCGCGGCAGCATCAGCGCGCTCGGAAAGCCGCTGCCGTCCGCCAGTTCGTGGTGCTGCGCGATGACCAGCTGCGCGTCGGCCGACAGGCCCATGCGGCGGCCCAGGATCAGGCCCTGGGCAACGTGGTCGCGGTACAGCGCGGCTTCGCCCGAGTTGAAATCCTCGCGCGCCAGGCGCACCCGATCGGGCAGGGCGATCTTGCCGACGTCGTGCATCAAGGCGCCGACGCCCAGCTCCATCAATACATTGCGAGGTATCGCCAGCTGGCGGCCCAGCATCAATGCGACGACAGTGACGTTCAGGGAATGCGCCGCGTGGCGGTCGCTGGACATCTCGCCCAGCACGCGCAGGCAGGGCTCGCCCTCGACCAGCATCTTGTCCAGGATCGCGCGCGCGAGCTGCTGCGCGTCCGCGTTGGCCTGGCCCGGGTCGGTCAGCACCTTGTCGTTGGCGCGGCGCAGGTCGCGGCAGGCCTCGGTGAACTGGCGCTCGCAGCGTTGGGCGATCTCCATCTGCGCGCTGAGCGCCAGCTTGGCCAGCTGGCGCGCATCCAGCGGCTTGGGCGCCTCCTCCTGCTCGACGGACTGGCTGTCGGCGACGCCCGCGGCGGACGTGTCGGCGGCCGGCTCCTCGATGTCGCTGCGCTCGGGGCTCCACGTCAGGCGGGCCAGGCCGAGCGAACGGATCGTCTCGATCTGTTCGCTGGAGGTCAGCTTGAAGCTCGACAGCGGGAACGGGTGCGACATCCAGCCGACGTTCAGATGAACGAACATGCCAATGCGCAAGGCGCTCGCTTGGATAGGAGTCGTCATTCGAATGTGTCCTTACCGCACGCAGCGTTTGCGTCCGGTTTCTATGCTCAGCTGGAATCGGCTGTTCGCCCGTCCGACTTGAGCGGACAGATCCCCACATAAACCGGAAGCGCCCGAAACGAGCAGAATCCCGGCTGCAGGGAGTCACTCTTCGAATAAATGTTCTCTCTGCGAACAACCAGCACCCAGCGAGACGACCCCCACCATGACCGACGCCTTCATCTGCGATGCCCTGCGCACACCCTTCGGCCGCTACGGCGGTTCCCTCTCCGCGGTCCGTGCCGACGATCTAGGGGCTATTCCAATCCGGGCGCTGCTGGCGCGCCATCCCGAACTCGACCCCGCGGCGATCGACGACGTCCTGTACGGATGCGCCAACCAGGCCGGCGAGGACAACCGCAACGTCGCCCGCATGAGCGCGCTGCTGGCTGGATTACCCGTGGACGTACCCGGCGTGACGCTGAACCGCCTGTGCGGCTCGGGCCTGAACGCCGTGGGCAGCGCCGCCCAGGCGATCCGCGCCGGCGAGGCCGGCATGCTGCTGGCCGGCGGTGTCGAGAGCATGAGCCGCGCCCCGTTCGTGATGCCCAAGGCCACCTCGGCCTTCGCGCGCGACAACGCGGTCTACGACACCACGATCGGCTGGCGCTTCGTCAATCCGCAGATGAAGGCGCAGTACGGCATCGACTCGATGCCGGAGACGGCTGAGAACGTGGCCGACGACTACGGCATCAACCGCGCCGACCAGGACGCGATGGCGCTGCGCTCGCAGCTGCGCGCCGTCGACGCGCAAAAGCGCGGCTTCTTCGACGCCGAGATCACGCCGGTGACCGTGCCGCAGAAGAAGGGCGAGGCCCTCGTCGTCGCCCGGGACGAACACCCGCGCGAGACCTCGCTCGAGGCGCTCGGCAAGTTGAAGCCCATCGTGCGCCCGAACGGCACGATCACCGCGGGCAACGCCTCCGGCGTCAACGACGGCGCCTGCGCGCTGCTGCTGGCCAGCGCGAGCGCGGCCAAGACGCACGGCCTGACGCCGCGCGCCCGGGTGCTGGGCATGGCCGCGGCCGGCGTCGCGCCGCGCGTGATGGGCATCGGCCCGGCGCCGGCGTCCAAGAAGCTGCTGGCACGCCTGGGGCTGACGATCTCGCAGATGGACGTCATCGAGCTGAACGAGGCCTTCGCCGCGCAGGGCCTGGCCGTGCTGCGCCAGCTGGGCGTGGCCGACGACGATCCGCGCGTCAATCCGAACGGCGGCGCGATCGCGTTGGGCCACCCGCTGGGCGCCAGCGGCGCGCGGCTGGTGACGACCGCCGTCAACCAGCTGCATGCGACCGGCGGCCGCTACGCGCTGTGCACCATGTGCATCGGCGTGGGCCAGGGCATCGCGCTGGTGGTCGAGCGGGTTTGAAGAAGCTGCGAACGGCTCGGACGCGCCGGAGTCGTTCGCAGCTTCTCATCCCGGCGGCTGCCAGAGCTCGACGCGGTTGCCTTCCGGATCGGTGACCCAGCCGAACTTGCCGTACTCGGACACCTCGGTCTTGTCGTCCACGGCGCAGCCTTCGCGCTTGAGCACCGCGAGCAGCGCGTCGAGGTCGGCGACGCGGTAGTTCACCATGAAGTGGGCGCCGCGTGTGCCGCCGAAGTAGTCGCTGTCGCCCGGGAAGATGCACCAGGTGGTGTGCGAAGCCAGGGGCGACTTGCTGTTGGCCGGTTGCGTGGGCGCGGGCGGGAAGGCCAGGCCGCCCCAGTCCTGGATGTCCAGGCCCAGGTGGCGCCTGTACCAGCCCCGCAGCAGCTCGGCGTCGCGCGCCTTGAAGAAGACTCCGCCGATACCCGTCACTCGCTGCATGCCTGCACTCTCCCGAAACGGTCATTCTGCGCGCAGTCGCAGAATCCACCCCCCCGCCAGGACGCCGCCCAGTGCGCGTGGATCCTGCGACTTCGCGCAGGATGACGAGAGGCGGCAAAGCCGGCGACTTCAGCGCGGGCGGTAGATCACCACCGTGCGCGCCATCTTGTCATGCCAGCCCTGCTTGCGCGCGTCGAACGCCACCCAGCCCAGGCCCGCGAACAGCGGCAGCGTGGAGACGAAGTAGCCGACGTAGCGCGTCAGTGCCTGCCAGAAGTCGACCGGCGCATGCGTGTTGGCATCGACCACGACCGCCGAGATCGCCATCTTGCCGGGCGTGGCGCCCTTCATGACCCAGAACGCGATGATGGCTCCGCCCAGCGGCACCCAGTTGACGACAAAGCCGACCAGGCCGCGCGCATCGGTCCAGCCGTCGCCGAACAGGAAGACGGTGACCGGTGTCACGATGAACATCACCGCGACCAGGTCGAGCAGGCCGGCCGCCGCGCGGGCCCAGAACCCGACGTAGCGCACGCCCTGCGCCTGGCCTGGCGCCGCCCCGGCCAGCGCGCTGGCGATCACGACGCCGCGCCGGCGCGCCGATCGCGCACCGCCTTGGCCAGGCGCACCAGCAATGGCTCGGTATCGGCCCAGCTGATGCAGGCATCGGTGATGGACACGCCCCAGGCCGGCGTCACGCCGGGCTTGAGGTCCTGGCGGCCGTCGGCCAGGTGGCTCTCGATCATCACGCCGGTGATGCGGCGGTCGCCGCCGGCGATCTGCGCGGCGACGTCGGCGCCGACGTCGATCTGGCGCATGTGCTTCTTCTCGGAATTGGCGTGCGAGAAGTCGATCATCACCTGCTCGCGCAAGCCACGCTCGGCGAGCGCGCCGCAGGCGGCCGTCACGTCGACCGCCTTGTAGTTCGGGCTCTTGCCGCCGCGCAGGATCACGTGGCAGTCGGCGTTGCCGCGCGTTTCGAAGATGGCAGCCTGGCCCATCTTGGTCATGCCCATGAAGGCGTGCGACGAATTGGCAGCCAGGATGGCGTCGGCCGCCACCTTGATGCCGCCGTCCGTGCCGTTCTTGAATCCGACGGGGCAGGACAGGCCGGAGGCCAGCTGGCGATGGCTCTGGCTCTCGGTGGTGCGCGCCCCGATCGCGCCCCAGGACACCAGGTCGGCGATGTACTGCGGGCTCAGCAGGTCGAGGAATTCGGTGCCGGCCGGCAGGCCGATCTCGGCCACGTCCAGCAGCAGCTGGCGCGCCTTGCGCAGGCCTTCGTTGATGCGGAAGCTGCCGTCCAGGCGCGGATCGTTGATGTAGCCCTTCCAGCCGACGGTGGTGCGCGGCTTCTCGAAGTAGACCCGCATCACGACGACCAGATCATCCCGGAGCGCGTCGGCCACGACCTTCAGGTGGCGCGCGTATTCCAGCGCCTGGTCGTGGTCGTGGATCGAGCAGGGGCCGACCACGACGATCAGGCGGTCGTCGGCACCGGCGAGCACCCGGGCCAGGTCCACGCGCGCCTTCTCAACCAGCGACACCGCGCTGTCGGGGGCCGGCATGTCGTCCAGCAGCAGCGCCGGGGAGATGAGCGGGCGGACGGCGCCGATGCGCACGTCGTCGACACGCGTGGTGTCCAGGGTCGTGCCGGGTTGCACGCCGATCTCGCGGTCGTGCCGCCAATCGTCAGGGAGAGTCATCGCCGAGCCTTCTTGAATTGCCTGCCGCCACAGCGGCGCAGACGCGATTATCCGGCAGCGCGACGGCGGCCAGCCCTCAAGGGGCGATCGCCTCGACCTGGATCACCAGGTGCACGTCGTCGCTCACGAACGGTTCGCCCAGCGTGGCGCCGAAGCGGCTGCGCTTGAGATCGGCGTCGAAGTCGCCGCCGCAGACCTCGCGCTCGAGCGTCGCATCATGGCGGCAGGCGAAAGAGCGCGCCACCAGGGACAGCGGCTCGCTGACCCCGCGCAGCGTGAACTCGCCGCGCACTTCCTTGACGCCGCCGGCGCCGTCGAACTGGAACCGGGTCGCGACGAAATACGCCTCGGGGTACTCGGTGGTCGCCAGCAGGTCGGGCTGCTTCAGGCGTGCGTCGAGCACGCGCATGCCCGTGCTCACGGTCGTGACCGGAATGCGCAGGCGCAGGTCGCCGGTCTTGGCGGTGCGGTCGATCGTCACCTCGCCGGAGATCGGGCCGATGCGCCCGCGCAGCGTGGACGTGCCGAAGTGCAGCACCTCGAAGGTGGCGAAGGTGTGGTTGGTGTCCAGCCGGTAAGTGATCGGACCGGCCATGGACTGCGCCAGCGCGGGCGGGATGCCCGAGCTGGCGCACAGCACAGCGAGCGCCGCGGCGGCCGCGGCGCGGCGCCGCTTATTGCTTGACAGCTTCAACTTGAATGACGAGATGCACGTTGTCCGGGAAGCCGTAGTTCAGGCCCCAGGACACGCCGTACTGGCTGCGCACGATGGTCGAATCGAAGTCGCCGCCGCAAACCTCGCGCTTGACCATCGGGTTCATGTAGCAGTTGAAGTTCTGCGCCTTGAGCACGACCGGGTTGGTCTTGCCCAGCAGCGTCAGGTTGCCGGAGATCTCGCTGACCTTGTCGCCGTTGAAGACGAACTTGTCGGCCACGAAGTGCGCCGTCGGGAAAGCCGCGACGTTGAGCATTTCGTCGCTGGACACGTGCTTGGTGAACGCGGCGGTGCCGGTGTCCAGGGAGGTGGTGTCGATGGTGACGTCCAGCGAGCCGGTCTTGGCGGCCTTGTCCAGCGTCACGGTGCCGGCGGTCTTGTTGAAGCGGCCGCGGTTGGTCGAGGTCCCGAAGTGGCCGATCTCCCAGGTGGCGAAGGTGTGGGTCGGGTCGATGGCGTAGGTCGCCGATTCGGCGTGGGCGACCGCGGTGAAGCCGAGGGCGGCGACGACGGCGAGCAGGGAGAACTTGGTCATGTGAAAACTCCAGCGGATCAGAAAAGGGAATGGAAAAGCCTTCCGGCGCTGGTCCGCACCGCCGGCTGCCGCCCCATCCGGGGCTTGAGAAATCGTTTAGAGGGGCGCGACGCCGGTCAGCGCGATCTTGAACTTGACCGCGACGTCGTCGGCCAGCTGCGAGGTGTCCGTCCACTCGCCTTCGCCGACGTGGAAGTCGTTGCGCTTGATCGTGAACGCGCCCGTCGCGGTGGTGGTCGGGCCGGCTTGCGTCAGCGCGATCGGCACCACGACGTCCTTCGTGATGCCCTTGACCGTCAGCTTGCCGGCGACGTCGAACTTGCCGCCACCCTTGGCCTTGATCGCCGTCGACGCGAAAGTGGCGTTGGGGAACTTGGCGACGTTGAACCATTCGGTCTTGGGGACCTCGGCGTCGGTCTCGGGCGCGCCGAACGACGCGCTGGCGGTGACGATCGTGAAGGCGACCTTGCCGGTCTCGGGCTTCTTGGGGTCGAACGCGATGTCGGCCGTCCACTTGCCGAAGCGGCCTTCGACGGGCACGCCCATCTCCTTGATCGCGAAGGTGATCTGGCTCTGCGCGGGAACCACCTTGGCCTGCGCGAAGGCGACTCCAGTGAGGACCAGCGAGGCGGCAAGGACGAAGGCGGTGCGGATCTTGTTCATGGTGGCTTCTTTTCGGGTGGAGGGGTTGGCGTGAAGGCTCAGGCGCGGCCGGGCATCATGCGGCGCAGCAGGCCGTCGCGATCGATGACCATGTGCTTGCCCACCGCGGCCACGTGCAACCCGACGAGCACGACCAGCGCCCAGGCGACGTCGGCATGCAGATCCTTCAGCGTCTCGGCCAGTGCGTGATCCTTGGGCACGAAATCGGGCAAGGGCAGCACGCCGAACACCACCAGCGGAAAGCCGGCCGCCGAGCTGTAGGCCCAGCCCACCAGCGGCACCGCGAAGAACAACGCGTACAGCGCCCAGTGCGTGACCGAGGCCGCGCCATGCTGCCACCTGGGCGCCGGCAGGTCGGCCGGCGGGCGGTGCGTCAGGCGCCACAGCAGGCGCAGCGCCGCCAGCAGCAGGATCGTGGCGCCCGTCCACTTGTGATAGTTGAACAGCCGCAGCCGCATCATCGACATGTGCAGGTCCGACATGTACAGCCCCAGGCAGAAGTTGCCCAGGATCGCCAGCGCCATCAGCCAATGCAGCGCGATGGCGGTACCGGTATAACGGGTGGCGGGCAGGTTCATGGGTGGCGGTCGGTGCGTTGTGATGCGGCTTGCATCGTGGAGGCAGTGTCCGGCATTGCCGAACGCTTCGGTTGAGAGCGATTGACGCCGCTCTTCAGTTGCTTTGAATGGTAGTTCAGCTTCGCAAGACCTTGCAGGGGCCCGAATTGGGCAGGGCCGGGCGCCTCGAACGCCCGCTACCTGGCGAGTTCCGATACTGCTGCCGGTGCATTCCCGTCCGCTGGTTGCCGGTTCAACCCGTTGCGGGAAACCGCGAATTCCAGCGCAGCGTGCGGTCAAGTGGCGGCCGCGGCGCCAGGCCACCCGACGCCCGTGACGGCGCCCTGCGCATGATCGGCTAAACTGGCGACTTGGGTGCCCGTAGCTCAGCTGGATAGAGTACTGCCCTCCGAAGGCAGGGGTCGCACGTTCGAACCGTGTCGGGCGCACCACCCTCTTCATCCGCAAGTCCTTGTCACGCTCGGATCTTGCGCAGAGCGGATCGCGGGGACAGCTCGTCCCCGCCGCCGACATCCCCTTTGAGACACGCGTCGGTCAGCGGCTGCGATAGTGTCAACCCCGTGCGCACTCGCATGTCCGCGCCTACGCGCCGGATGACAGCGCTTGCTAGCGCCTCGAGTCAGCGAACCTGCTCCCCGCCTGACAGATTGCGCCGACACCGGCCACATGTGCTTTCAAATACGGCCTCACCGTCGAGAGGCGCGAGCACACCCGTTGCTCCAACGGGTACGTGGAGGGAACAAAGCAAAAGGAGTTCGCGATGCTCGACTCGATATCCGCAGACGCCTTGCGGGCCTGCAAGCTCATCCGGGGGTGGAACGACGCCCTCGTCACCGGTGCCGCGCCGCCGACCGCCCCTTCCGCGCTGGCCGAGGCGGTCGTCGGTGTGAAACGCTACCTCGAACGCGAGAAGGCGGACGGCAAGCCGATCCGCCAGCTGGAGATTGCCGAGCAGGCCTTGGCCACCCCCGATGGTCTCCGCTCGGTGATGCCGTTCGTGTTCAGCGCCGAAGCGATGGAGGCTGCGAAGCGCCGCAAGGCGATGTGCTAACGGCACTGCGGGGCAGGTCGCAAGGCTGCCGCCTGAGTGCGGGACTCGCGGCAACATCTCCTTCAGCCGGCGATCTCCGAGGCCGACGGCGGACTCGCCGCGAAGCGCGCCTCAGCCGTGGCGAACTGGCCGATGGCCTCGGCCGCGACGGCCTTGCAAAAGAGGTAGCCCTGTCCATGCTGCACGCCCAGGGCGTTGAGCAACTCGAGCTGTCGGGATGTCTCGATGCCTTCGGCGACGACCTCCAGGCCGAGGGCGCGTGCCAGCGAGACGATGGCCGCCACGATCGCCGTGTCCTCGTTGCCGACCGTCATGTCGTTGACGAAGCTGCGGTCGATCTTGAGCTTGTCGATCGGCAGGCGCTTCAGGTAGGCCAGCGATGAAAGGCCGGTGCCGAAGTCATCGATGGCGATCTTGATGCCCATCAGGCGCAGCGAGGCCAGCGTCTGCACGTTCGCGGCCACGTCCTCGATGAGCGTGTGCTCGGTCAGCTCGATCTGCAAGCGCTTCGGCTCGGCACCGTGCTCGGCCAGCGCCGCGCGCACCTGGTCGACGAGCACGTTGCGCTTGAATTGATGCGCCGACGCATTGACCGCGATGAACAGGTGCCCCAGCCCCTGGCGCGCCCATTCGGCCTGCTGCTTCGCCGCGGCACGCAGCACCCAGCCTCCGAGGTCGACGATCAGGCCGGAGCCTTCGGCGACGTCGATGAACTCGAAGGCCGCCAGCAGCCCTCGCGTGGGGTGGCGCCATCGGACCAGCGCTTCGACGCCGATCAATGCGCCCGCCGGCAGTTCGACGATGGGCTGGTAGTGCAGCACGAGTTCGTCGCGCTCCAGTGCCTGGCCCAGCTCGATGCCCAGTTGCAGGCGTTCCGAGGCGTTGTGGGTCATGGCCTCCCGGTAGAGCTCGAAGCTGTTCTTGCCCGAGGCCTTCGCGGCGTACATCGCGGTGTCGGCGGCCTTGAGCAACGACGAGACGGCAGTTCCATGCTCGGGGAAGCTGGACAGCCCCACGCTGCCGCGCACGACCATGGCCTGCCCCGAGATGCACAGCGGCTCGGACATGCAGCCGATGATCGCGCGCCCCAGCCGGGACATCGCGAGTCCATCGTCAGAGCCCGGCCAGATCACGACGAACTCGTCGCCGCCCAAGCGAAACACGCCGCCGAGGTCGCCGCAGACGGCTTGCAGCCGCTCTCCGACGGCGCGCAGCAACTCGTCGCCCACGATGTGTCCGAGGCTGTCGTTGACCAGCTTGAAGTCGTCCAGATCCAGCAGCGCGACGACGAATCCGCCCGGCGCCTCGCCGTCCACCGCCGAGGCCATGTATTCCATCGCCGCGTGCCGGTTGAACCGGCCGGTGACGGGATCGAAGAACGCCAGCTGGTCCAGATCGGCTTCGGTTCGCCGGACGGCGCGCCGCACGCGCCGCACGCGCAGGTAGGCCACCGTCAGGCCCAGCAAGGCGGCCAGCGCCGTGGTGGCGGCCAGCATCACCGCCTGGTGATGGAGCGGTTGCAGCGACATCGACATCGAGACCTCGCCGATCGTCTGTCCGCTCTGGACGACGGGCGCCCCGACCAGCAAGGCCTCCTGCGATCGGCGGCTGTCGACGACCGCGGATTGCTGCTCGCTCGAGGCGTACTCGGCAAAGACCTTGTGGTTGACGTCGAGGATGCGTGCCTTGAGCACCTGGGGCGAGTTGCTCAGGTAGCTGAGCGTCTCGCTCGCGGCGCGCGCGTCGCCGAACAGCAGCGCGGCCGCACTGTTGTCGGCAACGATGCGCGCCTGCACGGCCGCGTCGCGTCGCAGGTCGGACAGCGACGAGGCATAGACCATGACATTGACGGCCACGCCGGCCACCAGCAGCGACAGGGCCGTCGAGTCCAGCGCCGCGCGCATGAGGCGCCCGGCCAGGTTGCTGGCGCGTGCAAAGTTCGGTTGAGGCAGCGTGCGCTGCAAGCTTCGGTTCCTCGACGTCATTCCGACACCTTTCTTGCCAGCCGCAGCAAGCGCGAGCTGACCACCAGGCCCTGTGCCCTGGCCTTGTCCGCAGAGACATCGAATGCAAGCTTTCCGCCTGCTTCGCTCAATTGAATGATGGGCGCTTCGGTGGGCTGGAAATGGCTGCCCGCGACGACCAGCAAGGCCCCGTCCGTGCCGGCGCCCTGGCGTGTCGACACCGAGCGCTGGCTGCGGGCCGAGTCGACGAACGCGACATTGCAGCGGCGCGTCTGCGGCACCAGCGGTTCGACGACGAACTGCATCCTGCGCAGCCCGCGGCCGCTCAGTTGATGCATGGACGTGTAGCCTGGACTGTCCGGATCCATGCAGAGCGTCAGCGGCGAGCCAGGCTGCAGCGCCTCCTCGCCGGGCCATTCCACGAATTGAAGGATGTTGTAGACCACCGCGGCCTCGAGCTGATCGCGGTCGATCGCCTCGGCCATCGACGAGGCCAGCATCAGGAGCGACGCCAGGCCCCATCGAAGGCGGCTGGCGATTGAGTTCGTCGACCCCATGGCTAGAAATTTCGCGCGAGGGTCAGCTCGAAGGTTCGGCTCGCCTGGGCGATCGTCGGCTGGGCCTGCAGGTCGGTGCCCGGATCGTCGTAGCGCCGGTCGAACAGATTGGCCACGCCCAAGGACCAGCACCAGGCATCCGGCCGTTCCGCAGAAGAGACGGCGAGTCCGGCGACGGTGTACGCGCCGGCGCCGCCGCGCCTGGCGACGGCGCGCCATGTGGCACCGATCTCGATCCCGGCGGACATGGGGGCGATGGCCGTGACGTTGGCCAGGTAATGCGGCGCGAACGCGGCGACCGGCACGGCAGTCCCATGGTCGACCGCCTGCGTGAAGCTTCCGTTGGCGCGCACCCGCTCGCCGCCCGACCACTCGTGTTGCCACTCGAGCTCGGCACCACGCGACACCACGGCGCCCTGGTTGGCGAACATGTAGCCGTCCGATTCGTTGTCACGCACCTGCACGATCAGCGCACGGGCGCTGTTGCGGTAGATCGAGGCGCTCAGGCGATCGCTGGGCGTCGGGTGCCACTCGACGTTCAGTTCCGAGCCCTGCACCGACTCCTTGCGCAAGCCGCGGTTCTCGACATAACCGCCTTCGCCCTGCACCTCGTAGTGGGCCTCGAAATCGTTCGGAGGCCGATACGAGGATCCGTGGATCGCCTTGACCACCAGGCCGTCCTCGGGCTTCCAGATGAGTGCATAGCGGCCGCTGGCCTGGTGTCCGAAGTCCTGTGTCGCATCGACCCGGACGCTGGCATCGAAGGTCAACTGGCGCGCGAGGCGGACCTGGTCCTCGACGAATGCCGCGACACGCTTGGACGGATTCTGCTTGTCCAGATTGGGCGCGCCGGGCGGCGCGATGTCGGCGTTGAACTGCCAAAGCCGGGGCGAGAGCTGGAATTCCGCGCCGGCGGTGACCTTGTGGCCCTCCAGGGGCGACGACGTCACGCGGCCCTCCGCACCCCACCAGTGGGCGACGGCGATGTCCTGGTTGATCGTGATCGGTGCACCGGTGATCGCATAGCGGCCGATGAAACGGTAGTCGCCGGCGAACACGCGGAGCAGCGTCTGGTCGCCCGATTCCGACGACTGCGACCACGCCAGGTTGAACAGCACCTGGTCGTCGATGTTGCGCGTCTCGCGCGCTCCGGCGATGGTGTCGATCAGTGCCGGATTGCCCCGCGTTCGATGCGAATCGATGGCGGACAACGTCAGGTCGCCATAGCGCGCGTCGAGCGAGACACTGGTCCTTTGCTCGAAATCGCCATGCGGGGTCCGGGCGCCGTCGGCAACGACGGTCTCACCGTCGGTCGTCGAGGCCGATCCGGAAACGCGGACAAGTCCGCCACCCGGCAGCGCGGCCGTGTGCTCCAGGCGCAGCTTCCTCTGACCGAACGAGCCCGCAGTGGCCTCGGCAGTCGATGGCGCCCCGGCAGCGGGCTGGCGCGTGACGACGTTGACCACGCCGAACAGGGCGTTCGGGCCGAACACGGCGGAGGCCTGCCCCGGGATGAACTCCACACGCTCGACCAGCGACAGGTCGACCGGGAACTCGCTGCCCACGTACGCCTGGTCGTAGAGGGCGTCGTTTGCCCGGCTGCCATCGATGAGCAGCAGCACACGGGTGTTGTAGTCGCCCGGCGCATAGAACCCGCGCACCCCGAGGTAGGCGTAGGAGCGGTCGGACGTGATCATCACGCCCTTGACGGTGGCGAGCACGTCGGCCAGCGTGCGGCAGCCGAGCGCGCGTATCTCGTCGTGGGTGATGACGGTCACCGCCGCGGCGGTCTCGCCAGCGGTCGAGGTGGACTTGGACGCGCCGGACACCGGCATGTCGAGCAGGCGGTCCAGCGGCAGGGAAGCGAGATCCTGGGCCGTCGCGCAGGTGGCGAAGGCAGCGGCGCCGCCGAACAGGATACGAAGCAGCAGCGGGCAACCGCGGAGGAAAGAGACGGACATTCGAGGTCGCGAGCGGAAACGGTTGGCGTGTCGCTCTTTCGACCGCTGGCAGACTTTCTGAAATGGGCGCCGCCGGATCGCGCTCGCTCCAGGGCTTGGGCGCGCAGTTCTCCTCGAAACGCCACGCTCGTCCACCGAGCCCTGCTCGGCAGTTCAGACCGGGTGGCAGGCCGCCACTTGCTCGACAGGCGCGAGTCTCAATCCGGGCGCCGTGCGGCCGCGGCCGCGGCCGAATCCATGTTCGTGAAGAGCCGCGACAGCACGGCCGCGCTGGCCGGCTTGGTCAGGTGATGGTCGAAGCCGGCTTCACGCGAACGCAGCCGATCCTCCTGCGAGCCCCAGCCGGTGAGGGCGATCAGCACGGCGTCATCCAGCCCGGGCGTGCTTCGAAATGCCGCGGCCACTTCGTAGCCGTTCATGCGCGGCATGCCGATGTCCAGGAACACCACCTGCGGACGGTAGGCTTCGGCCAGCGCCATGGCCTCTATGCCGTCGTACGCGACGCTGGTGTCATGGCCTTGCGCCTGCAGCAGGATCGCCAGGCTGTCGGCGGCGTCCACGTTGTCGTCGACGACCAGCACGCGATAGCTGCGCCGGTTCTCGTCCGCTTCTGCCTCGTTCGCGGGCGCGGCGGGCACATCGGCCGCCTTGCGCGACAGCGGCAGCCTGACCTCGAACACGCTGCCCTGGCCTTCGCCCGGACTGTCGACGCTGACCACGCCGCCGTGCAGTTCGACCAGGCTGCGCACCAGCGACAGGCCGATGCCGAGGCCGGCACGCGTGTCGTCCCGCCGACCCGCGACCTGGCTGAACATGTCGAACACCGAGCTGAGCGAGTCGGCGGACAGCCCGATGCCGGAATCCTGCACGACGATCACCGCCTGTCCGCCATCGCGGCGGGCGCGCAGCCAGACGTGGCCGCCGGGTGGCGTGAACTTGGCGGCGTTGTTCAGGAGATTGCAGAAGACCTGCGTCAGCCGCGTCGGATCGGCCTCGAGCATCAGCGGCTCGTCCGGAAGCTCCACGGTGAGCTCGTGCTGCCCGATCTCCATCCACGGCGCGGAGGATTCGACCGCCGCCATGACGACGGGCGCGAGTTCCAGCTGCTGGATCTTGAGCTCGAACTTGCCCTGCGTGATGCGGGCGACGTCCAGCAGGTCGTCCACCAGCGAGACCAGATGCGTGAGCTGACGGTCCATCATCTCGCGCGCCTTGGCCATGGCGGGCGGCGCGTCGGCCATCAGCTTCATGATCTGCAGCCCGTTGCGGATCGGCGCCAACGGATTGCGCAGTTCATGCGCCAACACCGCCAGGAACTCGGTCTTGCGCCGGTTGGCCTCGGACAGGTCCGCGGCGAGCTTGCGCAGGTTCTCCGCCGCACGGTGTTCGCGATCCCGCGTGGCCTGGAGCTCGGACGCCGACAGGTGCTCGGACGTCGAGTCCCGGAAGATCTTGGCGTAGCCCTGGAGGCGCCCATCGGTGCCGCGCAGGCCCACCATCACGCCGTCGGCGAAGAAGCGGCCGCCGTCCTTGCGAAGATGCCAACGCCGATCGGCGGCGCGGCCGTTGGTGGCGGCGCATTGCATCTCCGCCAGCGGAACGCCGGTGTCGCGGTCCTCGGACGTGAAAAGCATCGCGATGGACTGCCCGATCGCCTCGCCCGCGCTCCATCCGGTCACGGCCGCGGCGCCACCTTCCCACTCGGTGATCCGGCCGTCCAGGTCCGCGAGAACGAAGCCGTAGTCGGTCGTGTTGTCCAGGATCAGCCGAAGGCGTTCGTCCTTGGCCTTGATGGTCGCGCTCGCCTTGTCACGTTCGGCACGTGCCGACTCATGCGTCTTGCGAAAAAGATCGGCAAAGATTGCCACCTTCGCCCGCAGGATCGCGGGAGAAAGCGGCTTGGTCATGAAGTCGACCGCCCCCAGTTCGTAGGCCTCGTCCGGCGAGAACTCGTCTTCCTGGGTTGCCGTCAGGAAAACGATGGGCGTGCGGCTGGCCCTCGGGTGCGCGCGGATGCGTCGTGCCGTTTCGAAGCCCGACATGGTGGGCATCCGGACGTCCAGCAACACCACGGCGAAGTCGTCGTCGGCCAACAGCAGCAAGGCCTGTTCACCCGAGCTGGCCCGCACCAGGCGCTCTCCCAGCTCATCCAGGATGGTCTCGAGGACGAGGAGATTCGACGGCTTGTCGTCGACCAGCAGGATGTTGACCGAGTGTCCAGCCGGCCGCCCGTTCGTCGGATCGGCATGCCCGGGCACGACGCGAGAGACGGGCCGAGATGAGTCCATTGCCCATGCTACGACGGCTGCCTTTCATCATTCAATCGGCTTATCCAGAGATGGCAACGCGACAGTGCCGCATTTGCCCGGCAGTCGCGGCGCGGCTGATCGGTCGTTCTTGCAGGACTGCAAATTGCCGGCAATTGGCAACTCTCACCCCGGCACCCATGAGCCCCGACAAACCCGACGAGCTCCGCGTGCTCGTCGTCGACGACGATATCGACGCCGCGAACTCGCTGTCCTATCTGCTACAGATCTCGGGACACCCGACAGCGGTCGCTTACGGAGGCAGCATGGGGCTGCGCATCGCGCAGCTGTTCAAGCCTGCCCTGGTCTTTCTGGATCTACAGATGCCGGGAGAGGACGGTTGCGAAGTCCTCGCCGAAGCGAAGCGCAACGGAATACTGCCCCGCGCGCTCTACGTCTGCCTGACCGGCAGCGCGGAGCCCGACGCCCGCAGCAAGTGCCTCGCAGCCGGCTTCAGCTTCTTCGTTCCCAAGCCGATGACGGCCGAGGCGCTGGGAGAGATCCTGCGCGCCGCGCGCGCCCATGCGGGCCTTCGGCGGCGCGCATCGCCGGGCAGCCGCTTTCCAGAGATTCAAGATCGACGGGCGCACTGAGCGCCGCGCGGTGCAGGCTCACGCGCTGACCAGGCCGTATACCCGCTCGGGCATGATGCGCGCGAACTCCTTGGAGCTGGCCATCGGGGCATCGACGGCAAACTCCGGCTCCGCCGTGTTTCGGCGATGCGTGTCGCCGCTGGCCTTGCCGTTGCGGTCGCTCAGGGTGGCCACCAGCGGATGCGTGCCGGCAGGCGGCCGCCGGATCGAGACGGCGATCTCGCCCGAACGCAACTTGACCAGGCTGCCCGGCGGATGGACGCCCAGCGTCTTGATGACGGCCATCGCCAGCGGATCGCCCGGGTTCTGCTGGAACAGCTGGCGTACCGCGAGCTGCGGCAGGATTTCCGGACGCTTGGCGCGCGGGCTGATCTTGGCCATGTAGACGTCGGTGGCGCGTAGCACCCGCGCGCACTCGTGGATCTCGGTCCTGCCGCGCGGATAGCCGGCGCCGCTGGCTTGCTCGTGATGATCGGCGATGATGGCCAGGCACTCCTCGTCGACGATTCCTGCCGCACGCAGCAGCGCGACGGAGGCGTCGGGGTGCGCGCGGATCAGGTCGAGCTGCTTCTTCGACGGCGGATCCTCCTGCTCGGCCATGGTGGCCTGCAGCTCGAGGATGCTCAGGTTCATGCCCAGGGCCGCCAGCCCCAGCGAGGCGATGCGGCCTTCGTCCCAGCCAAGCTGGCGGGCGGTCAGCGTGCACAGCACCGCGCAATGGATCGCATGACGCAAGGGGTAGAGCGCGAAGCGGTGATCCTCCTGCCGCGTGCAGAGGAAAAGCGCGATGTCCGCATCCTTGTCGATCAGGCCACGCAGCGACTCGAAGAACGCGGGCAGGCCGCTGCCGGGAACCTCCTGGCGCACCAGGCCGCGCGACAGCTTGTCGAACTGCCAGAGCAGCCGCTCCCAGCGGTCGAACAAGGACAGCTGGACCACGATGGGCGCCGATGAGGCCGCCGCGCGCGCCTTGCGCTCCGCTTCGACCAGGCTGCGCTCGGCCCAGGCGCCGCGATCGATCAGGGCGTCGAACTGCGCCTCGTCCAGGATCGTCTGCCCCTCGTTGAGAAGCAGTCGCTCCTGCGCGTCCAGCACCTTGAACGGCAGCGGGCTGCCGATGTGCAGCAGGTCCCGGACGTCGGCAAGTGGAACGCGATCTGAGGTACTTTTCATGGCAATGCTCTTTCAGGTCTTCGGCCCATCCACGCCATCCTTGAGGACTGTCGCCAAAGCGAGACATTCAACCGCTCGGTCCGAGGGCCAATGTAGCGCTGTCCAGCAGCCGCAGGCAAACATCTGCGCGACAGCCAGGTCCGCGCAGGCCCGCGCTCGTCACGAGCCCGGATTGAGCGCTTCGCCCTCGAGAAGCTCCGAGGGCGACGGGCGGCTCCCGCGCGGGAGCAAGGCCAACGCTGCGAACGCCGCGACGCTCAGCGAGCTCGACAGCCACAACGCGCCCGCGCCCCAGCGGTCCAGGCAGAAGCCGAACAGCAGCGGCGCGAAGGCCTGCGCGATGCGCGCCGGCACCATGAGCAGGCCCTGGCGCTCGCCGTAGCCGGCCGGGCCGAAGAGTGCGAGCGGCAGCGTGCCCTTGGCGATCGTCAGGATGCCGTTGCCGGCGCCATGCAGGACGCCGAAGGCGGCCGCCGGAGCCCCGGCAAAGGCCAGCAACGCGGCGCCGGCCGGATGCATCAGCGTGGCAATGCGGGCCGACAGCAAGGGATGCACGCGCCGCAGCAAGCCATACTCCAGCAGCCGCGCGCCGACCTGCGCCGGCCCCACCAGCGCGCCCGCCGTCACCGCGGCGGCCAGCGAAGCGCCCGCGAGCTCAAGCATGCGCGGCAGGTGCGCTGCCATGGCCGTGCTGACGAACCAGGTGGACGCGAACACGAACGACAGCGCGATGGCGACACCGCGCGGGTGGTGCGGCTGCTCGACGCGAGACATCGCCCCTCCGAGAGCCGCCGGAGCCGCTTCCACCGCCGCGGCCCTCGCGCCGGGCAAGGACAGATTGAGCGGCAGGCCCAGCACCAGATGCAAGGCAGCCCACGCCAGGCAGGCGTCACGCCAGCCCTCGTGTGCCTCCACGAAGGCGGACAGCGGCCAGCCGACGGTGCTCGCAAAGCCGGCCACGAGCGTGATGCCGGTGATCGCGCCGCGCGAGCCCGAGCCGTACAGGCGGACGACGGCCGCGAATGCGGCTTCGTAGAGGCCGCCTCCCATCGCAAGGCCGATCATGAGCCACGCCGCGAACAGTCCGCCGACTCCCTGGGCCTGCGACAGGGCGACCAGGCCCAGCGCGAAGACGACGTTGCTGGCGCTCAGCACGGGCTTGCCGCCCCAGCGGTCGATCGCCCGTCCCGCATACGGGCCCAGAACCGCCGACATCACCAGGGCAGCCGAGAACGCGGCAAACACCGTCGAGACGCCCACGCCCAGGCTGCGCGCCATCGGGACGGCCAGCATCGCCGGCAGGTAGTAGGACGACGCCCAGGCCAGAGTCTGGGTCGTTCCGAGGGCGGCGACCGTGCGGCCGACGCCTTCAGCCACAGCAGCGGGCCCTTGGCGCGTCGGCCTGCGCAGGGGGCTTCGTGTCACAGCAGCCGCCGGCGCCAGCCGCCGTGGCTTGCGCGGGAATGCCGCAGACGCCGGTCTCGGGCAGTTCGAGCTCGACCCGATCAGCCGCCATCAGGTCGCCTGCAATCGCCGCGACGACGGATCGCACTTGCTCGAACCCGGTCGCCATCAGGAAGGTGGGCGCACGCCCATAGCTCTTGACGCCCACCGTGTAGAAGCTTGGCTCCGGATGCGAAAGCTCGCGATGTCCGTGCGGTCGCACCGTGCCGCAGCTGTGGACGTTGGGATCGATCAGCGGGCCCAGCGCCTCGGTCGATTCGAGTGACGGATCCAGCCGCAGTCGGAGCTCGGAGGTGATCGCCAGGTCGGGGCGTTGCCCGGTGGCGCAGATGATCTCGTCGATGCCGGCGAGTGTCCGGGCCTCGCCATTCGCGTCCAGTCCCGTCACCGACAGCGTTCCGTCGGCTTCACGATGCAAGGTCTCGATGCGCAGCCCGGCGACGAATTCGAGGGCGCCGCGATCGCGCAGCGCGCGCAGCTGCGAGCCCAGGCGCCCGCGAGCCGGCAACGCGTCGGCCTGGCCACCGCCGAAGACGCGCTGCAGCGCCGGGCTTCGCACGGACCAGGCCAGCTGCGTGTCCGGCGCCGTCTGCGCGAGCTCCGCCAGGGACAGGAGCGCGTTCGCGGCCGAGTGCCCGGCTCCGACCACCAACGTCTTGCGGCCGGCATAGCGGCCGCGATGCGCGCCCAGCACGTCGGGAATGCCGTAGAAGATCGACTCCCTGGCCTCGGCCTCGCCGAGCGCCGGCAGTCCGTTCGCGCCAAGCGGGTTGGGCGTGCCCCAGGTGCCCGTCGCATCGATCACCGCGCGCGCCTTGAACTGCACCGGCTCACCGGCCTGCAGCGCACGGATGATGAACGGCGCCTTGTCGCGATCGCCCGTCTTGACCTTGTCGAAGCCTTCGCGGCTGATGGACCGCACGCGAGTGTTCAGGTGCAGGTGCGAACCGATCCCCGGCAGGCGCGAGAACGGCACGAGCACGCGGTCGACGATGTCGCGCGCCAGCGGCAGCTCCTCCGGATCCGGCTCCGTCCAGCCGCTGCGCGCCAGCATCGCCGCCATCGCATGATCCACGTCGTAGCGCCACGGCGAGAAGAGCCGGACATGGCCGTAGTCCACGAGACTGGCTCCCACGGTCGCGCCCGCCTCGAGGACCAGCGGCGTCAGCCCGCGCTCCAGCAGGCGGGCCGCCGCGGCCAGCCCGACCGGCCCGGCGCCGAGGACGGCCACCGGCAAGCCGGGATGTTCCGTCGCCGGCTCGATCAAGGTCAGCGTCATGAAGGCGGCGCAGGCCGGGCATGCGCCCTGGAATTCCGCGCTGGCAAGCAGTGCAGGCGGCGCGAGCTCGCGTGGCCCGCGCCTGAAGCCGAATTGCGCGAAGTACTCGGGCGCCGTCACGCTCAGCAGATGCATGGAGCGCAGGCCGCGGCGGCGTGCCTCGTCGATCAGCAGCGTGACCAGGCTCCTGCCGATGCCGCGCTGCTGCAGGCCGGGCGCGACGGCCACCGAGCGCAGCAGCGCGACATCGCCGTAGAGCTCCGCTCCGGCGCTGCCGACGATCTCACCGTTGGCGAGCGCCAGCACGTAGTTCGACAGGTGCGCCCGGGCGCCGTCCAGCGGCAGCTTGTTGGCCTGGAGCAAGCCGGCAATCGCGGGCCAGTCGGCAGCGGTGGCCTGGCGCAGCGAGATGTCTTGGGGGTTCGGCAACATGATGATCCTTTGCGTTCCGCGCGGGCGGGCAGCAGTTGGCCGCGGTGTCCCGCACAAGGCTCTCGACAGCAACCAGCGGCGGCAAGAAGCGCCATCGCCGGCCTTCGCACGCTCTACAGCGATCGTTGATTCACGCGCCTGGACAGCTCCGCGGCGCTTTCCCGCCGCTCGCTGTAGCGGTCGACGAGGTACGGTGCGACGTCCCGCGTCAGCAGCGTGAACTTGACCAGTTCTTCCATCACGTCCACCACGCGCTCGTAATACGCCGACGGCTTCATGCGGCCGGCCTCGTCGAACTCGAGGAAGGCCTTGGCCACCGACGACTGATTGGGGATCGTGATCATGCGCATCCAGCGCCCGAGGATGCGCATCTGGTTGACCGCATTGAACGACTGCGAGCCGCCGGAGACCTCCATCACCGCCAGCGTCTTGCCCTGCGTGGGCCGCACCGCGCCGACGCTCAGCGGGATCCAGTCGATCTGGGCCTTCATGATCCCGCTCATGGCGCCATGGCGCTCGGGCGAGGTCCAGACCATGCCTTCGGCCCAGGCGGCCGATTCGCGCAGCTCCTGCACCTTGGGATGCGTTTCCGGCGCGGCGTCCGGCAAGGGCAGCCCGGCCGGGTCGAAGACCCGCACTTCGGCGCCCATCGCCAGCAGCAGCCTGGCGGCCTCGAGCGTCAGCAGCTTGCTGTAGGAGCGCTCGCGCAGCGAGCCGTACAGCAGCAGGAAGCGCGGTGCGTGGATCGACGTGCCGACGCCCTCGAAGCGGACGCCCTCGGGCCGCACGAACTGCTCCGGGTCGAGGTTGGGCAGACTCAAGTCAAGGAGCGACACGGCGGCCCTCCGCGTCGATGACCGGCTCGCCGTCTTCCTTGGTGAACGGACCGTGCTGTGGCGAGGGCAGGATGTCGAGCACGACTTCGCAGGGGCGGCACAGGCGCGCGCCCAGCGGCGTGACGACGATGGGCCGGTTCATCAGGATGGGGCGAGTCACCATGAAGTCGATCAGCTGGTCTTCGGTCCATGCCGGATCATCGAGCTTCAGTTCGTCGAAGGGCGTGCCCTTGCGGCGCAGCAACTCGCGCGCGGGCATGTCCAGCGCAGCGAGCAGTTCAACCAGCCTGGCCCTTGTCGGCGGCGTCTTCAGGTACTCGACGATCTCCGGCTCATCGCCGCTGTTGCGAATCAGGGCCAGCGTGTTGCGGGAGGTGCCGCAAGCGGGGTTGTGATAAATGGTGATGGAGGACATGACTGCCTATTGCACGGGAAGCTCGGAAGCGGGATCTCCCGAGGCTTCGATGAGGTTGGGATGGCCCGCCGGATGGACGCGCGGTTCGAGCGCCAGCTGGATGCCCAGGCCGATCGCGGCACCGGCGAGTTCCGCCAGCACGAAGCCCGGCGCGCTGCGCGGCGCGATGCCGGCGAAGCTGTCGCTGAACATGCGGCCGAACGCCGCGGCCGGGTTGGCGAACGAAGTCGAGGCCGTGAACCAGTAGGCCGCGCCGATGTAGGCCGCGACCATCGCCGATGCCCGGCCCGCCGGCGCGCGCAGGACCACCAGCAGCAGGCCCGCGCTGGCCACCGCTTCGGCGATCCACTGGCCCGTCCCGCAGCGAAGCTTGCTGGAGTACTGCAGGAGGGGCAGGTCGAACATGGCGTGCGCCAGCCAGGCCCCGAGCATCGCGCCGACCAGCTGCGCCAGGATGTAGGGCAGCAGCGCCGTCTTCGGCAGCTCACGCCGGAACGCCATCACCGCGCTGACGGCAGGATTGAAGTGCGCCCCGCTGAGCGGCCCGAAGACCTCGATCAGGACGTACAGGCCACCCACGGTGGCCAGCGTGTTGGCGAGCAGCGCGATGGCGGCGTTGCCGCCGGCCAGCCGCTCGGCCATGATGCCCGAGCCGATCACGATGGCCAGCAGCAGCGCCGTTCCCAGCGCCTCCGCGGCCACCTTGCGTCCCAGGGCATGCGTGCTCATCGTTCGATCCTCAGCAGCCGCAGCTGGCGGCGCTCGCCTTCGGCGCGCACGCTGCACCCTGGCAGCAGTTTTCGGTCAGATACCCGAGCAGCGCGTTCATGTTGTCGTAGGCCGCCCGATAGACCAGGTTGCGGCTCGCGCGCTCCTGCGTCACCAGCCCGGACGCCGCCAGTTCCTTCAGGTGGAAGGACAAGGTCGCGGCCGGCACGCCCAGGCCTTCCTGCATCACCCCCGGCGTCAAACCCGGCTCGCCGGCCACGACGAGCGCGCGGAAGACCTGCAGGCGCAGCGGATGGGCCAGCGCGGCGAGTGATTTGACGACGTCTTCGGATTCCATATTTCGACTATATCCGAAATATGAAAATGATGTCCACTCGCTCAGGATGGGCGCGCGGCGCCGCTCCTCTTCAGGAAGACCGCTCGACTGCGAGCACGCAGGCCGCCGCCGTCTGCACGTCCAGCTGCCGCAACGCCGGCCTGTCCTGGGCGCACACCTCGATCGCCTTCGGACAGCGGGTGCGGAAGACGCAGCCGGACGGTGGGTCTATCGGCGACGGCATGTCACCGGACAACAGCCGCAGCACCTTGTTGCGCTCGACGCGCGGGTCGGGCACCGGGATGGCCGACAGCAGCGCCTCGGTGTAGGGATGGCCAGGCCGGGCATACAGCGCGTCGCTCGCGGCCAGCTCCATCGCCTTGCCCATGTAGAGCACCAGCACGCGGTCGCTGATGTGCTTGACCACCGCCAGGTCGTGCGCGATGAAGATCAGCGCCAGTCCCTTGCGCCGCTGCAGCTCCTGCAGCAGGTTGACGATCTGGGCGCGGATGGAGACGTCCAGCGCCGACACCGGCTCGTCGCAGATGATCAGCTTGGGTTCCAGGATCAGCGCCCGCGCGATGCCGATGCGCTGGCACTGGCCGCCGGAGAACTCGTGCGGATAGCGGTTGATCTGCTGCGGCGTCAAGCCGACCTCGGCCATCACGGCGGCGACCTTCTGGTTGACTTGCGCGTCGCTCAGCTCGGGACGATGGACGCGCAGCGGCTCGCCGATGATGCGCGCGACGGTCATGCGCGGGTTCAGCGAGGCCAGCGGATCCTGGAAGATGATCTGGATGTCGCGCCGCGCAGCGAGCCACGCGGCGTGGTCGTCCGGGCGCAGCGTCTTGCCGTTCCAGACCACCTGGCCGCCGGTGGCCGGGATCAGGTTGAGGCAGGCGCGCGCCAGCGTCGACTTGCCGCAACCCGATTCGCCCACGATGCCCAGCGTCTGGCCGGCATGCAGGTCGAACGACACGCCGTCGACGGCCTTGAGCCTGGCGGCCGGCGTCCAGGGCCAGGCCTTGCGGTCGCGCACCTTGAAGTGCACCTGCAGGTCGCGCACGGACAGCAGCGGCTCAGACACCGGCGGCCTCCATCGCATCGAGCTCGGCCACCGTGCGATGGCAGGCCCGCAAGGTCGGCCCCCCCGGCGCCCGGCGTTGCAGCAGCGGCATCGTCGCCACGCAGCGCTCCTCGACGAAACGGCAACGCGCGGAGAACGGGCAGCCGGGCGGCAACGCGTTCATGTTGGGCGGGTTGCCGGGAATGCTCACCAGGGCGCCGCCTGCGGCATCCAGCCGCGGCAGCGCCGCAAGCAGGCCGCGCGTGTAGGGGTGCGACGGGCGGTGGAAGATGTCGTCGGCTGACGCGTGCTCCATCACCCGACCGCCGTACATCACCATCACGTCGTCGCACAGGCCGGCCACCACGCCCAGGTCGTGCGTGATCATCACGATGGCGGTGCCGTGATCGCGCTGCAGCTCACGCAGCAGTTGCGTGATCTGCGCCTGCACGGTGGCGTCCAGCGCGGTCGTCGGCTCGTCGGCGATCAGCACCTCGGGCTCGCACAGCAGCGCCATGGCGATCATCACGCGCTGGCGCATGCCGCCCGAGAACTCGTGCGGATAGAAATCGATGCGACGCTTCGCGTCGGGAATCTTCACCGCGTCCAGTGCCTGGATCGCGCGCACGCGCGCCTCGCGCCGCGCCAGGCCGCGGTGCAGTTCCAGCACCTCGGTCATCTGGCGTTCGACGCTCAGGTACGGATTCAGCGAGGTCATCGGATCCTGGAAGATCATCGCGATGCGGTCGCCGCGCACGGCGTTGAGTTCGGCGGCCGGCAGGCCCAGCAGGTTGCGGCCGTGGTGCAGCACCTGGCCGGTGGCGGTGCCGTTGCGCGCCAGCAGGCCCATCATCGCCAGCATCGTCTGCGACTTGCCCGAGCCCGACTCGCCCACGATGCCCAGCGTCTGGCCGCGCCCGAGCTCGAAGTCGACATGGTTGACCGCGTAGACCTCGCCGTCGTTGGTGCGGAACTGCACGCTGAGGTCCTTGACCTCGAGCACCGGCGTCTGCCTTGACTCGTTCATCGGCTCAGCGCTCCTTGGGATCGAGCGCATCGCGCAGTCCGTCGCCGATGAAGTTGGCGCAGTACAGCGTGATCGACAGCGCCGTGGCCGGGAACAGGATCATCCACGGCGTGGCAGCCATCACCGCGGCGCCGTCGTGGATCAGCACGCCCCAGCTGGTCATTGGCTCCTGCACGCCCAGGCCGAGGAACGACAGCACCGACTCGCTCAGGATCACCCCCGGCACGACGATCGAGGTGTAGATCACGACCACGCCCAGCAGGTTGGGCACGACGTGCTGGAAGATGATGCGCCAGGTCGGCACACCGATCGCGCGCGCGGCCTCGACGAACTCGCGCGACTTGATAGACAGCGTCTGGCCACGCACGACGCGCGCCATGTCCAGCCACGAGAACGAGGCGATGGCGGCCACCACCAGCAGGATGTCGCGCCCGAACACGGTCACGACGAGGATGGCGATCAGCAGGTACGGCACCGCGTAGGCCATGTCGACGATGCGCATCATCACGCTGTCGACGCGCCCGCCGGCAAATCCCGCCACCGCGCCCCAGACAACGCCGATGGTGACGGAGACCAGCGTCGCCAGCACGCCCACCAGCAGCGAGATGCGGCCGCCGATCAGCGTGCGCACGAGCAGGTCGCGCCCGAGCTCGTCGGTGCCGAACAGGTGCCAGCCGGCGCGCGTGGGCGGCGCGCTCATCAGGTTCCAGTCGACCGAGTCGAACGCATTGGGCAGCACCATGGGGCCGAAGACGCAGGCCAGCGCGATCAGCGCCAGCACGACGACGCTGGCCACCGCCGCGCGGTGGCGCAGGAAGCGCTGGCGGGCGTCGCGCCAGGGGCTGCGGCCTGCGGGGGCGCCATCGACGGAAGGCAGGACGGCGGACATCAGTAGCGGATCTTCGGATCGAGCCAGGCGTACATCAGGTCGACGACCAGGTTGAGCAGCACGGCCATCACGGTGACCAGCACCACCAGCCCCAGCACCAGCGTGTAGTCACGGTCCGAGGCGCCGTTGACGATGAGCTTGCCCAGGCCCGGGATCGAGAACCAGGACTCCGTGACGATGGCCGAGGTGATCGACGAGATCGCCAGCGGCCCGATCACGGAGACCACCGGCAGCAGCGCCGGCCGCAGCGCGTGGCGCATCACGACCAGGCGCATCGGCAACCCCTTGGCGCGCGCCGTGCGGATGAAGTTGGAGCTGAGCACCTCGATCAGGCTGCCGCGCATGATGCGGCCGATCGTGGCCACGTTGATCAGCGTCAGCAGCGCGATGGGCAGGATCATGTAGCGCGGCGCGAAGTCGTCCCAGCCGCCCGACGGCAGCCAGGGCAGCGCGATCGCGAACACCAGCACCAGCACCGGCCCGAGCACGAACGAGGGCAGCACGCTGCCCACGTTGCCGACCAGCATGACCGCGAAGTCGGCCGCGCTGTTCTGGCGCAGCGCCGCGACGATCCCCAAGGCCACGCCGACGATGACGGCGATGACCATCGCCGTGCCGCCGATGGCCAGCGAGACCGGCAGCGCACGGGCGACGAGGTCGTTGACCGACCAGTCCGCGTAGCGGAACGACGCGCCCAGATCGCCGTGCAGCAGGCTGTCCAGGTAGTACAGGTACTGCTTCCACAGCGGCAGATCGAGGTGGTACTTGGCCTGCAGGTTGACCAGCACCGCCTCGGGCACCTTGCGCTCGGCGTCGAACGGGCCGCCCGGCGTGAAATGCAGCAGCAGGTAGCAGATCGTCACCACGGCCAGCACCGTGGGGATCGTGACAAGGAGGCGTCTGACGACGTAGGCCCACATCAGTGTTTGAGGATGTAGAAATCCTTGCTGCGATAGCGATCGGTGCCGTTCGCATCGTCATAGCCGCCGATCCAGGGCTTGATCAGGCGCGGCACCGTGTACTGCAACAGCGGGATCAACGGATAGTCGTCCATCACGAGCTTGGCCGCCTGCGTCAGCAGCGCCTCGCGCTTGGCGGGATCGGTCTGCAGGTTGCCCTGCGCGATCAGTTCGTCGGCCTTCTTGTTGCAGCTGCGGTCGTCGTTGACCTCGGAGCCGCACTGCACCAGCGACAGGAACAGCGTCGCGTCGTTGAAGGTCGCGATCCAGCCGTGGCGGGCGATCTGAAAGTCGCCGTCGTGGCGCTTGCGCACCAACACCTTGAACTCCAGGCTGTCCATGTCGGTGTCCAGCCCCAGCTTGGTCTTCCACTCGGAGGCCGCGAAGATCGCCATCTTCTTGTGATAGTCGCTGTTGTTGTAGGTGAACTTCAGGCGCGTACCCGGCTTGACGCCCGCCTCGGCCAGCAGCTTGCGCGCCTCGGCCACCTTCTTGTCCATCGGCCAGTCGGCCCAGTCGTAGCGCGACTGGCCGATGCTGGCCAGGCCCTTGACGGCCAGGCCGTACAACGGCGGCTGGCCGTCCGCCGTCACCTTGCTGGAAAGGATGTCGCGGTCGATCACCATCGACAGCGCCTTGCGCACGCGGATGTCCTTGAGCAGCGGATCCTCGTTGTTCAGCGCATAGAAGCGGATGCCCAGCAGCGGGCCGTTGTGCATCTCGGTGGGGTACTGCGCCTTGAGCGCGTTGTACACGCCGGGGGCCAACTGCTGCATGAAGTCGTTCTCGCCGGACTGGTAGAGCTTCAGGTCGGCGTTGTTGTCTTCCACGCACAGATAGGTCACGCGCGTCAGCTGCACGTTGGCGGCGTCCCAGTACTGCGGGTTCTTCTCGATCACGACCTTGCTGTTGACCTGCCAGTCCTTGAGCACGTAGGCGCCGTTGCTGACCATGTTGCCGGGCTTGGTCCAGTCGCGGCCCAGCTTGTCGATCACCGCCTTGGGCTGCGGCGCGTACTGCGCCACCGACACCACGCGCGGCAGGTACGGCACCGGGCCCGCCGTCTTGATCTCCAGCGTCTGCGGGTCGATCGCACGCACGCCCAGCTCGGTCACCGGCTTCTTGCCAGTGACGACGTCCAGGCCATTGAGCAGGTAGATGCCGTAGGTCGTCGCGATCTTGGCCGCGGTCTTCGGATCGAGGAAGCGCCGCCAGGCGTAGACGAAGTCGTCGGCGGTCACGTGCTGGCCGTTCGACCACAGGGCGTTCTTGCGCAGCTTGAAGACCCAGGTGGTGGCATCGGTCTGCTTCCACGACTCGGCGACGCCGGGCACGACGTTGTCGTGGTGGTCGGTGGAGGTCAGGCCTTCGAACAGGTCGCGGTCGATCTCGCCGGCGTTGACCGTCTCGATGTAGGCCGGATCCAGCGACTCCGGCTCGGCGCCGTTGTTGCGCACCATCTCCTGGCGCGGCGACAGCTGGGTGCCGGGAGGAATGACGGCGGCCCGTGCCGTCGCGACGACGCTCGCGGCGAGTGCCAGGGCCTGGAGGGCTCGTGCGAGCGGCTGCTTGCAGCGCGTGTTCATTGCGGGAGGGCTCCGTGCGCGACGTGGGAAGAGGCGGCTGCAGTATAGGGGGGTCGTGCAAGCGGCCAAGCAGATTCCGGGCCGGCTCAGTGCCTGATCACGTAGAAATCCTTGCTGCGGAAGATGTCCTGGTCGTTCGCGTCGTCGTAGCCGCCGATCCAGGGCTTGACCAGCCGCGGCGTGGACATCTGCAGCAGCGGGATCAGCGGGTAGTCGTCCATCTCGACGCGCAGCGCCTGCGTCATCAGCGCCTTGCGCCGCACCGGATCGGCGCTGGCGCTGGCCTGGCGGATCAGCTCGTCGCCCGCCTTGTTGCAGCTCTTGTTGTCGTTGGAGTCGTTGCCGCACTGCACCAGTTCCAGAAAGCCGGTGATGTCGGCATAGCCGGGGATCCAGGCATGGCGGGCGATCTGGTAGTCGGCGCTCTGGCGCTTGTGGATCAGCACCTTGTATTCCATGCTTTCCATCTCGGTGTCCAGGCCCAGCTTGGTCTTCCACTCGGAGGCCGCGAATATGGCCATCTTCTTGTGATAGTCGCTGGTGTTGTACGCGAACTTCAGCCGCGTGCCGGGCTTCACGCCGGCGTCGGCGAGCAGCTTGCGCGCCTCGGCGACGCGCTTGTCCATGGGCCAGTCGGCCCAGTCGTAGCGCAGCATGTCGGCGCCCTCGTTGCCCTTGACCATCAAGCCGTAGACCGGCGCCTGGCCATCGGCCGTGATCTTGCTCGCCAGCACCTCGCGGTCGATCACGATCGACAGCGCCTTGCGCACGCGCACGTCCTTGAGCAAGGGGTCGTTGTTGTTCAACGCGTAGAAGCGCAGCGCGATCATCGCGCTGTTGTGGATCTCCTTCGGATACTGGGCCTTCAACGACGCATAGGTGCTCGCGGGCAGGCGCTGCACGAAGTCGTTCTCGCCGGACTGGTAAAGCTTGAGGTCGGCGTTGGCGTCCTCCACGTCCAGGTAGGTGACGCGGGTCAAGGCGACGTTGGCCGCATCCCAGTACTTCGGATTCTTCTCGATGACCACCTTGCTGTTGACCTGCCACGCCTTGAGCACGTAGGCGCCGTTGCTGACCATGTTGCCGGGCTTGGTCCATTCATGACCGAACTTCTCCACCGTCGCGCGCGGAGTGGGGCTGAACTGGGAGGCCGCGAGCAGCATCGGCAGGAACGGCAGCGGGCCCGGCGTCTTGACCTCCAGCGTGGCCGCATCGATGGCGCGCACCCCGAGCGCCGTGACCGGCAGCTTGCCCTGCGTGATGGCGACGCCGTTGAGCAGGTAGGCCGCGAACGTGGAGCCGAGCACGGCGGCGTTCTTCGGGTCGACCAGCCGATGCCAGCCGTAGACGAAATCCTGCGCGGTCACCGGCTCGCCGTTGGACCAGGCCGCGTTGGGGCGCAGGCTGAAGATCCAGGTCGTCGGATCGGGCTGTCGCCACGACTGCGCGACGCCGGGCACGACCCGGGAGTGGTTGTCGAGCGCGGTCAGGCCCTCGAACAGGTCGACCAGGATGTTGTTGGCGTTGGTCGATTCGATCAGCGGCGGATCCAGCGATTCGGGCTCCGCGCCGTTGTTGCGCACCATCTCCTGCCTGGCCGCCAGCGGCGTGCCGGGCGCGATGACAGCCGCTCCGGCGAACGAACACACGGCCAGCGCGAGCGCGCCGCCAAGCCGTGCAGCAGCACGACGAAATCCTGGGCTCATGTCGAACATCCCTCCGCGAAGTCACCGGATTGAAGCACAACGGCCGGGCTGGCGGCGGTGTAAGCTCGGCCGGCACGCGGACCCGCCGCGGGCATCGCCCAGGTCCGGGCAAGCCGCTTGTCGATGCCGCATCGTGATCGCCATTTCCCGCCGCTGAACCTGCCGACCGCGCTGCGCATCGTCGCGTCGGCGCTGTTGCTGGCCGTCCTGGCCGCCTGCCAGACCACGCCGACCGCGCCGGGCGGCCCCGGCAACGTCTCGCGCCTGCCGCCGGGCAACTCGGAACGGGATGGCCCCGAGGCCAGGCCGCCGCCCAATCTTGAAGCCGTGCCCGACGCCGTGCCGCAGATCGAGCCGGT
>JBJMWF010000315.1:0-4394 GCA_045810265.1 Vitreoscilla sp. | reverse complement strand
TGCGTCGTCCGTGACGTACGACGCGCCGTACTGCCCGCCGTGACTCGAAGGCGGGGATCCGGCCGATGACTTCTTGATCCAGCAAGTCATCTTTCGATCATCCGTACGCGTGTCGATGCGCACGGAAGTGCCCGGTGCAAGTTGGAGGCAGTCGAGCTCGTGGCCCGCCGCGCCATCACCCGGGGCGGGTGTTCACTTCTTGCACAACTCGCTGATCGCGTTGGGGGCGGTGGCGGTGATCACGCCCAGCCGATAAGGCAGTTCGATGTATTCGTATTTCTTGTCTTTTTCCATGTCCAGGCCCTGATAGAGGAATCTGAGCGGCTGGCACGGGTCGATGCTCAGCGTCTGGTCGAAGCCGTCGCGGATCATTTCGCCGTGGGATACGCCTTCGGACCAGACCCTGCCATTGAACTTGACGTTTTCTGCGCCGGCGAACATGTTCATCCTGGCGCCGGGAATGGGTTGCCATTTGCCGTCCAGGCGATCGGCCGTCCACGCCCGGAAGTACCTGCCGTTGGGCCCCATCGCCTCGATCAGCGTCAGGAACTGGTTGATGCCCGTGATCTTGTACGTGTTGCTCGCCTCGAACATGTCCTCGCGCTTTTCCTTCATGGCGACGACGGGCTCGGAAAAGCCATGAGGGAAGTTCTCGATCGTCGTTTCACCACGGAAGAAGCTGCCGTCGTCGTTGGTGAAGAACAGATGGCACTTCTTGTCGTCGCAGATGTTCCAGAAGTCCAGCCAGGACGCATTGCCCTTGGCGTCCTTGACGCTTGCCGGGATGGTCGGATAGAAGGGCTGCGGCGGCGTCCATGACCGCGGGTCGGCCAGGTTGCTGGTCGTGGAATACAGCGGGTCGCCGCCTTGGTAGATCAGGTACCAGAGCTTTTGCGGGGCGAAGTAGTAAACCTGCGGGGCTGCGCGGTAACCCGGCCCGATGGGGGACTGGTCGAGCATGAAGATGGGCGCCTTCGGCGCTTCGTCCCAGTTCGCGAAGCTCGTATAGGCGATACCCCAGCCGTTTGAACCCGCGACGGTCATGAACACGTGGTACTTGTTGTCGTAGTGGACGATGCTCGGGTCCTTGACGCCAAAGACCTGCTTGATGTCGGCAGGAGGCTTGATCAGCGGTGCGCTGGATTTCCATTCAAAAGGCTTTGCGCCAGTCGCCGGTTCCGTGGCATGAGCGAGCGTGCTCAGTGCCAGGCATGACGAAAGCCAGAGTGCGTTGAAACCGTAGAGCGAGTATTTGTAGTTGCGCATAACTTCGGTCATGGTTGATGCTTGCGGGCGGCAGCCGGCAAGACGGTTCACCTGGCGCTGTCGACGATGGCCTTGACCAGGTCCGGAAAGTACTGGGCGCCGTTCGAGCGGTCGAACAGGCCCGACGCGTGGTTGGAGCCGTAGCCCGGGTCCCACCACGCCGGCACGATGCCGTGCTGGTAGGCGGACCTGGTCACGTACCTTGCCCAGTCGGTGCGGTAGGTGCCGGCCGGGTCGTACTCGGACTTCAGCATGGCAGCGTATTCACCCAGCAGCACGGGCGTGCCGGCGTCGACGAAGCGGGACTTGATCTTCTGGAACTGGGCGTCGACGTTGGCTTCGTTGGCCCAGGCCTCCGTCGCCGCGGGATCGGTGGCCTTCGCGCCCCATTGCCAGATCTTGCTCTTCTCGTTGATCGCGAAGTTGTACGGATCGTAGAAGTGCACCTCGAGGAACAGGCGGTTGGCCGCAGGGTCGGTGGGCTTGATGAAGCCCTTGCAGGTCGAGTCGATGTTCGTGTTGAAGCCCTGCACCACGAGATGGCGCCTGGCGTTGTTGCCGCCGGTGGCGCGAACCGCGTTGACGAAGACCTGGTTGAACCCGTTCTGGACGCTCTGGTACTCGGCCGTCGGCAGGCCGTAGTCGCCGGGGACCATCACCTCGTTGGTACCGGCGAACAGCAGGTAGTCGTCGTAGTCCTTGAAGTGGTCGGCGATCTGCGTCCACAGCTTGGCCAGGCGCGCGTTCGCCCTGGCCTGGTAGGCGTAGGTCGGAATCAGCCAGCTTTCTTCGTGGTGGGTGTTCAGCACGACGTAGAAGCCGGCCTTGCGGGCGTAGCCGACGACCTCGGTGACGCGCGCCATCCAGGCCGGGTCGATGTTGCCGTCAGCGTCGGCGTGTTGATTCCAGCTGACCGCAAGGCGCACGGTCTTGAAGCCGGCCGCCTTCACCGCGTCGAGCAGTCGCTGGCTCACGGGGGGGTTGCCCCAGGAGGTCTCGGAGGGCGCGGCGTCCAGCGAGTTGCCCAGGTTCCAGGCGGGGGACATCTGCTGCGACAGCTGCAGGCTCGTCAGCTCGCGCATGGGGCCCGGCACCGTGATGGCAAGCGCGTGGGTGGTCGTGGCGCCGCAGGTGGCGGTGGCCGTGCAACTGGCGCTGGGCGTGATGGTTTGCTCGGGGGGCGAGCCCGGCGTGCCGGCGCAGCCTCCCATGGCTACGAGCAAGGTCGATAAAAGCAGTCTCATGGTTCTGGCTTTCAACTTGAAAGTGCTCTGCCGGTTGTCTCCTCCGGTCTTGAGCCTATTGGCAAAGACGTGCCTCAGCGCATGGCGCCTACATCTGCACGACGACGACGGACCGGGGCGGGAGCTCCAGCACGAGGCCTTGCGGGCCGGGCTTGGCGGAGAAGGGCGCGGGCACGATGGCTTGAGGCTGTTCGAAGGTGTTGTGGGCATCCATCGCGCTACCGGTCAACACCCGGCCTGTCACGCCCGAAGTGAGATTGGTCGTCACGCGCGCCTGGCGCTCCGGATTCAGGTTGACCAGCGCCAACACCAGCTTGCCGTCGGCAGTGCACGCTGCGCTGACCTGCACGGTGGGCAGCTCGACGTCGCCCGTGCGGAACGCCGGCGCCTGCAGCGTGGTCTTCAGGGGTGTCGCGCCCCTGAACGGGCGGTACAGGTCGAAGGCGTAGTAGGTCGGCGTGAGCACCATGCGGGGGCCATCGGTCAGCGCCATCGCCTGCAGCACGTTGACCATCTGCGCGATGTTGGCCATCTTCACGCGGTCTGTGTGGGCGTGGAAGACGTTGAACGTGACCGCGGCCACCAGCGCATCGCGCAGCGAGTTCTGCTGCCACAGCGCGCTCGCACCGGCCGGGGTGTCGTACCAGGTGCCCCATTCGTCGATATAGAGTGCCACCCGCTTGGCCGGGTCGTGCTTGTCCATGATGGTCGAGACGCCGCTGATGCGCTGGTCGATGCCCAGGGCGGCCTTCAGCGTCCGCGCCCAGGCGCCGGCGTCGAAGCCGGTGGCGTCGCCGTGCTTCGTCCAGTTGCCCGGCACCGAGTAGTAGTGCAGCGTCACCGCGTCCATGAGCTTGCCGGAACGCGCCATCAGCACCTCGAAGCGCCGGTCGTCGCCCTCCCCATCTCCGGAGGCGACGCGCGTGACGGGCCACAGGAAGGTGGCGAACTCGTTGTGCCGGTCGGCCTGGTGCTCCGGGGTCATGTTGCCGCCGCAGCCGAAGCTCTCGTTGCCGATGCCGAAGTACTTGACCTTCCAAGGCTTGTCGCGGCCATTGCGGCGGCGCTCCTGGGCCAACGTGGAGGCGTCATCGGCGGTCATGTAGTCCAGCCACTGGGCCGCGGCTCGTGGCGGCATCGATCCCATGTTGCCGGAGAAGTAGACCTCGCTGCCGAGCTGCTCGGCGAAGTCCATGAACTCATGGGTGCCGACGCGGTTGCTCTCCAGGCCGCCCCACCAGCGGTTGCGGCGGACCGGGCGCTGCGCGGGATCGCCGATGCCGTCGCGCCAGTCGTAGTCGTCGGCGAAACAGCCGCCCGGCCAGCGCATCACGGGCACGCCGACGCGCTTGAGTGCCTGCACCACGTCGTTGCGCCAGCCGCGCGTGTTCGGGATGGTCGACTCCGGGCCGACCCACAGGCCACCGTAGACGCCCGTGCCGGCGTGCTCGACGAAGTGGCCGTAGACGGTGGGCTCGATGCGCGGCCCCGCAACGTCCTGCGTCACGGTGAGACGGGCTTCGATCGGTTGAGCCCCTGCTGCGGTGGCAGCGGCGGCCACGAGCAGCAATGCTGCGAGTGTCTTCATGGGAGGTGTCGGATCGGAGGTGTTGTGGAGCGGCAGGTCGTCGGGACGCAGATGAACTGGCGCCGCCTGTGGCGCCGTCGCCGGCGGCCAGGCCATGCCGGCGGAACAGTTCAGGCCGGCAGTTGATATTGCGCTATATCACTGACTCAATGATAGTTCGATGAACGAATGAATTGGCAAGGAAAACACTGACTCCGCGTCTTCCATGAGGTCAGTGGGCGCTGCCGCCTTGACCGATCCGGTAGTAGTCGAAGTCCACCCGGCCGCCCGCGGTCTGGGTCGAATAGAAGAAGAGC
>JBJMWF010000314.1:0-7334 GCA_045810265.1 Vitreoscilla sp. | reverse complement strand
CGGTGCGAGCCGCGGCTCGCGGATGGCTCCGCGTGGCGGGGCGGCCGGCGTGGACGGTGCGTCGGAGGAAGGCATGCGGCGAGGTCAAGGTCTAGGCTGGACCGACGATTGTCGGACCGCCTGCCCGGCGCTGCACGCCTGTCTGGCCATCACCCCCTCGACCCGCGGGACTCGCCCCTCAGTGCATCGTCCAGGCGATCTTGCGGCCGACGACCTCGCGCGCGAAGTCCTCGAGCGTCAGTTCGCCGACGCAGGGCCGCGCCCCGACGGCCGGCGTGTGGCCGCTCGCGAGCTTGCGCACCAGTGCCGCGGCCGCCAGGGTCGGCACCCAGGGGCCGTCGCCGTCGGTGGCCACCAGCGTCCAGGTGCGCCGTGCCGGCTGGCCTTCGCCGTCGAGGCCGCTGGCCGTCACGTGCATGGCTCCAGCATCGGTTCCGAACGAGAGGAAGCGGTCGGACCAGCGCTTGAGCAGCACGGCATGCGCCGACCAGTCGCGCACGAAGCCCAGGCGTCCGGCGAGCGCCATCGCATTGGCGCCCAGATGCAGCGCGAGCAGTTCGAGGCCGGCGTTGAAGCGCACCGTGGGCTGGCCGGGGTAGCGCGAGGGCATCAGCGCGAGGTCGGGGATGTCGCAAGGCGACAGCGCACGCCAGCCGACCGGCGCCGGATAGCGATGCAAGCGTGTGCGCAACCAGCCGGTGACGGTCGCGCCGTCGACATGCGGGATCGGGCGCCCGCAGTAGCTGAGCACCGCGCGGATCGTCGACAGGCCGCGCTCGGTGCGGTTGCCCGGGTTGATGCCCATGTCGATGCGGTCGACCCGTTGCCAACCCTGGGTCAGCGCATCGACCGCCGCGCTGGACAGCGCCGGCACCGTGCTCGCACCGCTCAGCACGCACACGCCGGCCGCCGTGGCCGCGACGTCGACTGCTCCGATGCCGGCGACGAAGTCGCGGCCATCGGCCAGGTCGATGTAGTGCATGCCGGCCGCCGTGCAGGCCAGCGCCACGCGATAGTCCTGGCCCTGGAACGGCCCGCTGGCGTTGATGACGGCACGCACGCGCAGGCCGTCGAGCCAGGCCGGCAGGTCATCGGACAGCGCATCCAGCCCGATGCTGCCCAGCGTGGCCAGAGCATCCGGACGCAGGTCTGCCAGCAGCGCGGCGCCCTGCAGGGCCGAGCGACCGGCGACGATGACATGCAGCTCGGGTTGCAGCGACAGCCGCTCGACCAGGCGGCGGCCGAAGAAGCCGTAGCCGCCGATGACGAGGACGCGATAAGGTTCGGAGGTGGAGGGACTGCTCATCAGGACGGCAGTGTCCCAGGCTTGCGCGCCAATCTGCGCCTGCAAATGAAAAAGCCCGGCAGAGCCGGGCTTTGTTGGCAGGGCGTCCGCGCGGGACGCTCCCCCAAGGCCATCAGGCCAGCTTTTCCTTGATGCGCGCCGACTTGCCCGAGCGCTCGCGCAGGTAGTACAGCTTGGCGCGGCGGACGTCGCCGCGGCGCTTGACTTCGATCGACGCGATCAGCGGGCTGTACAGCTGGAACGTGCGTTCCACGCCTTCGCCGCTGGAGATCTTGCGCACGATGAAGTTGGAGTTCAGGCCGCGGTTGCGACGGGCGATCACGACGCCTTCGTACGCCTGGACGCGCTTGCGCGTGCCTTCGACGACGTTGACGTTCACGATCACCGTGTCGCCGGGGGCGAACGACGGGATGGTCTTGCCGAGGCGGGAAATCTCTTCCTGCTCGAGGGTAGCGATCAGATCCATGAGGAACCTTCAGTCAAACCCGTTCTTGGCGGCGCACTATTGCTTGGAATGCGGCACTGGAGTCCATCCAGGTGAAGAGAGGCCTGTATTCGGCGCTCTCGACGGCCACTTCTGCCCGGCAGAGGAACGGTGAGCCCGCGATTATAGCGTGCCCGAATCCAGATTGGCCAGAAACTTCTCGTCGGCCTTGGTGAGCTGCCTCGCCGCCCGCGCCGCGGCGATCAGGTCCGGACGACGCACGGCGGTCAGCGCCAGCGATTGCTCGCGGCGCCAGCGCGCGATGTCCTTGTGGTGGCCGGACAGCAGCACCGGCGGCACCGGCAGCTCGCCCTCGGGCGTTGCCAGCAGTTCGGGGCGGCTGTAGTGCGGGCAATCGAGCAGGCCCTGCTCGAAGCTGTCCTGCAGGTGCGATTGCTCGTCGCCCAGCACGCCCGGCATCAGCCGCGCGATGGCGTCCAGCAGCGTCAGCGCCGGCAGCTCGCCGCCGGACAGCACGAAGTCGCCCAGGCTCAGTTCGACGTCGACGTGGCGGTCGATCACGCGCTGGTCGATGCCTTCGTAGCGGCCGCACAGCAGCGTCGCACCGGGCCCGCCAGCCCATTCGCGCACCAGCGCCTGGTCGATGCGGCGTCCGGTGGGCGTGAACAGCACCACCGGCCCCGCGGTCGCGCCCGCGTCCGCCCGCGCGCCCGCGACCGCGGTCAGCGCGCGCTCGAGCGGCTCGGCCAGCATCACCATGCCGGGGCCGCCGCCGAACGGACGGTCGTCGACACGGCGATAGGTGCCCTCGGCGTGATCGCGCAGGTTCCACAGCTTGACGTCGACCTGGCCCGACTCGTAGGCGCGACGGGTGATGCCTTGCGTCAGGAACGGCGCGAACAGGTCGGGGAACAGCGTGATGACGTCGAAGCGCATCTTGGACCGCCTCGGCCGCAAGCGGCTAGTAGTCCAGGCCCCAGTCGACGACGATGCGCCGGCCGGGAATGTCGACGGAGTCGACGAAGGCTTCGACGAACGGGATCAGGCGCTCGTCGGCGGCCGGCTCCGCGGGCGCCTCGCCATCGGCCTCGCCTGCGGCGGACGCCGGCCTGACGCGCAGCACGCAATGCGGTCCGGTGTCGATCAGGCCGACGACGTCACCGAGCGCCACGTTGTCACGATTGAAGACGGACAGGCCGATCAGGTCGATCCAGTAGAACTCGTCGGGCTCGGGCGCCGGGAACGCGGAACGCGACACGAACACGCGCACGCCCTTGAGCGCTTCGGCGGCGTCGCGGTCGGCGATCTCGGGAGCGGTCGCGACGATCGCGTCGCCCTGGTCGCGCACGCCCTTGGCGTGCAGCGCAAGCGGCAGCGGCGCGGCGAGCGCGGCCTTCTGGGCCGGCGTCTTGTGCGCCGGAGTGACCGCGGTGGCGGCCTTGCCAGGCTGGGTGGTGGCGGCAGCCGAGGGCTTCTTCAGGCTCTCGGCCGGCTTCAGGAACCAGACCTTGGCGGAAAACAGGGCCTTGGGATCGGCCGCGAAGGGCAGCACCTTGATGCCGCCCTTGATGCCCCAGGCACCGAGGATGCGACCGACTTCGATCGCGTCTTCCGGCCAGGAAAGGTCTTCTTGCGGCAGGGAACCGGTCATCGCGGAACGAACCGATCAGCCACGGCGCGAAGAAGACCAGCCTGCATCAGGCAGCGGCGGGAGCCGGGGTGCCGACGGCCTTCTTGGCGGCGGTGTCGAGCAGGCGCTCGACGGTCGGCGAGGCTTGCGCGCCGACGCTCTTCCAGTACGTGACGCGATCGAACACGACGCGCAGCGGCTCTTCCTGGCCCGAGGCCATCGGGTTGTAGAAGCCGACGCGCTCCAGGTAGCGACCGTCGCGGCGTTCGCGCGAATCGGCAACCACGATGTTGTAGAACGGGCGCTTCTTGGCGCCGCCACGGGCAAGTCGAATGACGACCATGATGAATTCCTGAGTTTGGTTTGTTTTGCCACGCCAGGGAGACACGCAAGGCTGGGCCAAACTTTTGCCTTTGCCGGCCGACATGGCCGACAGCAGCGCTACATTCGACGCCGTTAGATACGCTGGTGAATCGCTTCCCCCGTCGGAAGGGGGAGCGGAGCCGGGACGTCAATCCCAGCGGAGGGTTAGTCCGCAAGCTCCAGGCAAGGCACCAGCCAACGCCGAAAACCGAGCATTATAAACTGATCGCCATGAACATTGCCAACTCCTCGGCCGCGTCGCCGCTGACCCTGCGCGACAGCACCTCGGACGACGTCTGCGCCTGCGCCGAGATCTATCGCGAGGCCGTGCGCAACGGCACCGGCACCTTCGAGCTGGACGAGCCCGACGACGCCGAGATGGCCAAGCGGCGCGACGCCATCCTCGGCCAGGGGCTGCCCTGGCTGGTGGCCGAGCGCGGCGGCCAGGTGCTGGGCTACGCCTACGCCAACCAGTTCCGGCCACGCCGGGCCTACCGCTTCTGCGTCGAGGACTCGATCTACCTGGCGCCCGCCGCGCGTGGCCAGGGCGTCGGCAAGCTGCTGCTGGTCGAACTGATCGCGCGCTGCGAACGCCTGGGCATCCGCCAGATGCTGGCGGTGATCGGCGACGCCGCCAACCAGGGTTCGATCTCGGTGCACAAGGCCTGCGGCTTCGAGCACACCGGCACCTTCGCCGCGGCCGGCTGGAAGTTCGAGCGCTGGCTGGACGTGGTGATGATGCAGCGCCGCCTGGGCACGGGCGCCGACACGCCCCCGATCGAGCGCGAGGATCTGAAGTGACGTCGTCGCAGGGCACCGCGCCCGTGGCCCCGCACGGCCGCGACGAGGTGCCGTCCAAGACGCTCGCAACCTGGATCGCCGTGATCGGCGGCAGCATCGGCCTGCACCACTTCTACCTGCACGGCTGGCGCAGCCGCCTGGGCTGGCTCTACCCGATCCCGACCCTGGTCGGCCTGGCCGGCGTGGTGCGCATGCGCAATCTCGGCGTCGATGACCGGCTGTCATGGGCCTTGATCCCCTGGCTCGGGTTGACGATCTCGATCGGCATGCTGTGCGCCATCGTCATCGGGCTGACGACCGACGCGAAGTGGGCGCGCCTGTATGCGGGCGATCCGACGCAGCCCGTCGTCCAGGCCACGCGCGAGGAGGACGACGAGTCGCCGCCGCCAGGGATGGTGCGCACCGGCTGGGCGCCGGTGTTGGGCGTGATCCTGGCGCTGATGATCGGCGGTGGCGTGCTGATGGGGACCATCGCGTTCACGGTGGAAAAGGCGTTCGACGTGCGGCGCTGAGATCGCGTCCGGGCCCCCCGCATGAGCATCGGCGGGCCGGACACGCCCGTTCTAGGGATGTCGGCCAGCCGTGGGTGATGGAGACTCCGCCGCAACGCAGCGCGACCGGAGCAGCACATGGCGGAACCGCCCGAGATCGTCAAGAGGCATGCCAGGCCCCACGGCACGGCGTCCGGGCTGGTGGCCGATTGCCGGCTGATGCTCTCGTTCGCGCGCAAGAACGGCTTCGTGCTGCCGCTGCCGCTGCTGCACCAGATCGGCTGGCTCGATTCGGTGCTGCGGGCCCTCGAACTCGACCCGGTGTCGCACGTGGCGCCGCAGCTGATCTGGCCGATCGAGGTCGGCGCCGCGGCACCGCTGTACCTCGCGCACGAGCCACCCGCCGACCCCGACGAGCCGCCGCCGTGCGGACTGACGCCCGAGCAGGTGATCCTCGATGTCCACTCGAAGCTGTCGGTGCTGATCGCGCCGACGACCGCGCTGTCGCTGCAGACCTCGGAGCCACCGGCGGGCAGGCGCCATATCTTCGGCGGCATGCCGCCGCTGGTGCAGGTGGTGATCCTGGTGGCCTTCATCAGCGCGATCTGCTTCGTGATCAGCGCATCGCAGATCGCCGGCAAGGGCCAGCGTTCGAAGGCGCGGCGAGCGGCCGTCGAGGCCGCCGCGTCCGACGCCTCGGCCGCATTCATCGAAGCCGCCGCCGCGGCCGCATCGCGGGCACAGGCCGCCAGCCAGGGAGCGCCGAAATGATGGACTGGCTCAGGAACGTCGAGATCTCCGCCACCTTCTGGACCTCGCTCAACGCTTTCTTCGGCGCGGTGCTGGGCGCGTCGTTCTACGTGCTGGTCAAGACGCAGCCCTTCCTGGCCAACCGCTCGTACGACCCCAAGTACAACGCGTCCTACATCTCGCGCTTCTTCACCGGCGTCATCGGCGGGCTGATCCTGTCGATCGCGCTGGGCCCGTTCATCTCCGGCAAGCTGGGTACGCAGCTGGACCAGTCGCTGTCACCGGGCGTGATCGCGTTGCTGGGCGGGTTCTCGGCGCGAGCGGTCGAACTGATCCTGCAACGGCTGGTGGAGGTGCTGCTGGCCGCGGTGCGCGGCGACGGCAGCGACGATGCCAAGGCCAAGCTCGCGGCGGTGTCGGCCGCCAGGGACGACGTCGTCAAGAAGGCGCTGGACGACGTCATCGACGCCCACATGAGCGGCGCGCCCGCCCCGAAGGTGAAGGCCTTGCTGGACACCGTGCGCGACGCACTGGGCCAGCCGATGAAGCTCTGAGTGCAGGCCGTTCAGGGCCGGCGCGTCATCGCCTTGCAGCTTCGGCAACAGGCCGGGAAGTGCCGACGCCCAGGCGGTGTTGGACTGCCCCACCTAATTTTGATGTTGCACCGCAGCATGGGTCCATTAGAATTGCTGCACTGCACCATCAACCGGAGATCCCCATGACCACTGCCTTCGCCTTCCCGTCCTTCCCTGGCGCCGAAAAGTTCGCCCCCGAAGCCATCCAGGCCAACCTCAAGCCGGTCATGGAACAGATGCAAGCCTGGGCCGACCTCGGCAAGAAGCACTTCGAGGAAAGCCGCCTGGCGACCGAAGCCGCGCTGAAGTCGCTGACCGGCGTCAAGGATCCGCAAGCCGCCGTCGAACTGATCAAGGCCAACGCCCAGCAAGGCCTGACCCTGGCCAGCCAGCAACTGCGCGCCTCGGCCGACCTGGGCGTCTCGCAATTCCACGCCACCGTGGACGCGACCACCGCCAAGCTGCCGCAGCCCGACACCTTCGCCCCGATCGCCAAGGGCCTGAAGACCGGCGTCGACTACGCGCACAGCTCGCTGTCCTCGGTGATCGATCAGGTCGCCCCGGCCACCAAGAAGCCGGCCTCGCGCCGCGCCTGATCCCGCTTGGCGACGCGGCCCCCTCAAGGGCCGCAGCCGTGCACGCAACGCCCTGCTCCACCTTCGGTGGGCAGGGCGTCGTCCATTGCAGCAAGGCCAAGCCGGGACTGGTGCAATCGGATCTCGGTGGATCAGCGCCCGGCGAGATCACGCCGCAGCAACGCGTCGGGTCAGAACAGCAGGCCGCTGGCCGCCGCGAAGATCGCCGCGACGAGACCGGCCGCGGGAATCGTGAAGATCCAGGCCCACACGATGTTGCCGGCCACGCCCCAGCGAACGGCCGAGGCGCCGCGCACGCTGCCCACGCCCACGATGGCGCCGGTGATGGTGTGCGTGGTCGACACCGGCACGCCCAGCTGCGAGGCCAGGAACAGCGT
>JBJMWF010000313.1:0-14034 GCA_045810265.1 Vitreoscilla sp. | reverse complement strand
TGCCATCGTTCTCGGTCGGGATGGCGTACGAGATCTGGCCTTCGAGATAGAACTGCTCCTGGCCGCCGACGCTGAGCGTGCCCTTGAGGCGATGCGGCGCGGCGGCGATGCCGGCCTGGGCATCGCCGCGCCGCAGGTGCATCTGCGGCAGCACGTATTGCTGGGCGGCATGCGCCTCCTGGGCCGTGATGATGGCGGGCAGCGGCTCGATCTCGAGCACGTGCCTGGCCTGCGCGGCCGCGCGGCGCGCGAGGTCGCGGTCGGTCGCGATCACGGCGAACACGGGCTGGCCGAGGTAGTGCACCTCGCCGTCGGCCAGGATCGGATCGTCATGCACGATCGCGCCGCAATCGTTGACGCCGGGGATGTCGGCCGCGGTGATGACGGCCACCACGCCGGGCAGCGCGCGGATCCTGTCGATCGCGAAGGCCTTGATGCGGCCGTGCGCCAACGGCGACAGCCCGAGTGCCGCATGCAGGGTGCCGGCCAGCTCGGGCAGGTCGTCGATGTAGGGCGCCTGGCCGGCCACGTGCAGGTGGGCCGACTCGTGCGCGCGGCTGACGCCCACGCGTTCGCCCTGCTGCAGGCGCTGCGCCTCGGCGGTGGCGTCGATGCGGGCGCGCGTGTTGCGCAGGTAGTCCGCGTAGGCCAGGTCGGCCTCGATCAGGAAGGGTTCGGCTTGCTTGTTCATGGGCGATGGTCAGAGGGCGGGCGCCGCGTGCGGCATCACGCTGAAGACGCTGAGGTGGCGGCTGGCCAGCGGTGCGTCCGGCCGCGTCTCCAGCCAGAAGCGGCGCAGCAGGTTGCGCGCGACGCGCATGCGATGGGCGGCGCTGGCGCGCATGTCGGTCAGCGGGGTGAAGTCCTGTTCCAGAGCGGACATCGCGGCCTCGAGCGTCGCCTCGCTCCACGGCTGGCCGACGATCGCGGCCTCGGCGTTCGCCGCGCGCCTGACGATGGCCGCCATGCCGCCGAAGGCCAGGCGCGCGGCGCGGACGCGACCGTCGTCCAGTTCGATGGCGAGGCCGGCGGCAACGGCCGAGATGTCGCAGTCGAAGCGCTTGGACAGCTTGTAGGCGCGCAGCGCGGTCGCGGCATTGGGCAGGCGCACATCGAGCGCCTCGATGAACTCGCCCGGCTGCAGCGCGTTCTTCATGTAGTCGAGGTAGAAGTCCTCCAGGCGCAGCGTGCGCCGGTCCGCGCCGCGGCGCAGCACGAGCTCGGTGCCCAGCGCCATCAGCACCGGCGCGCTGTCACCGATGGGCGAGCCGTTGGCGATGCTGCCGCCCAGCGTGCCGGCGTTGCGCACCGGCAGCGAGGCGAAGCGCAGCCACATGTCCTGCAGCGCGGGGACTTCGGCGCTCAGCGTGGCCCAGGCGTCCTCCAGCGACGCCGCGGCGCCGATGCGCAGCACGCCGCCGTTGGGCCGTTCGATGCGGCGCAGCGCGTCGACGTTGCCCACGTAGAGGAGGTCGCCCAGGTCGCGGAACTGCTTGTTGACCCACAGGCCGATGTCGGTGCTGCCGGCCAGCATGCGGGCCTGCGGATGCTGCTCGCGCAGCGTGGCGAAGTCGTCGAGCGTGCGCGGGGCCCAGAAGCGGTCGCGACGCCCACCGCCTTCGGCGGGCATGGCACGGTTGGGCGCTTCGTAGGCGAGGCCGCCGGCCTCGTCCAGCGCACGCAGCGCCGCGATGATGGGCGCGGTGTCGAGCCGCGCGGGCGGCAGGTCGAACATGCGCTGGCCGGCGTCAAGAATGGGCCGGTAGCCGGTGCAGCGGCACAGGTTGCCCGACAGGTCGTCAGCCAGTTGCTGACGGCTGGGGCGGGTACCGGCCGCGCAGTGCCGCTCGTAGGTGCTGGCCAGCGACATCGCGAAGCCCGGCGTGCAGAAGCCGCATTGCGAGCCGTGGCAGTCCACCAGCGCCTGTTGCACCGGGTGCAGCGCGCCGCCGCCGATGCGCTTCAGGTCCTCGACCGTCAGCAGCGCCTTGCCGTCCAGCGTGGGCAGGAACTGGATGCAGGCGTTGACGGTGCGCAGCGAGAGCCCGCCGACGACGGTCGCCGCGGCCGACGGCGTGCCGATGCTTTGCGCCCGCTGGGCCAGCTCGGCCACGATGACGGTGCAGGCCCCGCAGTCACCCTCGTTGCAGCCTTCCTTGGTGCCGCTGCAGTGCGCGTCCTCGCGCAGCCAGTTGAGCACCGTGCGCGTGGGCGCCGCGTCGTCGATCTCGACGACTGCGCCGGCGCGGTGATGGAAGAAGCGGATGGGCCGGGTCTGCATGGCGGAGAGGCGATCTTCTCGGTGGGAATGGCCTCTAAGTTAACCCCGCTGCGGCGCAAGTCGTATACCTGTGGAGACATTCCATTCATTCGAGGTCAGATATGACGGAACGCGCCGCTTTCGACAAGATCGAGCTGTACCTTGTGAGGGTCTTCCATACCGTGATCACGGAGAGAAGTATTTCGCGGGCCGCCATGCGGCTGCAGACGACGCAACCGACGGTGAGCGTGCAGCTCAAGCGTCTGCGCGCGCTGACGGGCGATCAACTGCTCGTGCGCGCCGGCCACGACATGGTGCCCACGCCGGCCGCGCTGGCGCTGATGGAGCCCGCGGCCGACATCCTGCGCAGCGCGCAGCTGATGTTCGGCGCGCGCGCCCGCGGCCTGGACTTCGACCCCGCCACCGCGTCGCTCACCTTCCGCGTCGCCGCCAGCGACTGGCTGGACCCGCTGGTGCTGCCCGAGCTGGTCGGCCGCATCAAGGCGCAGGCGCCCGGCGTCAATCTCGAGATCCTGCCGCTGACCGGCGAGTACGACTACCGGTTGCGCCTGGCGCGCGCCGACGTCGACCTGGTGATCGGCAACTGGCTGCAGCCGCCGGAAGAGCTGCACATCGGCCAGCTCTTTTCCGACGAGGCCGTCTGCCTGGTCGCGGCCGACCACTCCGCCGTGCGCAATCCGCGCTGGTGGACCGCCGAGCGCTACCTGGAGAGCGAGCACGTCGCGCCGATGCCGCTGCATGCCGGCGCGCGCGGCGTCATCGACGACCACCTCGCGGGCGAGGGCCTGCACCGCAACGTCTCGGTGCGCACGCCGCACTTCGCGCTGGCGCCCATGATGGTGGCGCGCTCGCGCCTGGTGCTCACCACCGGCCGCCAGTTCTGCAGCCGTTACGTCGACACGCTGCCCGTGCGCATCGTGCGCTGCCCGATCCGCTTTCCTTCCTTGACCTACTACCAGCTCTGGCACGAGCTCAGCCACCACTCCAGCGCCGGACGCTGGCTGCGCGAGCAGGTGCGCGAGGTGGCGCGCTCGCTGGCCAAGACAAGATGACCCTGCACCCCATGACGACCGACTCCCGCATCGCCCTGCGCGGCGACCTGCTCGACTTCACCGACGACCCCGGCTTCGCCGCGCCCGCCGGCGCGCCCGGCGTGCGATTCCGGCCCGGCCACTGGCTGCTGGTCGACGGCGGGCGCATCGCCGGTGTGCAGCCCGATGCGCCCGACGCGAGCTGGCAGCGCGTCGACCACGCCGGCAGCCTGGTGCTGCCCGGCTTCATAGACACGCACGTGCACAGCCCCCAGCTGGACGTGATCGCCTCGTACGGCACCGAGCTGCTGGAGTGGCTCAACACGTACACCTTCCCCGCCGAGCGCCGCTTCGCGGATCCCGAGGTGGCGGTCGCCGGTGCGGAGCGTTTCCTCGACGGCCTGCTGGCCCACGGCACGACCTCGGCCGTCGTCTTCCCGACCGTGCACAAGCACTCGGCCGAGACACTGTTCGCCGGCGCCGAGCGGCGCGGCATGCGCCTGGTCGCCGGCAAGATCCTGATGGACAGGCACGCGCCCGACGGCCTGCGCGACGACGTGCGCCAGGCCGAGCGCGACTGCGTCGACCTGATCCAGCGCTGGCATGGCCGCGCCCGCCTGGCCTACGCGCTGACCGTGCGCTTCGCGCCCACCAGCACGTCGGCCCAGATGCACATGGCGGCGGCGCTGATGGAGGCGCATCCGGGCACCTACATGCAGACCCACGTCGCAGAGAACCGCGACGAGGTGCGCTGGGTCGCCGAGCTGTTCCCCGAGGCTCGCAGCTACCTGGACGTCTATCACCGGCACGGCCTGCTCAACGAGCGCGCGGTGCTGGCGCATGGCGTGTGGCTGGACGACCTCGACCGCGTGCTGCTGCGCGAGACCGGCGCGCAGATCGCGCACAGCCCCAGCTCCAACCTGTTCCTGGGCAGCGGCCTGTTCGACTGGCTGGGCGCCGAGGGGCAGGGCGCGCACGTGTCCATGGCCAGCGACGTGGGCGGCGGCACCAGCCTGTCGATGATCCGCACGCTGGCCGACGCCTACAAGATCCAGGCCCTGCGCGGCGTCAAGCTGACGGCCTGGAAGGCCTTGTACAGCGCCACCCGTGGAGCGGCGCGCGCGCTGCACCTCGACCACGAGATCGGCAGCTTCGAGGTCGGGCGCCACGCCGACCTCGCGGTCTGGGATTGGGCGCACACGCCCGTCATGCAGCATCGCGTCGACCTGGCGCAGGACCTGCACCAGAAACTGTTCGCCTGGATGACCCTGGGCGACGAACGACTGTTGCAGGCGGCCTACGTGGCCGGCGTGCCCAGATATCACCGCCGGCCTTGACGCACGTCCGGCAAACTTGAACCCGCAGGCCAGCGCGCGCCAGACGCGCCCCCGGGCATCCAACCAGAGCGATGCAGGAGACAACATGCACAGCGCAACCCACAACGCGGCTACCGCGCGCGAGCCCGCGCCCCCGGCAGCCAGCCCATCCACCCCGGTCGAGACGTCCTGGCTCGACCGGTTGTTCCAGCTGCGCCGGCATGGAACCACCGTCAACACCGAGCTGGTGGCCGGCCTCACCACCTTCCTGACGATGGCCTACATCATCTTCGTCAACCCGACCATCCTCGGGGACGCGGGGATGCCCAAGGGCGCCGTCTTCGTCGCCACCTGCCTGATCGCGGCGCTGGGCACGCTCATCATGGGGCTGTACGCCAACTACCCGATCGCGCTGGCGCCGGGCATGGGCCTGAACGCCTACTTCGCCTACGTCGTCGTGCTGGGCATGGGGCTGAAGTGGCAGGTGGCGTTGGGTGCGGTCTTCATCTCGGGCTGCCTGTTCCTGCTGGTGACGCTGTTCCGGCTGCGCAAGCTGATCATCCACGGCATTCCGCCGTCGCTGCGCATCGGCATCACGGTGGGCATCGGCATGTTCCTGGCGATCATCGCGCTCAAGAGCGCCGGCATCGTCGCGCCGTCCAAGGCCACCTACGTGACGCTGGGCGACCTGCACCAGCCCTCGGTGCTGCTGTCGGTGTTGGGCTTCTTCACCATCGTCGTGCTCGATCGCCTGGGCGTGCGGGGCGCCATCCTGATCGGCATCCTGGCCGTCACGGTGCTGTCGTTCTTCTTCGCGGGCAATCGCTTCGAGGGCGTGGTGGCGATGCCGCCGTCCATCGCCCCGACCTTCCTGCAGCTGGACATCAAGGGCGCGCTGGGCGTCGGCGTGTTCAACGTGATCCTGGTGTTCTTCCTGGTCGAACTGTTCGACGCCACCGGCACGCTGCTGGCGGTCGTGCGCCGCGCGGGCCTGCTCAGCGACGACCGGATGGACCGCATGAACAAGGCGCTGCTGGCCGACAGCTGCGCCATCTTCGCGGGCTCGCTGCTGGGCACCTCCAGCACCACGGCCTACGTCGAGAGCGCCTCGGGCGTGCAGGCCGGCGGGCGCACCGGCCTGACCGCGATCGCCGTGGCCGTGCTGTTCCTCGCCTGCCTGTTCGTCTCGCCGCTGGCCGGCGCGGTGCCGGCCTATGCCACGGCGCCGGCGCTGCTCTACGTCGCGAGCCTGATGCTGCGCGACCTCACGGAGCTGGATTGGGACGAGACCACCGAGGCCGTGCCGGCCGTCGTCGCGGCCCTGGCCATGCCGCTCACGTACTCGATCGCCAACGGCCTGGCCTTCGGCTTCATCACCTACGCGGCGCTGAAGCTGTTCACGGGGCAGTGGCGCTCGGTGCATCCGATGTCCTGGCTGATCGGAGCGGTGTTCCTGTTCAAGTTCGTCTACGTGGGCGGGCACTGAGCGTCTGCCGCGATACTTGGGGGCATGTCCACCAAGTCGATCCCGACCGTCCACCAGTTCGCCCCTGGCGTGCTGTCGACTCGTCTGGACAGCGCCCAGGTCTTTCCGCGGCATGCGCACGACACCTACGGCATCGGCCGCCTGCAGCGCGGCATGCAGCGGTCATGGAGCGCGGCCGGGTGGGTGCAGGCCGGTCCGGGCGACATGCTGATGGTCAATCCCGGCGAGGTGCACGACGGGATACCGCTGGACGCCGCGGGCCGCCGCTGGCAGATGCTCTATCTGTCGCCGGCGCTGGTCGAGGCGGCGGCGGCCGAGGTGCTGGCTAGCCGCGGCGCGGTGCCGATGTGGCGGCCGGTGGCCCGTGACGCCGTCCTCGCACGCGCCTTCGAGCGCTGGCACGCCCGCCTGGCCGCGGGCGAGGGCCGCCTGGCCTGCGACGAGGCGCAGGTTGGGCTGCTGGCCGCGCTGCTGCTGCGGCAGGCGCAGGCAGTGCCCGAGCGCCTGGCGTCGCCGTCGATCGCGCGCGCACGCGAGCGCCTGGACGACGATCCGGCCACCGATCCCGGCCTGGCCGCGCTCGCGGACGAAGCCCGCCTCAGCCGCTTCCAGTTGCTGCGTGCGTTCGCACGCGAACTGGGCATGACGCCACACGCCTACCTGGTGCAGCGCCGCCTGGCCCTGGCGCGCAGCCTGCTCGATGCGGGGCAGTCGATCGCCGACGCCGCGGCCGCCGCCGGCTTCGCGGACCAGTCGCACCTGACGCGATCCTTCAAGCGCTGCCTGGGCTACACGCCGGCGGCCTACGCCCGGGCGCGGGGCTGAGCGACTGCGACGCCGGCGCCGAGGCGCACCGGCCCGACGCAATTTCGTTCAAGACCGCGCCGCCCCGGTCGCGCAGCATGGGGGCATGAACACCGCTGCCACTCCCCTCGTTCCGCCCGCATCCGGCATGCCGGGCGGCGTCCTTCTCACCCTGGCCATGGTCACCGTCGGAAGCACGGTCGTCGCCAGCCGCATCATCGCCGACGGACTTCCGCCGTTCACGGCCGCCGCGCTGCGCTTCGCGATCGCGCTTCCCGTGTTCCTGGCCATTCTTCGCTGGCGCGGCGAACGCCTGCCGCGGCCCGACCTGCACGACGGCGTCCTGCTGGCGCTGCAGGCCTTGTGCGGCAGCGTCGGCTACGCCGTGCTGCTGGTGGCCGGGCTGCGATCGACGTCCGCCGCCGACGCCGGCGTCATCACCGGCTGCCTGCCCGCCGTCGGGGCGCTGGTGGGCACGCTGGTTTTGCGCGAGCGGATCAGCCCGCGGCTGCTGGCGGCCGTCGCTCTGGCCTGCATGGGCGTGGCCGCCGTCGCGATCGCTCCGGAAGGGCAGAAGGGACGGCACGACCTCGCCGGCGACGCGCTCGTTCTGGCCGCGGTCGGCTGCGAGGCGCTGTTCCTGCTGTTGAACAAGCGGCTGCGCCGTCCGGTGGCACCGCTGGCCCAGTCGACCTTGATGTGCGGCCTGGGATTCGCGATGACGTTGTTGCCGGCATTGTTCGAGCAGGCATGGACGAAGCCGGCCGACCCTGCGGCGCTGCTGAGCGTCCTGTACTACGCACTGGTGCCGACCGTGGGCGGATACCTTCTCTGGTATGCGGGCGCCGCGCGGGTGAGTGCCGGCGCGGCTTCCCTTTACACCGCGGTGCTGCCGGTGTCGGCGCTGGTCCTGTCGGCCGCGATGCTGCGCGAGCCGATCAGCATCGGGCAATTGTTCGGCGCCGGCTGCGTGCTCGCGGCGATCGGGGTGGCGAGCGCGCAGCGAAGGAGTCGAGCTGCCTGATCGCCTGGAGGCGCGGACTCGGACAGTCGTGCGAGCGCGTTGCGCACGCTCGAGGGATCCATGTGCTGGAGGCCTTCGTGATCATCAAGCGCAGGCTGGTCCGACAGAAGGCGTAGACTGTGATTTCCGCCTTTCTGATCTCCTAGTGCCCTGGTCAGTTCCTTGGGTTGTCGATGCACCGTCCGAGGTGCACCATGCACTTGCCAAAGTTCCGTGCCTGGAAGCTTGCCGAGACGCAAGCGCAGGAGTCGTTGGCTCTCTGGTCCGACGCGCACGCGAAGGGCCAGCAATCCTCCAAACGATTGCTCGAGGCCATTCTCAAGCAGCAGCGCATGGTCTCGCATCGCCTGTTCGTCGAAGCGATGGCGGAGATGGAGGTGGCCTCCGATTCGCTCGACCGCAGCGGGGTCGGGCCTGGCCTGGCCTGGCCGCGCTTGTCGGCCACTGGCTGAACCAGTCAATCGCTCCCCGGCTCGAGGCGAGCTTGCCGAGGTGAAGAGGGTGAATCCGGCACCACCACCAATGCCTTGATGGCGGCTTGCGTCCCGACGGCGACGAAGCGGGGCGGATCACTGTCGGGAATCGGGATCGCAAAGGCGTCCGTGCCGGTCTCGTGCAGCAGTTCATTGACTGCGCGCCAGACCTTGCGTTGCAGATCCTCGCGGATCGGGTCGCCGTCCATAGAACCTCCAGTGGGATCACATCCGACAAACGACTGTTGACCGACTTCGATAAGACTGCCCAAACCTCGCAGACGAAATTCCATTGCATGTCTTGCAAGGTCGCCTTCATTGGCAAGAGGCGAGCCCGAGCGGCCCCTTGTCCCACGTCACTTGCGACACGGTTCCCGGCGTGAATCGCGGGGCATCGAGATTGACACTCAAGAAAACCTGATTAGGTACGAAGCTCAGCCGGCATAGCCGTGCGGATGGCGGCCTCGGTGGCTGGCTGCTGGAATGCGCACGATGCCAGCAACGACGGCATCAGCTTGGCCAGGTCAAAGCGACGGTTGAAGCGGTACTGGAACTCAGCCATGTAGCGCATGGCGTAGTGGCCGGTCTTGAAGCCGCGGAACGTCGTGTTCATCCACATCTTCAAGTTGCCCAGCAACGTGTTGATAGCCGTAAATCGCTGGTGCTGGACGTTCTCTTTAGCGGTGCCTGAGTTGTGGATGATGGCCTCGTGGCTGCACTGAGCTGACTTGACCCCGACGAAACTGGAAAGCCCGTCGCTGACCACGTGAGTGTTGGGCGCCAGCGCTTTGACAGCCCAGCGTGCAACCGTCGGAATCTTCCAATCGGGCAACACGTCGAGCCGCGTAAAGATTGGTTGGCCGCCGGCGGTCGTTTGCACCGCGGCCACCAGCGGCACCTTGTTCTCCGAGCCGCGTCCACGCTTGCCGCCAGTGCGCTCACCCCCGAGAAATGCGTCGTCGATTTGCACGACGCCTTCGAGCCGGCGGTCTCGCTCCTGCTCGAACATCACTGCCATCAGCTTGTGCTTGACCAGCCAGGCCGTGCGGTAGCTCACGCCTAGATGGCGGTGCAGTTCGAGCGCCGACATGCCCGTCTTGGTCTGGGTCAGCAGGTACATCCCGAGGAACCAGACCGTCAGCGGCAACTTGCTGGCGTCGAAGATGGTGCCCGACGTCAGGCTTGTTTGCGCTCGGCAGCCGCTGCACTGCCAATACACCCGGCCTTGGCGCTCGAACTGGCTGTGCTCCGCAGTCTGGCAGCTCGTACAGCGGAAGCCGTACGGCCAACGCGCTTCCTGCAGCGCCTGGCGGCACTGCGGCTCCGTGCCGAAGCGCGCTTGGAACTCGCGTAGCGACATCCCTGGCTGAAACTGGACTCGATTCATCGGCATAGACACCTCCTGGGCTATGCCTTCATCCTCGCTACTGACACGCTCACTGCGTGAGCCGGCTGAGCTTGGTTCCTAATCAGGCAAGAAAAAGCCGCCCGACGGGCGGTTCTTCGTTTCCTGGCAACTGCTCGAGTTGTCAGGCTGTCAGTGCGTCAATCACGCGATCTCCCGATACGCCACGAATACCCTGAATCAGGCCGCACCGCCGGCGCTCCATCAGTCGGGAGACGGAAATGCGCGGCGGTGGTGGTGGTCGTCCGGAGGTAGCTGCGCCAGGTATTCAAGCGACTTGAGGGTGCGCGAGATGCCACGTATCACCATGACCGCTCCAACGCCCGCCATTCCAAGCCCGACACTGGTGGTCTTGAGGGCGAGGCCCCAGAAGTGCAGGTCGGTGTTCGCAAGCCTTGAAAAGTACCCCAGGTAGACCCCACCGCCCAGCAAGGTCAGTCCGAGCACGAAGATCACCACGGTTACCAGGATCAGAAGAGGTCTGGCCACGCGAACGTGGTCAGCCGACATACAGACCATTTCTTGGTGCAGCATTTCCAGTCCTCCTCGCTGTAAGACCCGATGATGTCCTTCAAGGAGTCGCCTTTGGCGATCCCTAACTACCTCGTCGCTTCCTGCATGTCTTTCCTCACCGAGGTTGTCGATGGCGCCAAGGCCGGGACTGGCATCGCCTCCAGCTCGGGCCGACCAGGTTTGTGCGAAGCTCGGTTCCCCGTCTGCCCATACTCCGTGTCGAGAAGCCGCGCCCGCCCAGCGAGGATTCAGGCCTTGCTCGACAACACGACCCCCGGCGCCAGGGCGACATTTCGCGCCAAGCTTGCCTGAACAAAAAATCTTGCGCTAGAATGGTAGGCTTCGCGGTATCCCACTTGTGGGGCATTGTTGAAACGCCGGTGTAGCTCAGTTGGTAGAGCAGCTCATTCGTAATGAGAAGGTCGAGGGTTCGACTCCTTTCTCCGGCACCAGATTTCTCCTTGTGATCAAGGAATTGGACGAAAAGACGAAACCGCCCTCGAGGCGGTTTTTCTTTGTGGCGTCATTCTTGACGAGCGTCGTCTCGCGATGGGAATCGTGATGACAGTGCGGGCGAAGGTGCTCGGCGAGCGCAGGTATGAGGACTCGCCTCATGGCAGGTCATCAGTCGCCTGCGGCTGATCGTTCGCGAGGAATGAACTGGACCGTCGATGCAGCTGCATCGCATGCACGATCAACATCGAAGAGCGCGGCATTTCAATCGCTGAGCGCTCGTGCGATCCGTTCAGGCGAGCCGCGTTTCCTCATGCTCCAGCAGCCAGCGCGCGGCCTCCGCCAGATTGGCGCAGGTGAAGTCGGCAGGCGGGTCGGCGATGTCGCAGGACGCGTGGTCGATCGCCTCGGCGATGCGCACGCAGGCGGCGACACCGGCTGCACGGCCGGCGAGGATGTCGGACGGCTTGTCGCCCACCATCACGCAGGCCGCCAGGTCGAGCTTGAGGTCGCGCGCGGCACGCCGCAGCATCCCGGGCGCTGGCTTGCGGCAGTCGCAGTGGCGGCGCCAGGCGGCGAGCGGCGCATCGGGCAGGTGGGGGCAGTGGTAGACGCCGTCCAGCGTGATGCCGTGGCGCGCGAGCTCGCTGTGCATCCAGGCGGTGAGATTCTCGTATTCGGCAGGGCCGTACAGGCCACGTGCGATGCCGGACTGGTTGGTGACGACCACGAGCGCCCAGCCCGCGCGGCTCAGGGCACGCAACGCGTGCATCGTGCCGGGCATCCACTCGAAGTCCTCGGGACGGCTGACGTAGCCTCGATCATGGTTCAGCACGCCGTCGCGATCGAGGAACACGGCGCGGCGAACGGGGATCATGATTCCTCGACCGCCGCGGGGCGCGTCGATGCGCGCAGGCGATCCATCAACGACGTGGTGGAGAAGCCGTCGACGAAGGGCAGCGCCACCGCGTGGCCGCCCCAGCTGCGCACCAGCGCGCTTTCCGCCAGCTTGCCCATGTCGAAGTCACCGCCCTTGACGAAGACGGAGGGACGCAGGCGCGAGAGCAGCGCGATGGGCGAAGGCTCGTTGAAGATCACGACGGCATCGACGCTCTCGAGTGCCGCGACCTGGAACGCGCGGTCGCCTTCCGGGTGAACCGGCCGGCCTGGCCCCTTGTCCAGGAGTCGTGCCGAGGCGTCGCTGTTGATCGCCACGACGAGCCGGTCACCCAGCCTGCGGGCCTCGGCGAGATAGGCGATGTGGCCGCGGTGCAGCAGGTCGAAGACGCCGCTGGTGAACACCGTGCCGGGCTGTGACGCGAATCGGGCCACGGCCTCGTCCACGTGCATCAATTTTCTGAGCGGGTCGAATTGGTTCATGAGCGGTCTGACGGTAACGGTGCGGGGCCGGCGGCGGCTCGGTCGGCGCGGCGTGCGTCGGCTCGGAATCGTCGTTGTCTCCGGGCAAGTGTGGCGCTGCGCCCAGCGGCGCGCGCGCCTCCGCACTCAGGGAAGCCCTCTTTCGCGGATCGATTTCACGATCTCTCCAGGTTTCACATCGGCAAACGGCTTGCCCGACTGCGGCCCTTGCAGCCCATGTCGGGGCGATACTTCAGGCTTCAAGCATGCAGCGGTGCGAGAGCCTGCATTGGCAGTGATGCGACTGCATCCTCGAGCGCCCCGGCCACGCGCGAGAGAACATCCGTCCAGTCGCCGGCCTGGCCCTGGCGGAACAGCCGCATGGACGAATACCAGGCGCTGGCATGCGCGTCCAGGCCGTAGCGCCAGTCGCGGCTGTGCGGCAGCATCGTGAACACCGGCTTGCCGAGCGCTCCGGCCAGGTGGGCGACCGCGGTGTCGCAGGTCACGACGACATCCAGGTTGGCGATGACGGCGGCGGTGTCGTCGAAGCTCGCGATATCCGCATCCAGGTCGACGAAGTTGGACGGCAAGGCGCGGCCGGCGAGCTCGGCGCGACCGGCGCCTTTCTGCAGCGAGTAAAAGCGCGCGCCGTGCACGCCCAGCAACGCGCTGACGGCCTCGAATCCTGGCGAGCGCTCATGGCTGTTGCGCAGCACCGGATTGCCGGCCCACACCAATCCCACCGCGAGTTCGCGACCCTGGCCATCGCTCGAGGCAGCCAGACGCTCGCGCCACCGTCCTGCGAGTGCGTCGGACGCGCGCAGGTACGGCGCGTCCGCGAGCGGGCCCTCGAGGCCGAGCACGTGGGGCAGGCTCATCAGTGCGACGTGGGTGTCGAAGTGCGGCGGCTCGATACCTCGAACGATGACGTCGTCCACGCTGGGCAGGCGCTGCGCCAGCTCCTGCACGCCGTCCATCACCTCCAGCACGACACGTGCGCCGCGACGCGCCACCTCGGGCACGAAGCGCATGAACTGCAGTGTGTCGCCGAACCCTTGTTCGGCCCAGACCAGGAGGGTGCGGCCCGCCAGCGGGCGGCCGTCCCACACCGGCTGCGGACACGCGCGCGGCGCGGGCTCGGCGCGCTGGAAGCGCCACTCGTACTCGCGAAAGCCTTCTTCGAACCGGCCCGCGCGCAACAGCGCCAGCGCGCCATTCCAGCGCGCGTCGGCGTGCCGTGGATCGCATTCGACGGCCGCCTGGAACGCGGTCAGCGCGCCGTCCCACCGCCCGAAGTGTTCCAGCGCGATGCCCAGGTTGTAGGCTGGGTCGGGTGACGTTGGGGCGCAGCGCATCGCCTGCTGGAAGGCCAGCAATGCACCGTGCAGGTCGTCGCGGGCACCCATCAGGTTGCCGAGGTTGGTCCAGGCGTCGGCGTAATCGGGGCCGACGCGGGTCGCCTCGCGATAGGCAGCCTCGGCTTCCAGCGATCGGCCCAGGCGTTGCTGCAGGACGCCCAGCAGCGTCCACGCATCGGGGCGTTGCGGCAACGTGTCGACGGCCGCGCGGGCGAGCGGCAGGGCCTCGGCATCGCGACGCTGCAGGAACAGCGCGTGCGCCTGCCGCAGCGCGCCGGCATCGGCGAGCACGGACCCGGCGGGCGTGGCTGTCTCCATATTCCCAGCGTAGAGGCAGGCAGATCCGACCGGTGGTCCGAAAAGACGGCCTCGGGCCGGTCTTCTTCCGTGGGCCTGCGAGACAATGCGCGGCGGCGCGCGGCGCGCCACGGGAGCGACGATGGGCAAGGGGCGGTTCGAGGCATTCAGCGATGGCGTGCTGGCCATCATCATCACGATCATGGTGCTGGAGCTGCACGTGCCGCATGG